>JAZSCL010000139.1:0-34065 GCA_045602905.1 Acutalibacteraceae bacterium
GATTTGTTCTGTATGGTGCCGATGGCGGGGGTCTGCACGCGGCTAAAAAAAGTCCACCGGACTGTTTTTCCCGACTGCGGTCAGTCGCCTGTTCTCCCCACTCGCATCACAATCCACAAAAATAACCTCCAATGGCGGAAAACGCCACTGGAGGCTTTTTTTGGTGCCGATGGCGGGGGTCGAACCCGCACGGTATCGCTACCAACGGATTTTGAGTCCGTCACGTCTGCCAATTCCATCACATCGGCAAATCAGCTTTATTATTATATATCAGCAGTCTGTAAAAATCAAGAGTAAAATAATATTTTATTGCTGTTATATTAAAAGAAATTATCCCACCAAAGATACAATTCTTCGGTGGGAATGTTATTTATTTCACAGGAACAAGCTTTTCTTTGCCGCCCATATAAGGTCTGAGCGCAACAGGAACATTTACACTGCCGTCTTCATTGAGATTGTTTTCAAGGAATGCAATAAGCATTCTGGGAGGAGCAACAACAGTGTTATTAAGAGTGTGTGCAAAATATTTTTTGCCGTCTTTACCGTTAACTCTGATTTTGAGTCTGCGTGCCTGAGCATCGCCGAGATTGGAACATGAACCGACTTCGAAATACTTCTTCTGTCTGGGTGACCATGCTTCAACATCAAAAGACTTAACCTTGAGGTCTGCAAGGTCGCCTGAGCAGCATTCGAGAGTTCTTACGGGGATATCAAGTGAACGGAAGAGATCAACGGTATTCTGCCAAAGCTTTTCAAACCACATCATACTGTCTTCAGGTTTACAAACAACAATCATTTCCTGCTTTTCGAACTGATGAATTCTGTAAACACCTCTCTCTTCAATGCCGTGAGCACCCTTTTCCTTACGGAAACAAGGCGAATAGCTTGTAAGAGTGTGAGGAAGTGTATCTTCGGGAACGATTGTATCGATATATTTACCGATCATTGAATGTTCGCTTGTACCGATAAGATAAAGGTCCTCGCCCTCAATCTTATACATCATTGCATCCATTTCAGCAAAGCTCATAACGCCTGTTACAACATTGCTGCGAATCATAAAGGGAGGTACACAATAGGTGAAGCCTCTTTCAATCATAAAATCTCTTGCATATGAAATACAAGCGGAATGAAGTCTTGCGATATCACCCATAAGGTAATAGAAGCCATTACCTGCAACATTTCTTGCAGCATCAAGGTCAATACCGTTGAAGCGTTCCATGATATCTGTATGATAAGGCACTTCAAACTCGGGAACAACGGGTTCACCGTATTTTGTTACCTCAACATTTTCGCTGTCATCCTTGCCGATGGGCACACTGGGATCGATGATATTGGGAATAATCATCATAATCTTTGTTACCTTTTCGGCATATTCAGCCTCAAGTTTTTCACATTCGGCAAGTCTTTCTGAGAATTCGGTTACCTTTGTCTTTGCAGCCATCGCTTCTTCTTTTTTACCCTGTGCCATGAGTGCACCGATTTCCTTTGAAACCTTGTTGCGGTTTGCACGGAGGCTGTCTGCTTCAGACTTGATTGCTCTTGACTGTGCATCAAGTTCAATAACCTCGTCAACAAGAGCTATTTTGCTGTCCTGAAATTTTTTCTTTATATTTTCTTTTACGATATCGGGGTTTTCTCTTAAGAATTTGATATCAAGCATTTTTTTCAACTCCTGAAATATTGTATAAGCTTTATTTTAGTCTAAATTTGCAATAAAGTCAACGGCATTAGCAACATATTTATCGTCTGCAAGTTCAATTGCGCCCTTGTCAACAAGCGATGCGGTTGTGGGGTCAATTGGAAGCTTTGCAAGAACAGAAACACCGAGTTCAGCTGCAATTTCATCTATCTTGCTTTCGCCGAAAATCTTGAATTCCTTTCCGCAATCGGGACATACAACATAACTCATGTTTTCAACAAGGCCGAGAACCGGAATGTTCATAAGCTTTGCCATGTTGAATGCCTTTTTAACAATCATGGTAACAAGATCCTGAGGTGTTGTTACGATTACAATACCGTCAACGGGAAGATTCTGGAAAACCGTCAAAGATACATCGCCTGTTCCGGGAGGCATATCAACAAACATATAGTCAACATCACCCCATGCAACATCCTTCCAGAACTGCTGAATAACGCCTGAAATAACGGGACCTCTCCACACAACGGGAGATTCCTCGTTTTCCAAAAGAAGATTGATTGACATAATCTTGATGCCGGTTTTGCTTTCCTCGGGAAGAAGTCCGCTTTCATCAGCCTTTGCCCTTTCTTTGATTCCGAAGGATTTCGGAATAGATGGACCGGTTATATCCGCATCAAGAACAGCACAGGCATTGCCTCTTGCCTGCATTGCACTTGCAAGCATTGAAGTAACAAGCGACTTACCTACACCGCCTTTACCGCTGACAACACCAATAACTTTTTTTACATTGCTGAAGGGTCCGCAGGGAATTCTTAAATCCTGCTTTTCTTTTGATGAACAATTGCTTGAACAGCTTGCGCAATTGCCGCTGCATGCTTCACTCATGTTTTATTACTCCTATCATGAAAATAAATTAATAACAAACTCAATTCCGTATGCAACCGCAAAAATAACGGGCATATGGACAATATATATTATGAGGGCATTTCTTCCGAGAAAACCGAAAAACAGAATTCGCTTCCCGAAGCTCCACTCGGGATAACCCTTATATTTAAGATAGTTACCGCAGAAAACACCTGCAAGGAAAATAAATATCTGAGGAAATATCGGGAAATAATCAGCCGAAAAGAATGATGGTGAATATATACCGAGCGGTGCAAGAAAATCGGTCTGATAAAGTTCCTCAGGAAGATTGATTTTTATCAAATCGCCGTAAGCAAGCTCTCCTCTGCCGATTCCGCTTGTGAATGCATATAAAAAAACACAGAAAAGAACTCCGACAAAAGGCGAAATTTTTAAAAGCTTTTTTGACAAAATCGAATAAATGAGAATTGAAACGGAAAGAAAATGAATTATTCCGAAATAGATTTCGCAATCATAAAACCCGAGTTCAGGCATAATGCCTGCCGTAACAAGGGTAAATCCCAACGCAACTCCGAGAAGAATAAGTCCCCTTTTGAGATTACTTCTTGAAAGAGTGCAGGATATTCCGCAAATAAAAATAAAAATCCCCGCAAAAAGAGGTTGAACTGAAAAAAAGAAATAAAACAGTTTTTCCGCCCATTCAAGACCGAAAAATTCCCCGAGAAGGTAAAACGCATGATAAAACACCATACAGAAAGCAGCAAAGCCTCTCAGCTCATCGAGGAAATGTATTCTGTTTTTCGTCTGCACGATATTTTCCATAAATTCTACCTCGCTATCATATCATTTTACCACAACATATTAAAAATGCAAGCTTTTATTGACTTTATTATTGTTTTGTTTTAAAATAATCATATATGCGGCAAATAATTTTACGGAGTTAATTATGATTGAGAAAATAAGAGATTTGTTTTTTAAATTATTTAAAAAGGAAAGCATCATCGGAAAGCTCATTGATAAGTTTTTAACCAAAGAGTTTGTGACTTATGTAGGATTCGGATTACTGACCACCTTTGTTAACCTCGGAATATTCTACATATTCAAAAAGCTTTTTATTTCAATTGAATGGAACGGATTTTTCAACATTCTGCTTGATAAAATCGGTTTCGTAAAAGCACTTGAATTTTTCGGCGAAGGAACAGATTACCTTGATGCAAACTTCATCGCCTGGGTTGCCGCCGTTCTTTTTGCGTTCATAACCAACAAACTGTGGGTTTTCGAATCAAAAAGCTGGAAACCCTCTGTTGCGGGAAAAGAATTCGCAGCTTTTGTTGGTGCAAGAGTTTTTTCGTTCTTTATCGAAACAATCATGATGTTTATTATGATAACGCTTCTTTCATGGCACGATCTCATCGCAAAAACCATTGTAGGAATTGTTGTTATTATTCTAAACTATTTCTTCAGTAAGCTTTTGATATTCAGAAAAAAATAAGGTGATAAAATGAAGATATCCGAAATAATAAAAAGAGGCACACCTTCACTTTCGTTTGAGGTTTTCCCTCCAAAGAACAGCGAAAGTTATGAGAGCATAAAATCTTCAGCTCTTGAAATTGCAAAACTTAATCCTGATTTTATGAGTGTTACATACGGTGCAGGCGGAACAACAGGCTCTTACACAATCGACATCGCAGAAAGCATCGTCAAAACAGGTGTAACCCCAATTGCGCATCTCACCTGCGTTTGCTCTGACAGAGAAAAAATAAGAGAAACCCTTGCCGAAATCAAAACGAAGGGTGTTGAAAATATTCTTGCTCTCCGAGGAGACCTGCCCACAGGAGTAACAGAAAGAAGCCTTGATTTCACTCATGCAAGCGACCTTGTCAAAGAGATAAAGAATTTCGGAGAATTCTGCATCGGCGGTGCGTGTTACCCCGAAGGTCATACCGAATGCAACAGCTTTACAAAAGATATTCAGAATCTTAAAATCAAGGTTGATGCAGGCTGTGAATTCCTTACAACCCAGATGTTTTTTGATAATCACATCCTATTTAACTTTCTTTATAAAATTCGTGAGGCAGGAATAACAATTCCCGTTATTCCCGGCATCATGCCCGTTACAAATGCGGCGCAAATCAAAAGAATCTGCTCTCTTTCGGGAACGGTTTTGCCCCGAAAATTCTTGCGCATGGTTGACCGCTTCGGTGATGATCCCGTTGCAATGAAGCAGGCAGGAATTGCTTACGCTACGGAGCAGATAATTGATATTTATTCAAACGGTATCAATGCTGTTCATGTTTATTCCATGAACAAACCTGATGTTGCCGAAAAAATCCAATCCAATCTTAAAGGAATAATCTGATGATTGAAATAATTAAAGCAGATGCAGCCGAAATAAACATCGACCCGAAGGAGGTTGCCGTTTATCTCGGCTATTATTCCGTTAAATCAACGGATAACAATACAAAGGAGCTTATCTGCTCATGCACCGAAGAATTTCTTGATGCAGCTGAATTCAGAGCCTGTATTGCAAAAGTGCCCGTCAAGACAGATAACGGCGTTGACCTCGGTTTTATGAAAACAGAAAGCCGTTCTCTCCAAAAAAATCTGTTTGGATGCGAATATGCGTATGTTCTTGCAGCTACAACGGGGTTTGCTGCTCACAGACTGATTCAAAAAAAATCGTTGCTCTCCCCTCTCTTCGGAATAGTTACAGACTGTATCGGCTCAACGGCGATCGAAGCTTTTTGCGACAAAATCAATCTGTCACTTGAAAATTCTGACTTTCTCCGCCCCAGATTCAGTCCCGGATACGGCGATTTATCAATCGAATTCCAGAAGAATATAGTCAGTTTTCTTGAAACAAAGAAGAATATTGGTTTATCTCTCAACGACAGTATGATAATGACTCCCATTAAATCGGTTACAGCAATAATCGGCATCGGGAACGAAAAAAACAGGTGTACGGGTCCGGGCTGCATGATATGCAGAAACAGTGAATGTCCGTACAGATAAGGAAAAAACTATGAAAATTATTGAAAAAATCAAAAAAGAAATAACCTATTTTGACGGCGGTGCAGGCACCCTTCTGCAGTCGTGGGGACTCAAAGCAGGCGAATATCCCGAAAGCTGGAATATATCAAATCCGGATAAAATCATAGAGATGCACCGTATGTATCTTGATGCAGGTACGCAGATAATAACTTCAAACACTTTCGGTGCAAACAGACTTAAATTCGAAAACCTTGAAGAGATTATCAATGCCGCAATCGCAAACGCAAAGGACGCCGCACAAGGATATAACGCCTTTGTTGCTCTTGATGTAGGACCTCTCGGAAAAATGCTTGAGCCTTTGGGTGATTTACCGTTTGAAAAGGCTGTTGAAATCTTTTCCGAAACAATAAAAATCGGTGCAAAAGCAGGCGCAGACCTTGTTCTTATCGAAACGATGAACGACAGCTACGAAGCAAAAGCCGCAATGCTTGCCGCAAAAGAAAGCTGTGATCTGCCTGTTTTTGTTACCTGCGTTTATGACGAAAGCAAAAAGCTCATGACAGGTGCAGACCCTGCTGCAATGATTGCAATGCTTGAGGGTCTCGGTGCTGATGCAATCGGCATGAACTGTTCACTCGGTCCGAAGCAGATGATAGAAATTGTTCCCGAATTTGCAAAATATTCAAGCGTGCCCATTATAGTTAATCCGAATGCCGGACTTCCCAGAAACGAAAACGGAAAAACTATTTTTGACATTGACTCAGACGAGTTTTCGGATATTATGTGCGATATCGTCAGAGCAGGCGCAACAATCATCGGCGGATGCTGCGGCACCACTCCCGACCATATCAGAAAAACCGTTGAGAAAACAAAAAATCTTCCTTTTACACTTCCCGAAAAGAAAAATCATACACTTATTTCATCATATACCCATGCCGTTGAAATAGGCAACGCACCCGTTATAATAGGAGAAAGAATAAATCCGACGGGCAAAAAAAGATTCAAGGAAGCTCTCCGTCAGAACGACATAGGATATATTCTCAACGAAGGTCTTGCGCAGAATAAAAAAGGCGTTTCAATTCTTGACGTTAATGTCGGTCTGCCTGAAATCAATGAACCTGAAATGATGGTTTCGGTTATAAAAGCTCTTCAGGGAGTTATCGATTTACCTTTGCAGATTGACACCGTAGATGTCACCGCAATGGAAAAAGCAATGAGAATATATAACGGTAAAGCTCTCATTAACTCCGTAAACGGCAAAGAAGAAAGCATGAAAGCCGTATTTCCTCTTATCAGAAAATACGGCGGCGTTGCAATTGCAGTAACTCTTGACGAAAACGGTATTCCGGATTCCGCCTCTGGCAGAGTTGCAATTGCAGAAAAAATCATTGCAAAAGCTTCGGAATACGGAATAGAACAAAAGGATATTATTGTTGACCCGCTTGCAATGGCTGTTTCAAGCGATTCGGAAAGTGCAAATATCACTCTTGAAGCTGTGAGAATTCTTCACGAAAAAGGCATCAAAACGAGCCTCGGTGTGTCAAATATCTCTTTCGGACTTCCTGCAAGATCAGATGTTAACTCTGTTTTCTATACAATGGCAATGCAGAACGGTCTTGACTGCGCTATAATCAATCCCCACTCGGATGAAATGATGAAGGCGTGGCATTGCTTTATGGCTCTTACTGGCAAAGATGAAAATTGCGTTGACTATATTGAATTTGCAGATACTCTTTCCCCCGTTCAGAGTGCAACATCGACTGCATCATCAACAGAGCTTGATGCGTGCATAATAAACGGACTCAAAGAGCAGGCCGGAATCGCAGCAAACGAACTCCTGAAAGTACAGTCTCCTATGGAAATCATAAACGGCAAAATTATTCCGGCACTCAATACAGTCGGAAAAGGATTTGAGGAAAAGAAGGTTTATCTTCCTCAGCTTCTCATGAGTGCTCAGGCAGCCAAAGAAGCTTTCGAGGCTATCAAGTCGCAAATACCGTCGGGCGAAGGTAAGAAGGGAAAAATAGTTATCGCAACCGTAAAGGGAGATATTCACGATATCGGCAAGAATATCGTTAAAGTTCTTCTTGAAAATTACGGATTTGATGTTACAGACCTCGGTAAGGATGTTACTCCCGAAGCAATTGTTGATGCTGTTAAATCGTGCGGTGCAAAGCTTGTAGGTCTGAGTGCTCTTATGACTACAACCGTACCCGCAATGGAAGAAACAATAAAAATGCTTCGAAACGAAGTTCCCGACTGCAAGGTTATGGTCGGCGGTGCGGTTATGACTGAGGAATATGCTTCAATGATTAATGCAGACAGCTATTCATCAGATGCCATGGGTGCTGTAAGATATGCCGAAAATCTGTTTTAAGGAGAAATAATATGCCTTATCTTTTTACTCATTTCAAAGAAAAAGTTACACCCGACGGTGAGCAGGTATATTTCGGAATCAGCGCCGACGGATATAATTGGGAGGAAGTCAACGGAGGGAATCCCGTTTTAACAGCTCAGCTTGGTGAAAAAGGTTGCCGTGATATAGAAATCATCAGACTCCATACCGGCGGATTCGTTATTCTCACAACCGATTTATGCATAGCTAACCGTATGGATGAAAATTATAATGTTGACTGGCAGAATGTTAACCGCACAGGCAGTAAATGTCTGCGTATGTGGAAAACAGATGACCTCGTTAATTTTTCAGATGAAAAACTGATTTATTTCGGCAGAGATGATTTCGGCTGTCTTTGGGCACCTGAAGTATTCTTTGATGAAGATAATGAGGAATATCTTATCCACTGGGGCTCAACGGTTGAAGAAACAAATTATAAGCATATGTCGATTTACTGCTGTACAACCAAGGATTTTGAATCATTCTCCGAGCCAAAACTCTATTTCACAAAAGATAACGAAATTCTTGATTCTCATATTCAGAAAGTCGGAAACACATATCATCTTTTCTACAAAAACGCCGACAAACCGCCTATGAATATGCACGCAACATCGGATAACCTTTACGGACCTTTTAAGCATGACGAAAAGTTTGAAGAATACATGGACAAAGAAATTGACAGACCCGGTTCATACGAAGGTCCTACCGTATACACTCTTCCCGACGGCAGATGGTGCATGATGCTTGATTTCTTCGGGTGCGAAAAGCCGAAAATGGGTTATGTACCCTTCGTTTCATCTGCACCGGGAGATATGAATTTCAGCCGTGTACCCGAAGAGTTTTCATTCCCATACGGTTTTAAGCACGGAAGGGTAATTGAAATAACAAACGAAGAATATAACAGATTGAAAAAGATATAAGAAAACCGCTGTGAGTTCAAATTCACAGCGGTTGCTTTTATTTAATTTCTGCTGTCCATGAAAACTCGAAAGTTTCGCCTTCGCCCAGATGCTGAATTCCTCTCTTTTCGGAGATATCGCTTTTAACCTCTCTGCCGTCATTAACACCGTACCAGGGTTCAATACATACATAAGGTGCGCCCGGTTTTGCCCAGATGCCGAGGAAGGGACATTTTCCGAATGTGAATTCAACCTCATTCTCACCTTTTATAGTGAGCTTTTCTGACTGAATATCAGAAAGAATGAGTGCATCGGGTTCAAAAATCTCTTTTGTGATTTTTATTTCCTTTGAATTTTCAATAAGGGGGAATTTTTCGGGAATGATAAGGTTTTCTTTATCGATTCTCTCTGTTGCAAGGGTTTCGGTTTTTTCAAATTCAATTATATCCCCTACCATGCAGTTGAAAGCGGGGTGTGCGCCGACTGAAAAATACATCTCACCCTTTGTTTTGTTGATAACTGTCATTGTGTTGACAAGAGCTTTTCCCTTGAGTTCAAATGACACGAGATATTCAAACTCAAAAGGATAATTTATGAGGGTATTCTCATCGCTTTCAAGGCTGAAAACCGCCTTTGCGCCCTCGCATTCCTTAACATTAAAAAGAAGCTTTCTTGCAAGACCGTGCTTGGGCATTGTGTATTCCTTGCCGTTATAACGGAATTTATCGTTTATAAGCTGACCTATAACGGGAAAAAGAACGGGTGCCTGACCGTACCATATATCGGGGTTGCCCTGCCAGATATATTCCTTTTCGTTTTCTTTGAGTTTCAGCGAGTGAAGCTGTGCGCCCATGTCGTCAATTTCACAAGTCAAGAATTCATTTTCTATTTTATAAAACATCATATTCTCCTGCCTTTCTTAACAGATTATATCAAATATATTTATTAATTTCAACTGCGTTTGAGAGTTCTCAGATATTTCTTTTTATCGTCGCTTATACGGTAGCTTTCAATCGCCTTGCGGATAGTTTTGTTATGAGTATCCGCATCAAGTCTGTTTTCTTCAAGATAAGGCAGGATTTTTTCATAATGCTTTGATAACGCTGTTGCAAAATACCACGCCTGCATCATTTTTATGTAATACTCATCCGAACGGATTCCGGCAACAGAATCCGCATATTCGGTTTTAAAGTTTCCGTCAAGGTAATGAATCATCAGCATTTCAATACCGTAACGCACTGTGTATGTATCTGCCGATTCAAGCCACTTCCCGATTTCACCAAGCAATTCGTGCAAATGCTTTTTAAAGATTTCGGGACGCATCATATCACAGGTTGCCCAGTTATCAACATACGGCAAAAATCTGTTAAGCTCCGCTATGCACAAACAGTAATCTTTTATTTCTTCAATCAGAAACGCATGAAGATTATTCTCCTCATAATATTCATGAGGAAGATTTTTCATGAATTCAATTTTATATTCTGTTTTTGATATTTTTTTCGCAAATTTACGAAGTTCGGGAGTGCGTATGCCGATAACTTTTTCTTTATCAACCGTTGGCATCAGCTTTGAATGAAAATCACGGTATTTTAAATCCTGCATTTCGAAAAGTTGCTTTTTGATATAATCCATTATAATCACCCGTTATAATCAATAAACGGCACACCAAACAAGGTATGCCGTTATTTTTATACCTTTGTGAATTGTTCTTTACCTGCTCCGCAGAGAGGGCAGACAAAATCTTCGGGCAAATCTTCAAACTTTGTACCCGCTTTGATTCCGTTTTCGGGGTCTCCTTTTTCTTCATCGTAGACCCAGTCGCATAAATCGCATACATATTTATTCAAATCAATCATCCTCCCATGTTAGTTTGGACAATTTTTCTGAAATTATTTTATGAAACCGAATTCACCGAAACAGAATATATATGGGGAGCGAACGAATCGGTGTTATTAAACTTAACTGAACCGTCATTTGAGAACTTTATTATATTTTCCCCTGCTTCAAGACTGACATTGAGAGTTGCGGTTTTCAGCGTATCCCAGCTGTAAGTGTTTCTGCACCAGAGAGTGTATTGGTTACCGTTTGACTCAACGGTTATATATCTCTCAATCAGGTCAACATTATAACTGTGAACACCGCCCTCATCGTTGTTTGAATAAGTAACGGTCATTCTGTAATCTCCTCTTTCGGGAACATTAACGGTGAATTCCGCATTGCCTCCGGCAGAAGAAATACCGTCTATGTAAGCATCGTTTTCAAGCTTTGCGGCATCGTTCAGATTCATTTCATCAGCATTGATATGAACGGAGTAACCCGATGCTTCCGAAACCGTTATTTTACACTTATCGGAAACTGTTTCGATTGAATTCAGACCTTTTCTGAGATATACAACCGATTTTCCGTTTTTTGCGTATCCTTTTGCACCGTCAACGGTAAATTTGTTTGCAATGCCGATATCAAGATCATAAAAACCGTCATCAGGTGCAATAGCAAGATATTTACCGTCATCATCAAGCACGGTTATTTCTTTACCGTCTGAATGCGGAGAAACAAGCAGACTGTCAACAACGAATGTACCTTTTTTATGAGCAAGCTTCATTGTGTGACTGCCCTTTTCAAGATATTGTGTAAATGTCAGTTTATCGGTATATTCGCTCTTGATTGTATTTGGAAAAGCAATTTCGCTCACCTTGCCGTCAAAAGTCATTTCAGCAAAAGAATCTGTTCTGTCATCGGGTGTTTTGCCGTCATTTGAATTACCGTAAATAAGCTTAAGGTCATAATATCCGCTTTCGGGTATATCAAAAGCAATTTCAACAGAATCTCCGATTTTTTCAAGACCGCCTACCATTCCGTTTTGTTCGCCCGTTGTTGCATATGCACTGTCGTAAGTATATGAGCCGCCTGTTCTTATGCCGTTTTCAAATTCATAACGAACAGGAAGTTTTTGATTGAAATAATCTTCCTTTTCTTCGGCCGCATCGGTTATAACAACATGATAAACCGCAGTCGGATCGGGATTATCAATATCGACACGAAGTTTGCCTAAAACAACATTGTCGGTATACTCTGCTACGGTTATCGGACTGTTGACTATTCCGCTTAATCCTTCATAATAAACACATTCGATTTTAATATTAACCTTTTTGCCAAGATTTGTTTCATTGAGATTTTTTATGAATATTCCGCCCGTGTAGTCACATCCGCCGCAGATTGCTTCAATTCTGTCTTTATCATCGGTCAGCGAAACAATACCGTTAAAATCCTTATAATGGAAGTTGCTGTAGTTATATTTGATTGCATTGGCAAAATCTGCATGAAATATATCTATTATTTTCGATTCAAGCAAATCGCCTTCCATATCGGCATACCATCGGAAAAGCCACCAATTGGAGTTGGGGCTGTTGTTATCCGCTGCCGTATCGCAAAGGTTATTTGCCAGCCTCCAATAGGCAACATTGCCGTAAACACCCGACTTTTCAATATTTACAATATATTTCAGCATATTGGCAGGTGCACCGCATTCATACATTGTTCCGTATTCGGTAACAATAATCGTCATTTCGGGAATTCCCAGTTCTTTTTCGATTTTTCGGTAATCATCAACATGATCCTGCAAAAACAAAGCCGATCTCTCACCGAGTTCATGATAAATCATTATATCAGGCAAGCATTTATTTGTTTTGCAGAATTCAAGGAAATGCCTTATTTCATAGCTGTCATAATCGCAGTAACCCGGGCCTCCGATAACTGCATCGGGATCAATTGAACGGATAAGGTTATATGTTTTTTTCCATGCATCGTAAAATCTGAATTTCGCCGCATCGTCAAACATAAGCCATGTACCGTCATCCGACGGAGTGCCGAACCAGACTGCGTTATCCGCCTCATTATACGGGCAGTAAACCAATCGGTCTGAATAGCATTTGGTTGAAAGCTCTGTAACTTTTTCAATAACCTGCGGATGAAAGCGTTCTTCAACGAATTTTTCGCAGTCATATTCCTCGGATGCACGCAGATTGTTGATTTCATCGTAACAATAATACCATGTATCAAAACAATCCTGCAAATAAACGGTTATATAATCACAGCCGTCAAGCATTTGTGCCGCTTCGTCAACATCACCTATGGGATGCTGCAAACCGCCGATAACCTTTTGGGAAACACTTGAAATATCAATGCTTTCAACAATTGTTTTGTCAGGAACACCGTTCTGCGCTATGCCGTAAAGATATCCCGTTGCACGGGTTGAGATTTTACCCATGCTCACGGCAGCATCAACCTCAAGTGTTGGTCTGAAAGCATAGGGAATCCCTTCCGCCGCAAGACCGATTACCGTTATCAAGCTGAGAAACAAGCTTATGAATTTAGTCATACAAACCTCTTAATTTATATATTTCTCTATGAATTCGTTTATCATGCCTTCATATGCAACGCTGTCTGTGCGGTAGCTTTCCGCATGGGCGGCACCCTCAACAATAAGCATCTTTTTATCGGCACTTGTGCAGGCTTCATAAAGCTTTCCGACCATATATGTAGGCACAAAATCATCCTTGCCGCCATGAACGAATAACATAGGCAAAGTTGCTTTTGAAACCGCTTCAAGAGGGTTAGCGTCCCTGAAATCATAGCCCGAAATCCTGCGGTTGAACGCATTTGCAATGTTCATAACAGGGAAAAGAGGAAAATGCATTGATTTGGCATTATGAGCAAACTCATCATATGCCGATGTATAACCGCAGTCAGCAACGGTGAATTTAACATTTTCAGGAAGCCTTTCGCCGTTCATAAGCATAACGGTTGCACTGCCCATTGAAACACCGTGGAGTATTATCCGAATATCTTTTCCGAAAACCTCAAGCATATAATCAAGCCATTTAAGACAATCACGGTATTCATAATATCCGAATCCGATATACTTTCCGTCGCTTTCTCCTGCCGCCTGATGGTCAACAAGAAAAACATTGTAGCCCTTGTCATGGTAAAATTTAGCCATGAGATTAAATTCGCCCTTACCGCAGTTTCGGTAACCGTGGCTGCAGAAAACATAAACATCGGAAGGTTTATCAGCTTTAAGAAGATATGCCTTAAGCCTGTAGTTTCTGTCATTAATCATTTCAAACTCATCAAAAATCTGCTGCTGAAACCAGATATCTCTTTCGTCCTGAGCAACATTCTGAGCCGATTCAGGTACGGGACACAAAATTTTTCCGAGTTTTTCGGCAAGTGCCGCATTTCTGTGCATCATCTCATGAAAAAGAAGATATCCCGCCGCAGCAGAAACACCTGCAGCAATACCTGCAGTTTTGATTAATGTTACGGTTGATTTCTTCATGTTATCCCTCTGTTCTCTGTGATAAATAGTTAACACCTACGGATTTTTTGAAAAGAAGATAATCATACTGCGGTCTCCAGCTGTCACCTCTGTGTATTTTGTCAAAATCTTCTTCACTTGCTTCAACATTGATTTCGGTAACACCTTTAAGTTCTCCCCCGTCTTTGTAAACGGTATCCCAGAACGCATGATGGCCGATATATGTTACGCTCTTTGGAATATACACATATGTCAGTGCCTGATTGTAGCTGAATGCATCAGAGCCGATATATTCCAGTCCGTCAGGAAGAGAATCGTAAACCTCTCCGAGAGCCTCTTCTCCGATAAAATGAGTATCCGTTACTGAATCTGCTTTATAGCTTTTCACGCTTTCAAGCAAAGGAATCTCAAAGAAACCGAGTGTTTCAATTGATTTGAGTCCTTCAGGCAGATAAACCGCTTTCATATTGGCATAGTTGAAGCTGAGTTCACCGACTGTTTCAACACATGAAGGAACAACATATGTCAGAACATCCATGACATACTGCTCATAGTTTTCGTCATCCTCCGCAGGCTCAATTCTGAAACCGTTTTCATCATACTCTGCATGACCGTATTTTTCTGCAAGATATGTGTCATGGTCACAAGGACGGCAAATAAGTGTTTTCTTATCCTTGCTGTAAAGAACACCTTCAATATCGCAGTAATTGGGGTTGTTCTCATCAACCTTAATCTCACGAAGCGCCCAACAAGAATAAAATGCTTTTGGCTCAATATAATCAACCTCGGGGCCTATATTGATAACCTTGATTTTTTCGTCACAATTGAGTGCATAAGCACCAACCGAAGTAACCTTTTTCGTTTCATCCTTGTTGATTTTAAAATTTGAGTTTACATCGGGATTTTCGGAATCATATTCAATCTCCGAAACAAAATCGATATCAAGAGTTGTCAGATAACCCGTATTGCTGAATTTCACAAGCTCATATCCGATTTCAGTCTGTTCGTATTCAAAGGTATCCTTCTGAACGGTTCTCACGCTGAAATAACACGAAATGGATACAGCAATAATAATGACTATTGCAAAAATAATTTTCTTAAGTCCGTAGTGTTTGTAAGGTTTGTTAATATGAGGCGCTGCAAGACCTTCAACACGGTAAGTCCATATTTCATCTTCGGGAATATCAAGATGAACAGGTTCTTCGACAACTATTTTCTTTTCTTTTTTACTCATATCAATTCACCTCACTTAACCGATATATCCGCCTGAAACGGTTTCGCCCTCTTCGGCAGCCTTCTTTTCAGTTACCTCTGCACGGCGTTTAAGAACTTCCATGACCATATTCTGCTTCTTGCTGTCATAATCCCAGAAGAAATATGGAATGGTCATAAGAAGGAAGCCGATTACGTCAACGATAATGGGAATAACAATTATGTTTCTTCTTGATGCATCAACGAACAGAACATCCCAGTTACTGTTAAAGCCGTATCTGAGAAGCATAAGAGGAATGATAAGTCCTACAAATGATGTTATGGGACCGGTAAACCAACCGAAAACACCCGCAAAGCTTTCAAGGCGTTCACCTGAAAGATACATCTGATAGTCACCGATACGGACATTCATATCATGGCCTGCGGTTGTGGGAACGGTTTTGGTCATTTCCATAAAGAACATAACAACAACACAGATTGTTCCGCAAAGGGTAAGGTTATCTCCGCAGAACCACATCGCAGCGGCAATCAGAGCATTGCCGATTGCTCTTGTCAGCTGATAGAAAATCATAATCTGCTTATATGAAAATCTCTTGAGAAAATAAGGTGAAAGAAGGTCGGGCGGTGTTCCTGCAAAAGAAATGAGCATAACAATAAGGCTGTAGGGCAGACCGCTCAAACGGAAAGTGTAGAAATAAAGAATGGTTACAAACGGCAGCATACCGTTGCCGAGAGAGTCAATAAGGTCTTTGATAGTGTTTATAAGCAGATATTTATTATGCAGTACTCCGAACATACCGTCCCAGAATTTTATCTGAACCTTTTTTTCAACGGGAGGCTGAGGAATTCTTTCTTTTACCTTGCCTGCAAAAATCATTGTAAATGCGGCAAGAACGCAGAATGTTACGGGGATAACATATCTGTAAACATTGATATCCGCCCACTCATATCTGAGCAAACCGATAATTGCGGGAAGAATGATTCCCACAATGGTATTGAAAAAGTGTGAAATTTTAACAGGATAGCTTCTGACAAGAATTCTTTCCTGAAGATTGGGGCTGATACTTCTTGTGCAGATTTCAAGGTTATTTGCAAAACCGAAAACGTTATATGTTGCAAAAAGAAGGTTTGCAACCCAGACTCTTGTTGCTACATCGGGAATGTTGTAAACAGGAAGCCAGCCGATAAGAATAACCATTATGCACTTGGGAATAACATCGCAGTAAAGCGAATATTTATATCTGCCGAATTTCGGAAGAAGCTTTTTGCGCCAGAAAATATTTCTTGCGCCAACCCATCCTGTATACAGGAAATGTGTGCCAAAAGTTTTGAAGCAGGCGGTTGCGTTCATTCCTTCAAGGCCGTTGAGATATGTTATAAACGGACTTGTCTGGTCGAACAACCGTGAATAGTCAAACAGAATTGTTGATATTCCGAATGCCATCATAATGAAATATGTGAAATAGAATTTTCTTTCGGTCTTTTGGGGAAGAAAGCCGAGGTTATCACACACAAACCACCACATAAGAGCCGAAATATAACCAAGAGGCATATTAAGGATTCCTATAACAGAAAACGTAAGATACGGAAGCTTGTAGTGATGCATGATAAGATAGCAGGATGAGAAAAATCCTATGTATTCAAGCACCTTTGAGCCTGCGTAGTTACTGCCTACGGCAAAAACAACATCTATATATTCCTTGTAAGGAACATATTTTCCCTCTGCGGGGGTATTCCAGTGGTCCTTGATTTCCGTAAATAAAGACCTGACCTTTTGCATTACGCTCATCAGCATTACTCCTTTTAATCTGTTTGAACAGATTATTTATAATTATTTATTATATCACACATAATTTTTTATTTCAATTAATCAAACTCACAGATAATTACGGATTATATTGTATAAAAAAACCAAAAGCGGTGTCCGCAAAATCTCTGCATCACGGACACCGCTTTTCAATTATGGTTTCTGTTTCGTTTGTTGAAGCTTTCACGGTTACACTTGCAGACAAGAATTGTATCGTCGCCTATAACCTCTATATCTTCCCAACAAATTCTTATTTTTTCCCGTCTGCCGCATATTCCCCAATATTTCGGTCTGCCGTAAACAATAAGCGCCACCACTCTGCCGCAGCACGAATCAACCTCAACATCGCTTACAAGACCCAATCTGCATCCGTTCGATTTATCAATTACCTCTTTGCACCTTAATTCTGTTACACAGCAATTCATATAATCACACCCCAATAATATTATATGAGCCGAAAATAAAAACAGACCGGAAAGAAAACTCTTTTCGGTCTGTATGAAGTTCCTGCTGTCTGAGCAGGCTTGGCTCCTGCATCAGATTATATGAAATCATCTGTTAAGATGATGTTTTCGGGAGAGAATCAGCTTCTCAGCCTCTGAGGAGAGCATCAAGCTCAAAGATTTTGAAAAGCTTCTTGAATGTAAGAAATTTCTTCTCCTTACCAATCTCTTCGATGAGCTGCTTCTCAGCTTCATATGATACTTTTTCGAAATTCATGACATTCATCCTTTCTTTTTGTTATGTCTTTATTATACTCAGATTTCGGAAAAAGTCAAGTTATTTTGCACAAATATAACCGCTTCCTTTTGTTTATTATGCACAAATTTAAAACAAACCCAAATTATTCAGCCTTAACATTTTAAAAGGATTATCATTTATTTTTTTGGTAATTATGCATATATACAACACTACTGTTTTGTCGAATATGAACAATAATTGTATATTGTGCCGTTTTGCCGCTCAAAAAGTTTGTTGAACTTTTTTATTGAAATCTGCAGATTTTATTGACAATAAATGCGGAATCGCTGTACTTTTCGGCACCCGATTCAAAAATACCGTAAACTTCACCGTCTGAATCATCAACGCCTTCAAGCATAGGCGGCTGACGGAGAGTTTCTGTTTTGTTGCTGTTGCACAAATGATAGACAGGTATTTTTTTGCTTCCGTAATCAACCTCAAAATCGCATTCTTCTTTGGTTACATCGGAATAGTATTTAAGGAACGAATCGTTATTTCTGCCGTAGGATGTTGCAAGTGCAAATGCGCCGTCAGGCATTCTTGCAAATCCCTGCACGCAGTTGGGTGTTGTAAAAATCATTTCAGGAATAACTGTATCACCTGCTTTGTCGGAAAATTTATCGGTTATATCCGAAATAAGATAAGCGTTACATCTTGAATATGTAGTTTCAAAAAGTGAAATTGCCTTATGATGGGATTTATCCGTATCATACGCACCATCTGTTGTAAATGTATAGAATTCACCCGCATAAAGATATTTTCCGTCACTGTTAAGATATGAGCACTTTACATCTGCAGTTATATAATTCTTCATTTCTAATTTGCCGCCGTCATCGGTTGCAAAAAGTTCTGCAAGATTCAGACGGTAAATCTTTTTACCGTCAACAACATAAAAATAAGTGCCGTCTTCCGCAATTCC
Source organism: Acutalibacteraceae bacterium (assembly GCA_045602905.1). Classification (GTDB taxonomy): domain Bacteria; phylum Bacillota; class Clostridia; order Oscillospirales; family Acutalibacteraceae; genus CAG-177. Next base: position 18,785 of record JAZSCL010000139.1, read on the forward strand.
GCCTGCATGACCCTTAAATGCCTTTCCGTTCGCTTCAAGAGAAACGGTTTTGATTCTGTTACCGTTTTTACCGTCGATAACCGAAATAACAGACGCATTCTTGCTGTGATAATACGATATGAAGTGAAGGTTCATTTCTTCATTTGTGCAGTAACCCTGAGGCACATAGCCGTTTTCTGTTTCGGGAATATCACATATTTCAGAGTAATCGGAATATCTTCTTGTTTCAAATGCAGAACGGATAGTTCTGTGAATCATTTCAATATATCCTTCAACAGTTCTGCGGATATCACTAACCTCACCCGAAACGGCAAAGCCTGAAAAAACAAATGATACTGCTATTATAAACGCAATAATTCTTTTCGATTTCATAAACAATCTCCTTAAAAAACGCTGCCGTATCGTAACGACAGCGTTTACTGTTAATCAAGTGCATTGAGCATTTCGCAAAGCTCAAGATAAAATTCCTTGGTTTCTGTTTCGTCTGCAAACAGTCCGACTGCGGCACCGTGGTCACCTTCTTGAACAGGCATAACATTCCAGATACCCTTTTCAATGTTTTCCGAATCATAATCGGCATGGGGTTCATCGATGGGATACTTTGCACTCTCTGTATTTACAAGAGCATCGTTTGCAAGCCACTTTTCATCATAAACAACTCCCGTTGTGGGATCTTCGAATTTCATAACTCCCATTGCAAGAGCGGTTAAGGTTATAACAGGATTGGTGCTGATTTTTGGAACTTCAATTCCAAGAAAATCAATCTTTTCGGTTGTTGAAAACGGATATGAAAAATAATAGATATCTTCGTTTATCTCAAACTCATTGTTAAGCTTTACCGTTCCTTCGGGAGTCAGGTCATATATGCAGGTATCATCGAGATTATGCTGAACCCTTGCCATAGCTTCAATCAGTCCGTCGGCTTTTTCGCCGTTGGGAACATCCGTAAGACCGAACTGCTCAAGATGGAAGTCAACAAGTCTGCCGTTCAAGAATGTTCTTCCCAAAATTCCGGCATAAAGGAAACTGATATTCTGAACTATTTCATAAAGACCCAGAGCCTTAAGCGGATAATAAACAGAAGAACTGTTGTGAGGAGTACAGATAGCCGTTGCACTCTTTACCCAGTCACCTTTTCCGCCCGTGAAAAGACCGGAAATGTCATCTGAATCCGTAACCGCCTTTTCTTCCGGTGAACCGTAAGTAAGAAGATGTATAAGCATTCTTATCGTTGTGCCGCCGAAACTGTGTCCGATAAGATGAACCTGCTGAATTTTTCCTTCCGTATCAAGCTCTCCCCAATCGGGAACAAGTGCATCATAATATGTTCTGCCGAATCTGTCGTGGTTGTTTGCCTGCGAATGGGCAATACCGTAATCAACCCTTGCGCCCACAAGCTGAGCATAAAGCTCGCACGCTCTGTCCCACGCACTGCTCATAGGTCCTACGGAAGCGGCATAACACTCGTAGCCTTCGCTTTGAAGATAACTCATAAGGTCGCCCGTTGTTGCTCCCCAATACGAAACAACCGTGTTGATGCCTTCCGCACTTCCCCATCCGTTAAGACCGTGAACAAATATAAAGGGTTCTTTATTCTTCGGTTTCCAGCTATCTTCTGCTGCAAAACAGAAAACAGCCGAGGACACTGCAATTATAAAAGCCAGAATAATGCTTATAACACAACGAAATTTCATTTTGCACACTCCTTTTATATTCTCAGTTATTAACCGCAAAAAAGACAGAACGGATTATATATTACCTACTTTTCTGATTATAGCCGAAAGCTCTTCGATATCCATAACCTTGGGTACGGGATAGAGAGGATTGCCTTCCTTGTTTGCTCTCTGAGCGATGGTTGCAATATCCTTTTCCTGAACTTCAAGATGCTCGGGAATATTGAGAAGCTTATTAAGTTCTTTTATTTTAGCAATAAAAAGATTTGCTTTCTGAGATTCACTCATGCCTGCGGTTTCAAGACCTGCGATATCGGCAAGCTTTGCAAGAGGTTTGTGAGCCGTTTCGCCGAATGCTTCAAGAACATAGGGAAGAATAACAGCATTGGCAAGTCCGTGAGGTGTTCCGTACATACCGCCGAAATTATGAGCAATTGCATGAACATAGCCAACATAAGCTCTCGTGAATGCTATGCCTGCAAGATATGATGCTTCAAGCATATTTTCTCTTGCTTCAATATCCTTACCGTTTTCGTAAACCTTAAGAATATTTTCAAAAATCATTTTCGTTGCCTTTTCAGCCGCTGCAATTGTACCCTTGGTATTGCTGTGACCGATATAAGCTTCAACAGCGTGAGTAAGGGCATCCATACCTGTTGTTGAAGTTATATGAGGAGGAAGTCCCACGGTAAGTTCAGGATCAAGAACAGCATACTTGGGACGAAGAACAGGATCCTGAAGTGCATATTTTTCGTGTGTTGAGGGATCGGAAACAACGGCTGCGATGGTTGTTTCTGAACCTGTACCTGCAGTTGTGGGAACTGCGTAGATTGTGGGAAGCTTCTTGAGGATTTTAAGAGTACCTCTCATCTTCTGAACGGTTTTGTTGGGGCGTGCTATTCTTGCAGCCGCAACCTTTGCACAGTCCATGGGTGAACCGCCGCCGAATGCAATAACCGCAGAGCAGTTGTTATCAACATAAAGCTGTCTTGCATCTTCAATGTTGTTGATTGTGGGGTTGGGCTGTGTACCGTCATATACAGCGTACTTAACACCCGCCTTATCAAGTCCTTCAAAAAGACCGTCAAGAAGATGAAGTCCCATAAGTCCCTTATCCGTTACAACAAGAACGCTGTTATGTCCGTTTGCTTTAACAACCTCGGGAAGTTTCTTTACGCTGCCTGCACCCTTTACAAGTTCGGGTTCTTTCCAGTTAAGAAAATTAACCGCAACACGGAAGATACCCTGATAAGTTCTGCAATATGCTTTGAAAAGTGCTGATGCTGCCATTCTTATTACCTCAGTTCAGTATAAATTTTTCCTTTTTCTCGGAAATATATTTTTACATTGTAATTATATCATACGATTCTGTACAGTGCAACAGTAAATTGCATGATTTCGTATAAATAATTACAGTTGAAATAACCACATTTTGGTGTTATAATCGGATTATAAATATATGAGAGGCAGAACGATTATGCTCAAAATTACAACCTCAGATAAAAAGTTTATCGATTCCGAAGGCAGAGAAAGAATTTTTAACGGTATGAATCTTTGCGACAAAGGTGTATATGTGCCCGGAAATCCGAGAAAAGTTTACCGCGTTGATTTTTATGAGGATTTGTTCCTGAAACTTCACGGTATGGGGTTCAACATCATCAGACTCGGAATGACATGGGACGCAATTGAACCTGAACCCGGAAAATACGACGAAGAATATCTCGACAAGGTTGAAAAGGTTGCAGACCTTTGCGAAAAATACGGCATATATTTTTTCCTTGACATGCATCAGGACCTTTACGGCGGTCCTGCGGATGCTCCTGCCGACGGTGCTCCCGCATGGGCATGCCTTACCGACGGAGCAAAATTCAAGCCTACCAGATTTGTCTGGGCGGAAGGTTATTTCTGGGGAAAAGCAGTTCACAATTCCTTTGATAATTTCTGGGCAAACAAGGAATATAAAGGAGTGACTCTGCAAACATATTTCTGCAATATGTGGAAGCACGTTGCAGAGCGTTTCAAGGATCATCCTGCTCTTTTCGGCTTCGATTTGCTCAACGAACCTTTTCCGGGCAGTGACGGCGGTAAAATATTCAGAAAACTTATTCTGAGCATTGCCAAAACAGTTCTTACAGATAAACGCTGCAAAAAAACAAAGATGATAAAAGATTTGTTTTCGGGCGAACCCGCAAAAGTTCTTTCAACCTTTGATGACCCGTCTCTTTTCAGAAAAGTCACAAGTGCAGGCGATAAACTTATAAAAAAATTTGATACGGGTGCATATTCCGTATTTATCAACCGCACCGCAAAAGCTATCCGCGAAGTTACCGATAACGGAATAATAATTATGGAAAACAGCTATTATTCCAACCTCGGTATCCCCTATTCGGCTCCTGCTGTCAATTACGACGGAAAACGTGAAGAAAAGCTCTGCTTTGCTCCTCATGCATATGACCTTATGGTTGACACACCTGCATACAAATACGCAAGCAATGACAGAGTAGGCTCTATATTTGATGAGCACCGCCGTTCTCAGGAAAGACTTGATGTGCCCGTTATCGTAGGAGAGTGGGGCAGTCAGGCAGAAGGCACGGAATGGCTTCCTCATATCGCATATCTTCTCGATAAGTTTGATTCAAACAAATGGGGACAAACCTATTGGTGCTATTATCACGGTCTGCTTGAAACTCCGATTATGGATTTGCTCGTCAGAACCGCTCCCGTTGCCGTTAGCGGAAACATCGAAAACTATTCATATAACAGAGAATCAGATATTTTCACACTTGTTTACACACAGGATAAGGAATATTCTCTTCCCACAGAAATTTATCTCCATAAAACCGCAAAGACTATTGAATGCGACGGAGAATATACACTTGAATCCGTTGGAGAAAACGGTGCTTCGGTATTAAAAATAACATCAGATATCGGAAAACATACCGTAAAAGTTACATATTAAAATAATAGGCTGTATCAAACGATACAGCCTGAAATTTATATAAAAAATGTTGAAAACTTCGGAAGAGAAGCCAAAGAAACATAATCTCCATCTGCAAAAATAATATGATCTGCCAGAACAATGCCCAGATCTCTGAACATGGATTTTATTTCACTTGTTGTTTCAAGGTCATGCCTCGAAGGAGCAGCCACACCCGAAGGATGGTTGTGAACCATAATCACCTTATCTGCATTTGCTCTTATTGCCGCTTCAACAACCGAGCGTCTGTCAATTACAACCTGATTCGGAATTCCTTCCGCTATTTTACAGCAATTGATAAGCGTTCCCGTTGCATCAAGAAACAGCATATATACGATTTCATTTTTAACGCCGTAATATTTATCGGTTATATACTCCGCTACGGCTGACGGCTCGGTAAGTTTTATTTTGCCTTTTCTTGTTCCCTCAGCATAACGGCGGCATACAGAAGGAATCATCGAAATAAGCAGTGCAGAACTTTCTCCCATACCGTCAACTTCAAGAAGCTGTTCGTATGATGCATCAAAAACACGGTTAAGCGAACCGAAAGTTTCTATAAGTCTGTGAGCAAGTTCGTTTGTATCCTTTCTCGGAACGGAATAAAACAAAAGCACTTCCAGCAGATTATGATCAGGCATTGCATCAACGCCGACCTTTCTGAAAGTTTCTCTTAATCTTGCTCTGTGATTCACATGAGGATTTTTAACCTTGTTTTCTTTTTCACTCAAATCCATCGCCCCAATTCAAAATCAAATACATTATACACTATAAATTAATTTTTGAAAAGACTATATTTTTATCGGAGAGATTTTTTTGAAGAGTTTTGTTATTTCAAAGAACGATTCAGGTCAGAGACTTGATAAGTTTATTTCAAAAGCAGTTCCCGCATTGCCCAAATCCCTGATGTATAAATACATACGCACAAAAAGAATAAAAGTCAACTCCAAAAAAGGAGACATTGCCTTAAAGCTAAATGCAGGTGATGTTATTGATATGTATATCAACGACGAGTTTTTTGCACCCATTGATGAGCATTACGATTTTCTTTCCGCCTCAAAACATCTTGATATCGTTTACGAAGATGAAAACATAATGCTTCTTGACAAAAAAGTAGGTCTGCTTTCACATCCTGACGAAACAGAATATAATGATACACTTATAACAAGAATCAAACGTTATCTTTACGAAAAAGGCGACTACGACCCCAAGAATGAAAATTCATTCACTCCCGCCCTTGTCAACAGAATAGACCGTAACACCGGCGGAATTGTTATCGCCGCCAAGAACGCCGAAAGTCTCCGTATTCTTAATCAGAAACTCAAAGACAGAGAACTTGAAAAATATTATCTTTGCGTTGTTCACGGAAAAATAGCAAAAAAAAGCGGAACTCTTACAGGTTGGCTTTCGAAAGATGAAAAGAAAAATAAAGTTGAAGTTTTCACCCGTGAATTACCCGGCACAAAACAAATCAGAACCAAATATAATGTTCTGTCCGAAAAAGACGGATTATCCCTGGTTGAGGTTGAACTGCTGACCGGCAGAACACATCAGATAAGAGCACATTTTGCAAGCATCGGCCATCCTCTTCTCGGCGACGGCAAATACGGAACCAATGCATTGAACAAACCTCTCGGTTATAAAAAACAGTTTTTATATTCATACCGTCTCAAATTTACATTCGAATCAGATGCGGGTATTCTTAACTATCTTAACGGAAAAAGCTATGAAGTACCCGATGTATGGTTCAGAAAAGAATTTCTTGACGGTACACTCACGCACAGCAAAACACAATCAAAATATTAAGAAAATTAAAATTAGTTATAAAAATTTACAAAAAAGCTTGTAAATTCTTTTAAAATAGTATAATATATATACATTCTGCCGATTTCATTCGGTCGGCAAGTATTATTAGAGTAAAGGATGAACTACTAATGGCAAAAAACGAAAGCTCAAAGAGCAAGGCTGAAGTTTACCGCGAGGAACGTAAAGCCAGAATCGCTAAGGCTGCTAAGCAGAACGCAAAAGGCGCTCAGAAAAGAACTGCTGCCGCAAACATTCTTAAAAAGGTTGTTGCTGTTGTTCTTGCAGTTGCAATCGTTGGCGGAATTGCATGGAAACTTGTTGACAATCTCGGCATAATCGAAAAGATGGTAACGGCTGTTAACATCGGTAACACAAAGATTTCAGCTGCAGAATTCAACTACTATTATTCATCTCAGTATCAGCAGATGGCTTATTATGCCGAACAGTACGCTCAGATGGGTATGAACATGGGCTTTGATTCATCACTTCCTCCCGATGAGCAGGATTCAACCGAAAAAGATGAAGACGGCAATGTTCTTACATGGGCAGAATCCCTTGAAAATTCTGCAGTCAACTATGCACAGTATGTTGTTGCTTACTATGAAAAAGCTATTGCTGAGGGTTATGAATTAACCGATGATGAAAAAGCTGAACTCAATGAAACAATCGAAACATACAGAGATCAGGCTGCACAGAACAATTATTCTCTCAATGCATATCTCAGAGAATCCTTTGGCCCCGGCTTCAACGAAAAGACCTTCAAGAAGCAGATTGAAATGGAAACAATCGCTCAGAGATACAGAAACGATATGTCCGAAAAGCTCAAGACTGATATCACTGATGAAGATATTAAGGCTGAATACGACGCAAACAGAAAAGACTACGATTACGCAGACCTTCGCTACTTCGCATTCCCCTTCACAACACTTTCAGGTGAAGAAGGCGAAACAGAAGAAGCTCTTGCCGCAAGACAGAAGAAGGCTAACGACGAAGTAATTGCAAAGGCAAAGGCTGTTTTTGCAAACATCACAGACGAAGCTTCTTTCAAGGCTGCTGTTACAGCATACAAGAACGAAGGTTCAAAAACTCCTTCAGAAACAGATTTCACATCTGTCAGCAAGAATGCAACCTACTCATCATTCGTTGCTTCAACATCCGAAGATGCTGCAAAATGGGCATTTGATGTTGCACGCAAAGCAGGCGACAAGAATGTTATCACAGGCGAAAAGGCAGTTTATATTGTATACTGCATCAAGCCTCTTTACACCATGAACAGTGTTGATGTTCGTCACTGCCTTGTTAAGTTTGATACAGAAGACACTTCAAACATTACAGACGATGTCAAGAAGGCTGCATATAACAGTGCAAAAGCTCTTTATGACGAATGGCTCGCAGGCGACAAGACCGAAGAATCATTCGCTGCAATGGCAAAAGAAAGCTCAGGCGACACAGGTTCAACTGAAAACGGCGGTCTTTACGAAGGTATCAGAATAACAGATAACTATGTTGAAGCTTTTGAAGCATGGAGCTTTGATCCTGCAAGAAAAGCAGGCGACACAGGCATTATCGAAACAGAACACGGCTATCACATCATGTATTTCGTAAAGAACAATGCAGAAGATGTTGACTGGAAGTTCGCTATCAGAGAAACAATGGGTTCGGACGCTTTCACAGAGTTTGACGAAAAACTTCTTGCTGAAGACGGCGAATATGCAATCAGCAGAAACGATACATGGGTTAAGATGGTTTCAAAGGATTTCTGTGACAAGATCAGAAAGAACCAGGCATACTCATCATCAGCATATTAATTAAACTAAAGAAATCCTCGGCAGGAATTCCTGCCGAGGATTTTTTGTTTCTATTCAAACAGATAAACTCTTGTTTCATATGGTTTTGTCATAAATGTGTTAAGTGTGTTATCTGTTACATCATAGTTTGAAAGCATCAGCTTTCCTTTACTCAGATTAAAGCCTTTCGGAGCTTCAAAATGAACAGGCTTATCAGTAAACGAATTGACAACAAGCATTCTTTTGCCTTCATAATTACGTTCATAAACAAACAGATTCCTGCTGTTTTTATAATGAAGCTTGAAATCTCCGTAGATACAGATTTCATTTTCCTTGCGGAATTTAAGAAGCTTTCTGTAGTAGTTGAGAATCGAATTTTCATCATTCTCGGCTGCTTCAACATTAATTTCCGTATAGTTGGGGTTTACCGTGAACCAAGGTTTCTCGGCGGTTGTGAAGCCTGCATTCTTTTCAGAATTCCACTGAACGGGAGTTCTTGCGTTATCACGGGATGCACGGTTAGCAACCTTGAGGAACATTTTATCTGTAAAGCCAAGCTTTTTGAAAAGCTGATATGTACTCTTTACCTGAGTGTCGGTATATTGGTCAACCGAATCAAATCTGATATTGAGCATACCGATTTCCTGACCCTGATAAATAAACGGGGTACCGCTCTGACAAATATACATTGTTGCAAGCATCTTACCGCTTTCAACCCTGTATTTTTCATCACCGTAGCGGCTGATAATTCTGGGCTGGTCGTGGTTTTCGATGTAGTTTGCATTCCATGCGATACCGTAAAGCTTATGCTGCCATCTGTTATAGGCATTCTTGAGCTTTTTAAGGCTGAAAGGCATAGGAATCCAGCTTACCATAAAACTGTCCGCTTCCATATGCTGGAAGTTAAACATCATATTGAGTGTCTGCTTGGGACCTTCTTTGATAAATCTGAGAGCAAGCTTCGGAGTCATCATCGGTGCTTCACCAACCGTCATGCAATCATAATCATCCGTCACCTTTCTGAATTCTGCAAGGTATTCATCGAGATGAGGACCGCATTTATAATGCTCCATACCGCATGCAACGGGAATCGGAAAACCGTTGGGAAGACCTTCTTTTTTGGAAATGAAGGTAATAACATCTTCACGGAAACCGTCAACTCCCATATCAAGCCAGAAACGGATAATATCCTTTATTTCCTCACGGACTTTTGGGTTATCCATATTAAGGTCGGGCTGTTCTTTAGCAAAAAGAGTAAGATACCATTGGTCAAGTTTTTCGTTATAATGCCAACCGGGACCCGCAAAAGTCGAAAGCCAGTTGTTAGGCGGCTTCTTTCCGCCTGCCTTCTTGCCGTCACGCCAGAAATAATAATCATGGTAGGGGTTATCCTTACCTTTCTTGCTTTCCGTAAACCATTGATGCTCATCTGAAGTATGGTTGATAACAAGGTCCATTATTATTTTAAGTCCCCTGCTGTGTGCGGCATCAAGAAGCTCTTTGAATTCCTCAATTGTTCCGTATTCAGGTGCAATTGATTTATAATCGGCAATATCGTAGCCATAGTCATGCTGAGGTGATTTATAAAGCGGTGAAAACCAGATTGCATCAACGCCGATGCTCTTGATGTAATCAAGCTTTTCAATAACTCCCTTAATGTCCCCTATGCCGTCGCCGTTGCCGTCATAAAAGCTTCTGGGCCACACCTGATAGACTGACATCTCTTTATACCAATGTTTTTTTATCTCTGCCAATTCATTCATCCTTTCAAACAATTACAATTTTACCTGCTTTAACTGTAACACTGAATGTATCGATAACTGAACCTGATGAATTTTTCACCTGTGCAACTCCGCTGCCTGCAGGAGCAACAAATGAGAATGAACCGTCTGAAAAAACAGTATGTGAAACACCGTCAAACACAATTGTTGCGGCAGACTTGCTGACAGTTCCTTTAACGGTTCCCATTTTGTTGTTTCCTCGTCTGATAGCTTCTTCAACAGCCATCTTTGCATCAACAACGGGATACTCGTAAAATTCAAGATAGTCGTAATAATAATAATTGTATTTTTTATTTATTTCTGCAACCGAATTTGTTGATTTGCAAATAATCTCCTTGACTTCCGTTCCCTTGAGGTCGGGATTTGCAGACCACACAAGACCTGCAACGCCAGAAACAATCGGAGCTGCCATGGATGTGCCGTCAATATTATCATATTCATCGCCTATAATGGAGCTGTAAATCTCTTCACCGGGTGCGGAAATATCGATTTCCGGACCAACATTTGAGAAATCCGACTGAACATATTTTCCGTTTCCTGAATTTTTTACTGAACCTACAATAAGAATTCTTTCCATTATTTCTTCAGGTAAGATTTCATACGAACCTGTGTACATATTTTCTTCATTTATATTACAGAAGTGACCGTTTTGTCTTGAATCAACAGGATCGCCGTTCATATCGCCGTTACCCGCAGACTGTACCGCAACAAAATCATATCCCTTTGAAAGAAGCGATGCCATCATATAGGATACAGCGGCAGGGCTGATAACCTCATCCATAAGCGACATATATACGCCTTCTGCAGAAGAGCTTGTGCCGAGTGAGAAATTAACCACTTTAGCACCTGCCTTCACGCAGTTGGAAAGTCCGAAATAAATAGCAAGTTCCGTATTCCAGATGTTAAAAATATACGGATACCAGTCAACACAGATAAGGTTTGAATTCTCGCATACGCCGGCAATACCAACTCCGTTGTTATGCTTTGCTGCAATAATGCCTGCAACATGAGTGCCGTGAATATCGGGAACATTGCAAAGCTTATGAAGAAATGTCGGGAAAGAAATCTTCCCTTCAAGTTCTTCATGCGACGTATCAAATCCGCCGTCAACAACGCCTATATTGATTGTTGAAAAATAATCGGAATAATCCCATGCCTGTCTTGCATTGATTGCCTCAAGCCACCAATTTCTGCCTGAGGGTTTCTTTTCATCCCAGACTATAGTCTTTTGGGGGTCTGTATCAAAGCTGTCATTGGGTGTTGCATTCTGAACGCTCTTTCGTGCAACAACGGGAATTGCAAGCTCAACGGTATCCATATCCGCAATTTCTTTACATTTTGCAAGAATATCATCGTAGCTCATTCTTGAACCGTAACGAACAACAAAAAGATCAATAGGTGCACTCCAACCGACAACTCTTCCGCCAATTTTTTTGAAGGTTTCTCTCTTTTCATCGAAATCCGTTTTTCCGTTTACAAAAACTGCTATCTTATTGTTAATGTATGCAGTTTCATCATTAATCAGAGTATAATCAAATGCATCAATATTCGAAAAGAAATCAGCATTGATTGACTGCGATGTTACCGGAAGCCCATAAAGCATTTCGCTGAAAGTGTCAATAACGGTATCAAATCCGGAAAGGGTTGTGCCTGTCAGAGACATTATAGCCGTCATCAAAATAGAAATAACTCTGTTTATCATCTCAACAACTCCTTATATGATATTTTTATTTTTCTTTCCTTTTAAGTTTGAACAAATCAGCCGGAAGCTGGGTAAGAATTATTGCGGTAAACATTATTGCACATCCGATAAGCTCTCTTGATGAAAGCTGTTCATGAAGAATAAGCCATCCGAAAAGAACTGCAAATACCGATTCCAGACAAAGAAGAATAGATGCTATTGCAGGCTGTGTATATTTCTGACCGAAAATCTGTGCGGTGAAAGCAACTGCGCAGCTCATAATGCCGGCATATGCAATTTCAACACCTGCACCCTTGATAGCATCAAAGCTTGGCTCTTCAAAAATAAACATACAGAATGCAGACACAATGCCTGCTATCAGATACTGGGCACACGACAATGCAATATTATTGACTTTATTGCAGAAATGGTCAATCACAAGGATGTGTGCTGCAAATGCAAACGCACCGAAGATTGCTATAATCTCGCCCGAACCGATTGAAAAACCGCCTGCAGGAACACTGAGCAGATATAATCCGACAACGCCGAGAACCACACCTGTCCAGATATTAAGGCGGAGCTTCTGTTTCATGAATATTCCTGCGATAGGAACAAGAACCATGTAAAGTGCAGTTATAAATCCAACCTTGCCCGGTCCGAGGTCAAGAAAAAAAGCCTGCTGTTGAAGATTACAACCTATAAAAAAAGGAACTGCACAGCAAGCACTGCCGATAAGCACATTCTTTAAAGAATTCTTGCTTTTTTCTTCGGGTGAATCAGATTTAGCGCCTTTAATAACACTTATAACGGCAAAGGGAATAAGAACGGTTCCGCCCAGAAGCATACGCATTGCGTTGAAAGTGAATGTGCCGATACTTGCGCCTTCGCTCTGCGCAACAAATGAAAGACCCCAGACAACAGCCGCAAGTATACAATAAAAAGGTCCGAGAAATTTACCTTTGTTTTTAATAATAATCACTCCTGATGAAAAACCGCCCACAGACTCACTGCGGGCGGCGAAAAAACAATATTATTCAGCTGCTTCTTCTGCCACAGCTTCAACTGCGGGAGCTTCTTCAGCAACCTCTGCTGCTGTTTCTTCAACTGTTTCTTCAACTGCTTCTTCAGTTGCTTCTTCAGCGGGTTCGATAAGAGCACGGATTGAAAGGCTTACACGCTTCTTATCATAATCAACTGCAGTAATCTTGCAGGTAACCTTTTCGCCAACCTTAAGAACATCCTGAGGCTTGCTGATATGACGGTCAGCAATCTGTGAAATATGAATAAGACCGTCGATGCCGGGGATAACTCTTGCGAATGCACCGAATGCTGTCATGCCGACAACTTCTGCTTCAACTACTGATCCTTCGGGATAGTTCTTTCTGAGGATTTCCCAAGGATTGTCTTCGTCTTTTCTGTAGCCGAGAGAAATCTTCTTGTTTTCTGCATCAAGCGACTTGATGTAAACATCGATTTCCTGACCGATTGAAAGAACCTCTGAGGGATTCTTGATTCTCTTCCATGACATTTCGGAAATATGTACCATACCGTCAACGCCGCCGATATCAACGAAAGCACCGTAGCTTGTCATTGACTTAACAACGCCTGTGTACTTATTACCTTCAGCTGCATTTGCCCAGAATGCTTCTTCAGCTTCCTTCTTTGCTTCCTTAAGAACGGCACGGATTGAACCGACTGCTCTTCTGCGCTGCTTGTTAACTTCGATAATACGGAACTTAACTGTTTTCTTGAGAAGATCTTCAAGAGCTTCGTCGCGGCGTTCTGTCGCAAGCGAAGCGGGAATGAATACGCGAACGTTGTTTGCTACAACGAGCACGCCTCCCTTTATAACTTCAACAACGGTGCCCTCAAGAACTCTGCCGTCTTCTTCAGCGGCGATGATGTCTACCCATGCGTTCTGAGCGTCGAAACGCTTCTTTGAAAGCATTACAGTTCCTTCGGCATCGTTAGTTTTCATGATGATAAGGTCAATTTCGTCACCAATCTTGAGTTCCTTTGCTGCATCAGCTGTGGGGTCTGCGCTATACTCATCCATGGGAACATAGCCGGCATGTTTTCTGCCGATGTCTACCTGGATTTCTGTGGGTGTGATACCCATAACGATACCCTTGACCTTCTGGTCTGTGCTCATGTTGCTGAGTGAAGCTTCAAGTGCTGCGGAAAAATCCATATCGTCTGTTATCGCTGCTGCAGAAGGCACCTCCTCTACCTGAATATTTGCGGTTTCCATTACTTTTTCGGACATTTCTAAAAGTACCTCCTTAATTATTGCGGAAGGGGTTGATGCCCCTGCCGTTACGCCGATTTCGGCGCAGTGGGAAAGATTTATATTTTTGAGCTCGCAAGCTCTTTCCACCAGATGTGTTTCACAGTTTTCACTGCACACCGCTCTTAGCTTCACGGTGTTTGAACTGTGACGCCCGCCGATGATTATCATTGCATCGCATTTTTTTGAAAGCTCTGCCGCTTCATCCTGCCTTTGACGGGTCGCAAAGCATATTGTATCAAATATTTTTGAATTTGTACAGTATATTTTTATTTTTTCTTTACATTTTTTCCACTCATTTTGCGAAAATGTTGTCTGGGAAACAACTATTATTCTTTTTATGCATAATTCCGTGTTTTGGGAAAGAATATTCTCAAGTTCTTCCGAACTGTTGAAAACAAAAACATCACCGTTGCAATGACCTGTTATTCCCATAACCTCGGGATGCTCAGGATTCCCCGCAATCAGAACGGGGATTTCCGATGATGAATTTTCGGAAACTATGGTATGTATCTTCTTAACAAACGGGCAGGTTGCATCGCAGATTTCGGCACCTATTCGGGCAAGTTCGTCATAGACGCTTTTTCCGACACCGTGAGCTCTTATGATAATTGTTTCGCCCTTTTGAGCTTCCGACGGTGATTCGATTGTTCTGACTCCTCTTGATTCAAGCTCAGATGTTACATATGTATTATGTATCAATTGACCGAGAGTTGCCGCATTAACACCTTTTTCTGCAATTTCATATGCCATGTTAACTGCTCTGTCGACTCCGAAGCAGAAACCCGCCGTTTTTGCAAGTGTTATTCGCAATGTCCCATCTCCCAAAGCCTGACTATTTCACTCATAATGAATTTTGCACATTCCTTGACTTCTTCTCTTGTTCCATCTTCACTTAAACCGAGTTTTTCATAAGGAATTATTTCACCGAATCTGATTGTAAGCTTTGTGCCCTTCTTCATGTCATCGGATGAATAAATCGAAACGGGAAGAACATCTGCCTTTGCCTCTTTTGCAATAAGTGCAACACCGGATTTCGCTCTGCCGGGTTTGTGATCCTTTGAGCGTGTTCCTTCGGGGAACATACCAAGGATATAGCCTTCCTTAACAAGTCTTATCGCATAGTTAAGAGCCTCGGTATCAGCACCGCCTCTTACGATGGGAAACCCGTTGACCTTTGAAAGGCAGAACTTTATGAATGCATTTTCAAAAAGCTCTTTTTTACCCATAAAGTGAAGCTGTCTGTCCTCAACACCCAGAGCAATAAACAAAGGGTCAAGTGCACACATATG
>JAZSCL010000140.1:0-2979 GCA_045602905.1 Acutalibacteraceae bacterium
GATTTGACTATGACACCATTTGCAAATGATTACAAAATTCCTGAAAGTATTCCGCAATATCAAACAATTTCTACTGCTGAAAAAACTGATTGGAAGGCTAATTGGATTTGGGATAAGGAAAATCTTACAGAAGAGAATACATGGATGTGCTTTAACAAAAAGGTTACTCTTGAAAATGTTCCTGAAGAACTTATTGCTCACATCTCGGCCGACTCAAAATATTGGCTTTACATAAATGGTGAAACTGTTGTTTTTGATGGAAGCGTGAAGCGCGGACCTTCTGAGAACAGTTGTTATTATGACAGTATAGATATTGCACCATACTTACAAGAGGGCGAAAACACTGTTTGTGCTTTGGTGTGGTATTGGGATGATAAAACAAGTTATTCGTATAACAGCAGTGGTCAGGGTGGATTTATTTTTGAAGCCATAAATGATGATATTACTATACTTTCTGACCGGAGCTGGAAAGTAAAAAAACACAGTGCTTACGGAGACAGCATTCTTTTCAAGCCTAATTACAGACTTGCCGAACATAGTATTTATTACGATGCAAGGGAAGATATCGGTGATTGGACAAATGCATCTTACGATGCTTCTTCCTGGGAAAATGCAACCGAATATGGTGTCGGTGGCGAGGGTGCATATGGTAAGCTTTACCCCAGAGGAATACCGTTTTTTAAGGATTACGGTCTTAAGGCTTATGAAAATTCAGAAGAATATGAAAACTATACTGTAAAGAATCTTTTTGGCAAAAAAATAACCGTAGATGTTCCATATAACGCACAGCTTACACCATATCTTAAAATTATAGCACCTGAAGGTAAAAAGATCCGCATGATAACAGAGAACACTCCGCTCGGTGCAGTTTCAACTACCTATATAACTAAGGAGGGCGAGCAGGAGTTTGAGGCCTTGGGTTGGTTTAACGGAGAACATATTTCTTATTACATACCACACGGTGTTACAGTTGTTTCTCTCATGTACCGTGAAACGGGATATGACAGTGAATTCTCCGGCAACTTCATTTGTGATGATGAATTTATGAACACCTTGTGGCAAAAGTCATTGCGTACACTCTATGTCAATATGCGTGACAATCTTATGGATTGCCCCGACAGAGAAAGAGCTCAATGGTGGGGTGATGTCACAATCGAAATGAATATGCTGATGTACTCAATGGACAGCAATTCATATTTGTTGTATCAGAAGGGCGTTGAGGCAATGCTTTTCCACGTTGACGAGTCAAAGGTGTTACAGACAGTTGTGCCCATAAGCGGCGACTATTTTGAGCTTCCGGTTCAGGGGCTTGCAGGAATTGTAGGCTTTATGACCTACTATGAATACACCGGTGACAAGGCATTTATTAAAAAGGTTTATGATGCATCACTCGATTACCTGAAGCTTTGGGAAATGGGAGAGAATAATCTTGTTGTTCACCGTGAGGGCTCATGGGATTGGGTTGACTGGGGATACAAAGCAGATGTGACCGCCATTGAAAATGCATGGGTTTATTATGCTCTTTCCGCCACAGAAAAAATGGCGAAAACTTTAGGAAAAGATGAAGATATCGCATTTATTGCTGAAAGAAAAGAAGCAATCGCAAAGGGCTATAAATCACTCTGGACAGAAGATGGATTCAAAAGTGAAGACACTAAAAAACCCGATGACAGAGCCAATGCTCTTGCAGTTTTGTCAGGCCTTGCAACAAAAGAGCAGTATGAAATCATAACAAAGGTACTTGCAGCTACTCAAAATTCAGGTCCGTATATGGAATATTATGTTCTTGAAGCTCTTTGCAAAATGGGAGAATATGACCTTGCCGAAGGCAGAATAAAAGACAGATATGAAAAAATGGTAGGCAAGGATTATTCAACCTTATGGGAATTCTGGGCCGCTGGGCAAGGCACTAAAAATCACGCATCAACCGGTGGACCTCTTGTTATAATGAGTAAGCATTTTGCAGGTATTACCCCGATTGAAGCAGGTTATGAAAAGGTTAAAATCGATCCTCAGTACACTATGTCTGACAGTATGAATTGTACCGTCCCGAGCGTAAAAGGGTTGATTACCTTGGATTATGAAAAGACTGACGGAGAATATGTTATCAATCTTATTCTTCCGAAAGATACGACTGCTGTTTTATATACGCCGTCAAATGCTGCTGTAAATATCAATTCTGTACCATATTACCAAAACGGCGAATATGTAAACAATGAAATCGGCAATGTCGAGATTGTGGAAAAGGCATTCTGAGAACTTAACAAATCAACAATAAAAGAGCAACGCCCATGAGGTTAATCACTTAACCTCATGGGCGTGTTTGCTTGACTGTAATGCTTTGTAAAAAGGAATTAAAGTCAATATGGGATTGAGTGTTATAATAAGAATATCCCTATAATTCAAATACTGTCTTGTCTAACCTTTCCGCCAACTCCTTAAACTGTGCCGCACCGCCGTAGGTTCGGATAACATAAGATACAACAGTATCCGCCTGCTGTATCATCCACTTGTTGCGGTAAGAGATTGCAAAGCGTTTGGGTACGTTTTCGAGGCCTTCGGGGTAGATTGTATTTGTTAGGTTATCGTACTTGTTTTTCTCAGTTGGGAGATAGGCTAAAACTACACTGTAGGTTATGGGGTAGGTTTGAGATAAATCTTCAAGCTGACGGCGGACCATAGTGTCAAAGTTGCCGTTGTTGCCGACATAAAACACAGTCGCATTTTTATTTTCAATAAGGTCTATCAGAGTCAGTCGCAAGGCTGACTCTATTTCTTTTGGGGTATCTCTGTGACCAAAGAAGGTTACGGTTTGTTCTTTCATAATATCACCCTAATAAAAAATGCCCGACGGACTTTAATGTTCGTCGGGCTATCTTAATGACCTCGCTATCTGCAGCATCTCCACTTAAGGAGCATCCGAGCGGGGCGTTAATACAAACGCGCAGCCCATATAAACATATTGTATGTGTATAGCGG
>JAZSCL010000141.1:0-2313 GCA_045602905.1 Acutalibacteraceae bacterium
ATATAACAAAGCCACCCATGTTAATATCCTCCGATTTCAGAAATTAATAATAGTTGTGTGCTTCAAGGATTTTTTCAACTCTGCCTGCCTTGTTTGTTTCGATTACAACGCCTTCAAATGAAAGAAGTCCGCTGCTGTCAATTTCAGCACAGATATCTGTGATTTCTTTATCCATGTGTGCGGATGCGATTTTTGTGTATGTTTCCATGCTTACAAAGCAGAAAGAATCTTCAAGCATTGAGGGAGTCATAAACTCTTTCTGAACGGTTTTGAGGAGCTTGCCATCAACGCCCGATTCGGCATTGAGTGTCATGTTTGCGGTGTCATATCCGAGATATCCGCCGTCAACCTCTTCCGTAACATCAATTCTGAGGTTGATTTCTTCTGCGTCGGTTTCAGCAAAATACATTGTATCGTCAGCCATGCTTTCAAGACCGAGTGCCCATGCATTTTCCTTGTCGATTGCGTAAATATAAATGGGTTCATCATCTGCAAACATTCCGCTGCTGAAAGAATAAACGGGAACAAGGCTGATTTCTTCATCGGGAAGCTCGGCTTCAAGGATTTCCGCTATTGCCTGTGTGTCGGATGTAAGGAAATCTCTCATGCTTGGGTCGTCGATGAAATCAATAACTATCTGTTTTGTGCCGATGCCGCAGCTTACGAATGTGAGAATTGCTGCGAATGAAAGTGCGATTGCGATTAATGTTTTAAGTGTTTTTTTCATAACTTTTTCCTCCTGTTTCGGGGATTTCTTCCCCTTACATCCATAAGACGAATGAATTTTTGGTTTGGTCTAAAGTTTTTTTGAAAGTTTCTGAAAAATTATTTTTTGCTAACGAAAAAAATTACAAATTTATTAAAACATATTATGTATCTGTTTGCAATATATCCCGTGTTTTTTCGATGAATCACGGCTGACCGGTGCCGAAAAAATCAAGCAGACTTGTACGGCTTTCGTGCAAGTCTGCTTTTCTGCTGATATTTAAATTTAAAATCCGAGGAACAATGCGAAGTTTGAGAATATTCCTTTCATGACGTCGGGGATAAAGGTAAATAAATTCTCAAGAAGAACCATCATTTCATCAAAAACTTCATCCGTACCCATGCTCATAACAAAATTCATATAACTCCAAAGAATATCACCTGTTTCTTCGGCAATCACAAAGGTGTTTTCATCCGAAAGATGCTTCCTGTTTTCATTGGTTGATGCTTCAATGACCTCAACGGGAAGAACCGCATATTCTTTGTCGTGAACCCAAATATCAAAACAGATATTTCCGTTTTCGTCCATATCGTATTCGTAGTATAAGTTAACACTTACGGGATTGCCGTTAGGGAGTTCGATTGTTGTTTGCATTTCATCGGCAGCAATGGTTTTCTTTTCGCCGTTTGAAAATTCCACAATAAATTCAAGATCAGAGAAGTCAATATCATCGGTTTTAATGCATCCGTCGTAGTATACCTTAACGGTGTCATATTTGTCGAAATTCTTCACTTCAACCGATTTGATATTGTGTTCAACACCTTGAACAAGAACTGTTTTTTCAAAGGTTTTTCCTGCAATTTCAAAGGTTATAGTGTTTTCGCCCTCTGTTATTTCCGATTCACTTTTGTACTCCAAAAATTCGATATCAGTATCATAGGTTTTGCCCGAATCGAATGAAAGGGTTGAGTTTCCGGGGATGAAGTAGAATAAATTGTAATCTTCGTTTTCTTCATAGTAAAAATAAATGATATTTACCTGAGGAATAAGATTATATTTCACACCGCCTTCAAAATCAAAACCTGTTATTTCCGCACCTGCGTATTCGATGCCGAGGGTGGTTTTTCCGTCAAACTCTTCGTTTCTGTCTGTGAAAATGATATATGAACCTTTTTCGAGGAAGAAAAGATTTTTTTCGTTTTCTTCTTCATAGGAGATGTTTGTATAATCCGTAAGAGCCTCATCGATATATCTGCCCGAAGAATTTTTTTCTGCAACGGCAATCCACCAGATATGTTCGGGGTTGGTTTCAACGATATAATATCCGTCTTTTTCTGCTTCGAATTCATGGTAATAATACAATTCATCGCCCGAAAGGTCGATACTGTTTTCGCCTTCGGTCAGCTGACTGCTGTAGAAATACTCATCTTTCCAGTCCTGCAAATCCAGAACAATCGTTTCCCCTGCCGCAAAGGCGGACATTGAACCCGTTGCG
The DNA here is from genome assembly GCA_045602905.1 of Acutalibacteraceae bacterium. Taxonomy (GTDB): domain Bacteria; phylum Bacillota; class Clostridia; order Oscillospirales; family Acutalibacteraceae; genus CAG-177. The sequence continues at coordinate 2,202 of JAZSCL010000141.1, forward strand.
ATAATCATTGCAAGGAAAACTGCGATTAAAGTTTTAAGCGTTTTTTTCATGGCTTTCTTCTCCTTTTTGATGTCCTTATAATTGTAATACGATTGAAAGGTCGGTTTAGTCT
>JAZSCL010000142.1:0-5345 GCA_045602905.1 Acutalibacteraceae bacterium
TCTGCCCTGCGGATGAAGAAATATTAAAGAAAATAAAGGAGGAATTCTGATGGTTTTATTTATAGAATATCCGAAATGCACAACTTGTCAGAAAGCAAAGAAATGGCTTGATGACAATGGGATTGAATATGTTGACCGCCATATAAAGGAACATAATCCTTCTCTTGAAGAACTTAAGGAATGGTATGAAAAAAGCGGATTACCTCTTAAAAAATTCTTCAATACAAGTGGTCTGCTCTATAAATCAATGGAGCTTAAAGATAAGCTTCCTGCGATGAGTGAAGAGGAGCAGCTACAGCTTCTTTCAAGCGACGGAATGCTCGTAAAAAGACCGATTATTGTTACGGACAACACTGTTTTGACGGGCTTCAGACCCGCAGAATGGGAAAAACTCAAATAACAAAATTAACCGCTATGATTGCAATTTCTGCATCATAACGGTTATTTTTATTTAAAAAATTTTTTGAGTATATGAGGCTTTTTTGTGGTTATGTTATCAGGTTTGAGACGGAGAATTTTTATCATATCTACGGGGTTATTGACGGTCCAGAGAGAAACAAGCAAACCGTTATTTCTCATAGAGTCAACAAAAATTTTGGTTGCGTGGGCATAATTTGTATTGATTCCGATTGCACCGTATTTTTTGATTTTTCCGGCTATATTCCGCAATGCGGAAATATCCGATGCTTCTGCCTGAGAAATGTTATAATTCAGGTAATATGGGATTTTCGAATCTCTTCTGACAGCCTCAACAAAATCCTCAAAAACACCTGTGTAAAACACTCTTTCCGACAGTCCGTACATTTTGACAAGTTCGTCAACGGCGGAAAGATTTTTTGTGGATTTTATATCAAGATTTATCATGCATTTATCGCTTTGTGCAACGGCTTCGAGTGCATTTTCAAGGAAAATACCCTGATTGTTTCCGGGTGCAGTGTTGTGGATTATAACGGGAGTTCCGTCAGGGCGGAAGGTTACATCAAATTCAACTATTTCAGCTCCGTGAGATATGGATTTGTTTATTGAATCAACGGAATTCGGTTTTGTGTTCATTGCTCCTGTGTGATATGTTACGGTGAAACTATCAGGCATTTCCGTTAATTCATCGTTTTTTGCCACAAATTTTTTAATATATATTTCGGCCCAAAAATCGTATATTGCAGAACGTAAATCATTCATATAATCATCTCCTGCAAGAATTAAAGCATATTATGCGGATAAAGTCAAATGAAACAATAATTTAATCTGTAATAATTTATAAAAGTTATTGAATATTGCAGAAAAATATGTTATAATCATACAAAATCTTGTTGCGAGGAGGCGCTTTAGTGGAAGAAAAAACTAATCTTGCTTACGAAGAAGAAAACGGCGGCATAGTCATAGACTATGAAAAAGGCGTTAAAAATCCATTGCTTAATAACAGAAGATATATCGGTCAGAAAGAGCGAATAGGTTATCTTCTGAACGATGTTTCCGCAAGCTTCAACATCAGTAAGTATAACGACAGATTTATTTATGATATTGTTAAAATTGACTTTGATTTCCTTGCGATTTTCGGATTGTTTGCCGGATTGTGGGATACAATAAATGATACTTTTATTGGTGTTATTGTTGACAGAACACGTACCCGATGGGGTAAATTCAAGCCGTACATACTTCTCGGAAAAATACCTCTTATGATTATCGGTTTGTGGTATTGGTTTATGCCTCTGATATTTACAGATACTTCCGCAACATATGTACCAAAGCTGATTTTTTATGCAATATTCACCGTAATTTGCGAAACAGCAGGAACATTCACTGCGATTGCAGGCACGGGATTTATGTCAACCATAACTCCCGACCCGTTGGAACGAACGGGACTGATAACCATGGCTAACCTCGTGTCGGGTCTTGTAGGCGAAAAGCTACCCGAGCTTCTCTTCGGTGTTTTGCTTGACCTTGTCAACAATGAGGTTGTTTCGTGGAATAGAACAAATCTTTTCATAAGCTTTGGTATTGGTACTGCTGTTCTCGGCTGTGCGCTTTCGTTCTATTTTATCTGTGTAACTAAAGAAAGAGTTTCTCAGACCATCGAAAAGCCGAGTATCATTCAGGGTCTTAAAGCAATTGTAAATAACAGACCGATTCTTCTTTACACTCTTTCTGAATTTCTTGCAGGCTTTGCAGTCAGCAAGAGCAGAATCAATTATTATATCGACGTTCTTGGCTCGGCTACCTATCAGACACTCGTCGGTATTCCCGCATCACCCGTTTCAACAATCAGCTATGCATTCATTGCACCGCTCCGTAAAAGAATGTCAACAAAGGCAATCTGGATTCTTGAGGATGTTTGGACAGATGTTTGCTGGCTTGCCGTGTTCGGCATAGGCTCGATAGGCGGAGCAAAAAACGGACTTTATAAGAATAAGTGGGTAATGCTTCCTCTTATGGCGGTTGAAGAAGTTTTTGAAATGTGTGTTTACGGTTTAAGACATGTTATCCCCACTGAAATTCTCAACGAAGCCATGGACTATTGCGAATGGAAAAACGGCTACAGAGCAGAGGCAATGACAGGCGTTGCGAGAGGACTTGTAACGAAGCTTCAGGGTATGGTTATGGGTTCAATCCAGAACTTTATAATGAAGAGAATCGGCTATGTTCAGGGCCTTACAATCGGCACTCAGGCCGACTCCACAAAGTGGTGGATTTTCGCAATGGGAACAGGTGTTCCCGTTATTACGGGTGCGCTCGGAATTATACCCAAATTCTTCCATGACCTTAATGGCGAGAAGCGTGACAGAATGTACCGTGAGCTTTTCGCAAGACGCGAGGCAACAAGAAAAGCTGTTGAGCTTGCAAAAGACAGTGAAGAAGTTGCAAGAATTGCAAAGGCACAGATTAACGCAGAGTACGTTCAGGAAAATAAATAAAGCATCAAGGGGAGCAGTTATTCTGTTCCCCTTTGTTTACATAAAAATAACGGAGGCGGATAATGAAAAAGATAATTGTTGCTTTGTGTTTATCACTCTTTGTGATTATTGTGCTGTTCGGAGCTTTTTCGGAAACTATAGGGGCACTGTTTGCAGGAATAATCTATAAAAGCTCGGAATCGACATATTCTGATTCAGATATAACCGAATTTGTAAAGCTGAAAAAAGATGATTATATGTATTTTGGCAGATTCAACGGTGAAAGTATATTGTGGAAAGTAATATCGGTAAACGAAAAAGGAGAATCATTGCTGTTCAGCGAAAAAGTAATCTGTTTTATGCCGTTTGATTCCGATACGGAATTGAAAGCGGGGAGCAGTGACTGGAGTTCATCAACAATCAGAGAATGGTTGAATTCCGAAGAAAAAACAAGCTTTACATTCAGATGTACGCCTGATAATAAAATAAAGGATGATACCTTGACTTTTGACGGCGGATTTCTTTGCTCCGAGAATTTTACTGATAAGGAAATTTCCGCCATAAAAAATACCGCAGACAAAGTTTTTTTGCCTACAGTTAAAATGCTTTCTGATATTCCGTCAGCGGAAAGGAGAAAATCACCAACGGTTAAAGCGGTAACAAACGATAATTCAAGATATTTTCAACTGAGAAAATCGTGCTGGTACTGGACTCAGAACTCAATCAACACCAATACTTCAAGCGTTTCCGCTGTGACATCATCAGGTTCTTTTTATAAATCCGTTTCCAATGACGGCCTGACGGGTGTGTGCCCTGCAACAGTGTTGAAAACCAATGGCATTATTGTTTGCGGCGGCAACGGAAGCTCAGAAACTCCTTATGTGTTCAAAACGGAGGGCTGATATGAATAAATTTAAAAATAAATATCCCAATGCCGATATATTTCTTCTGTTTTCAGTTCTTCTTTTTCTGTTCTGGCTTTTCTGCACAAAGCTTATAGTTAAAATGGATGACGGTCATTTTATGGGTATTCTTGCAAACGAAGATTTCTCGCTTGCGGAATGGCTGAAAAACAGATATGAAACCGTTTCAGGCAGAACAATGGGCGAAGCTCTTATGATGACGTTCCTGAAATCGGATATTATTCTTTGGAAGATTTTCGGATTTCTTCTTTTTGAATATATAATTTATTTCCTTTATAAACTGTCACCGGAAGCGGCTGAACCGCGGAAAAATGCATTGATCAGCTGCAGTGCTGTATTTCTGGTTTTTATAGGAGTATTGAATGCAGGAGCGTTCTGGTTTGCAGGTTCATTTACTTTTCTTGTGCCGTGCACGTTTATGCTTATAACCGTAACTCCTGCACTGTTTGATGTTCTTGAAGTGAAATATCATCCTGTTCAAAGAATAATTGCTGTTCCATGTGCTGTTGTTGCGGCATCCCAGGAGCAGGCGGCTGTGTGCACCTGTGCAATTTTAGTCTTTACTTTTGTATATGCGTTAATAAAAAAGAAACTCAGAATTTCATCGTTTTTACCGTTTCCCGTGGCAGTCGGAGCATCAATTTATCTTCTGACTGCGCCGGGTGTAACAAACAGAGGTTTGCAGCAGGCAGCGGATTCTTTTAAAGAATATGCTGATTTCGGAATAATCAAAAAGCTGCTTCTCGGATTTTCAAATTACAGTTCCTATACATTTTTCTTTTCTGTTATTGTAACGGTCTTATTTACGGTTTTGCTGTCTGCGGTTGTTTGTGAATTATATGAAAACAACAAAAACATAAAGAAACTGTGTGTTGCTTCAACAGCTTCGGTTGTTTTTGTCGTGTCTGTATATAATCTTATTCACTTTTTGATTGCAAAGCAGTCTGTTGATACATATATGAAAAAAGCATTCATGAATAATGATTTGGGAGCAGGTGTATATATTACAACGGTATTGGCGGCATTGATTGTTACTTTGTGGGGTGTAATGACTATATTGCTAATGAAGAAAAATCAGTCTGCAGGATTTGTTACGGGATTGTTTGGATGTGCATCATTGGGATGCGGTCTGATTATGGGTTTTTCATCATCAATATATGCATCGGGAAAAAGAGTGTTTTTCTTTTCTGAAATATTCATGATTGCCGCTTGTGTGTTCCTTTTTTCAAAGCTTAAGCCGTCAAAGTTTTCCGATATAATTCTGCATGTTTGCGTTACAATATCGCTTATATTCTATGCTTTCGATGTTATTAATTTTCTGTTTATGGAAATACCGATTATGAATTGATTGGTCTATTTTCCGAGCAGCCATTCAACGGAAACTCCAAGAATCTCGGAGAAAACCATAAGCTCATAATCCGCAACAAATCTTGTTCCGATTTCGATTCTTGATATGCTGTCTCTCTCGATTGTTATGCCTTTGATTTGCATCCTTGCGGCAAGGTCAGCCTGAGAAATTCTTTTTATGCAT
>JAZSCL010000143.1:0-20141 GCA_045602905.1 Acutalibacteraceae bacterium
ATAAAGAAAACCACCGAGGTCATAAGACTTCGGTGGTTTTAAGTTTATCAAGAAATTCTTTGTCTTTTTTTGAAAGCTCCACATTCTTAAGCATATCAGGTCTGCGTTCAAAAGTGCGTTTCAGACTTTGTTCACGCTGCCATTTCTGAATATTGGCATGATGACCGGATATAAGCACATCGGGAACCTTTTCGCCGTGCCATTCATAGGGTCTTGTATATTGCGGATGCTCAAGAAGACCTGAATAGTGGCTTTCAAGAGTGAATGCGTCCTCGTTGGCAAGAACGCCGGGCAGCATTCTTGAAATGCTGTCCGCAAGCACCAGAGCAGGCAGTTCACCGCCTGTCAGAACATAATCGCCGATGGAGATTTCTTCATCAACAATTTCGTCGATTATTCTCTGGTCTATACCTTCATAATGACCGCAAAGAAGTGCGATGTTATCAAGAGCGGCGAGCTCCTTGACTCTTTCCTGAGTCAGTGTTTTGCCTTGGGGAGAAAGATATATGAGGTGGGGTTTTGAGCCTGTTTCCTCGCAGAGTGCTTTATAACAATCGTATATGGGCTGAGTCTGCATAATCATGCCCGTGCCTCCTCCGTAAGGGGCGTCATCAACACGGTTATGCTTATCAAGAGTATAATCCCTGATGTTACGGCAGTTGATTTCAACGCATCCGTTGGCTCTTGCTCTGCCTATAATGCTTTCACCCAGAACGCTTTCGCACATTTCGGGGAACAGAGTTAAAATATCAATCCTCATCATCAAAAATACCTTTCAGGGGTCTGATAACAACACGGTTTTCGGCAACATCCGTTTCAACACATACATCGGGAATGGCAGGGATAAGATATTCCTTACCATTCTCATCTTTTATGTGCCATACATCGTTGGCACCTGTTGCGCTGACATCGGAAAGAGTTCCGTAAATTTTTTGCGGTTCATCCGCATCATAAACGGTGCATCCGATAAGCTCGGCAATGAAATAGCTGCCCTCGGGAAGCTTTGCATCGCTGCGTTTCATATAAAGAATCTTTCCTCTGAGTTTCTGTGCCTTTTCAACGGTGTCAACATCTTTAATTGCCAATAAAACAATGTTGCCGTGCGGCCTTGCAGATTTAACCTGCACCGCACAGCCTCCATTGCTGTCAAAATATAAGGTTTTGAATTTAGCGGCAAACTCGGGGGAATCACACCAGGGGTTAACACGAAGTTCACCTCTTATGCCGTGAGTACCCACGATTTCGCCAAGTTCAAGATATTCCTTAATCAATTTCTACAACTACCCTTGTATCCTGGCGGGTTGCAGCTGCACGCATTACTGTGCGTATAGCCTTTGCAATTCTGCCCTGCTTGCCGATAACTCTGCCCATGTCTTCTTCGCCAACATGAAGATGATAAACGGTTGTTCCGTCCTCGGCAGGTTCGTCAACGGTAACTGTTACTGCTGCGGGGTCTTCAACAAGACCCTGAGCAATGCTGACAAGTAAGTCTTTCATAAAATAACCTCTCGGGCGTCAGGATTAAAGAACGCCTTCCTTCTTAAGGATAGCCTTAACAGTGTCTGTGGGCTGTGCGCCGTTAGCGATCCACTGCTTTGCCTTTTCAGCATCTACTTTAACTTCTGTGGGAGTTGCAACGGGATTGTAGGTTCCGATTTCCTCAATGAATCTGCCGTCACGGGGATATCTTGAATCTGCAACAACGATGCGGTAGAAAGGTGCTTTCTTTGCGCCCATACGGCGAAGTCTGATTTTTACTGCCATGATAATTTCCTCCAAAATATATAAATATAAATTTTTTATAATGTATCAGCGTAGGGTTGCTGTTTTACATTCCTAACTGGGAAGGGTCGAAGCCTGCAGGCATTCTGAATTTCTGCTTTCTGCGTCGCTTACCGCCTTTTTTGCCGCCAATCTGCTTGAACATTTTCTGCATCTGTCTGAACTGGCTGAGAAGTCTGTTGACTTCTTCAATGCTCTGTCCGCAGCCTGCGGCGATTCTCTTTTTACGAGAGGGGTTGATGATGTCGGGGTTTGTGCGTTCTTTTTCGGTCATCGAATAGATGATAGCCTTCATTCTGTCGAACTTACGCTCATCAACTTCAATGTCCTTTGCTTTGTTGCCGATTCCGGGAATCATTGCAAGAATATCCTGAAGTGAACCCATTTTATGAATCTGATCAAACTGATCAAGCAAATCGTTAAGGTCGAATTTGTTCTGCATGAGCTTCTTTTCGAGCTCTTCAGCCTTCTTTTCATCGATTGCCATTTCGGCTTTTTCGATAAGTGAAAGAACGTCGCCCATGCCGAGAATTCTGGAAGCCATTCTGTCGGGATGGAAAACATCGAGATTATCGAGTTTTTCGCCCGTACCAACGAATTTGATGGGTTTGCCCGTAACAGCTCTTGCCGAAAGTGCGGCACCGCCTCGGGTATCACCGTCGAGCTTTGTAAGAATAAGACCGTCAATGCCGAGAGCGGCATCGAAGGATGTTGCAACATTAACTGCATCCTGACCTGTCATTGCGTCAACAACAAGAAGAATTTCGTGAGGCTTTGCTTCAGCTTTAACGGCTTTAAGTTCATTCATGAGCTCTTCGTCAACATGAAGTCGGCCTGCGGTGTCAAGGATAACATAGTCGTAACCCTGCTCTTTGGCGAGTGCGATAGCTTCTTTTGCAATATCAACGGGGTTAGCCTGTCCTCTTTCAAAAACAGGAGCGCCTACCTGCTCACCGACAACCTGAAGCTGTTTGATAGCTGCGGGACGGTAAATGTCACAAGCAACAAGCAGGGGACGGTGGTTATCTTTTTTGAGCATATTTGCAAGCTTTGCACAGTGGGTGGTTTTACCCGAACCTTGAAGTCCGCACATAAGAATAACTGTTGGCGGATGGCTTGCATAGGCAAGGCGGCTCTTTGTTCCGCCCATAAGGCTGACGAGCTCCTCTTTAACGATTTTGATAACCATCTGAGAGGGTGTGAGACTTTCCATAACCTTTTCGCCGATAGCTTTTTCGGTTACGGTGTTTGTGAAATCCTTGGCAACTTTATAGTTAACGTCTGCTTCAAGAAGAGCCATACGGACTTCACGCATTGCGGAGCGGACATCCGCTTCGGTAAGGCTGCCTTTGCTTCGAAGATTTTTAAACGCAGATTCAAGTCTGTCGGAAAGACCTTCAAATGCCAATTTTTTCACCTCTTATTATTATAATATGTATACGAATTACGAATCAGCTTTCAAGCAAGGTCATTGCGGCAGCTTTGATTCGTACGCTGTAATCGTTGATTTCTTTTGAAAGGCTGTGGCGGAGATTATGCTCGGCAATCTGGTTTGAATATTCGATAATCTCATTCAGACCTTCTCTGACATCCTCAAAGCGTTTTGCCATACCCAGTCTGTTTTCCATATCCTGGAGCTGAGTTTCGGCACGCTTGATGGCATCACGGACGCCCTGACGGGTGATTCCTTCGTTTTCTGCAATTTCAGAAAGGGAAAGGTCATCATTATAATAATATTCCAAAAAATCACGCTGTTTAGCAGTAAGCATTTCACCATAAAAATCAATTAAGATTGCCATTTCATAATTTTTTGCCATACCAGACCCTCCTTTCGAAATTTATATAATGTATGTGATTCCAAACACAACAAAAGACGGCTTTTTACCCACTTTTTTTTGCGGTAAAAAAACCGACCTGTAAAGTTACTGTGCTTTACAGGTCGATATTATACTAAAAATATCCGAAGATGTCAAGAGGAAATTTGACTTGGAATTTAGTCAGTTTTCCACTATTTTCTCACTTTTATTAACAAAAAGCGGGGAAAACTCTGCATTTTGTGTTTTTCATCGAAAAACAACCACAAAATGTGATTGTTTATTCACATCCTGGAGTGGAAAACTTTTTTCAACGCTTGCGGTGTTTCATGCTTGTAAAGTTATATACCTTTACAAAAAATTACTTTAAAGTGACAATTGTAACGCCGTCTTCTCCTTCGCCGTAGACACCGAGTCTGCTTGATTTGACGAACGGGGAAGCTTTGAGATAGCGGGTTACTGCGCTTCGGAGTGCGCCCGTACCCTTACCGTGAACAACCGTGAACTCATTGAGACCTGAACGCAGTCCCTGATCGATGAATCTGTCAAGTTCAATAAGGCATTCGTCAACGGTCATGCCTCTTAAATCAAGACGGGTTGAAGGCGTCATATTGAGACGGCTTTCTGCCTGCACCCGTGTGGTTGAACGCTTTTCCTGCTTCTTTACATTGCTTTCAACAAGGCGGAGATTTGCAAGCTTTACTCTTGTTTTAATTGAACCTGCCTGCACCTCAACATTGCCGTTTTTATCGGCAGGTGAGAGCACCTTTGCGCTTTTTCCGATATCACGGATGATAACTGTATCTCCTGCAACGAGGGCGCGGGGAAGAACATAATCCTTGTCATCGTCGATAACTCCCATAACAGGGTCTGCGGCGGCATCAATTGAATCAATGCCCTTACGCACCATCGCTTTTGCACGCCTTGCAAGCTCGGCGGCATCCTTTGTTTTCTGCTGTTCTTTTTTGAGCTTTTCAAGCTCCTGCATAAGAGAATAAGCTTCTCTTTTTGCCTGTTCAACAACACGGAGTGCCTGTGAGCGAGCCTTTTCCATTTCTTTATCACGTAAAGCAGAAACTTCTTCACGAAGCTTTTCTGCATCAGCTTTGTCTTTTTCTGCTTTTGCGGCAAGCTGTTTTGCGTGCTCGTATTCGTTTTCCATGCGTCTGCGAGTTTCTTCAAGCCGGTCAACAACATTTTCAAACTGTTTGTTTTCCGATGAAACAAGCTCGTTTGCACGGTTGATTACATCCATATCAAGACCGAGCTTTTCGCTGATTGCGAGAGCATTTGATTTACCGGGCACACCGATAAGAAGTCTGTAGGTGGGTCTTAAGGTGTTGACATCGAATTCGCAACAGCCGTTTTCAACTCTCGGAGTTTCGAGAGCATAAGCCTTAAGCTCCGCATAGTGAGTTGTAGCTGCGATTTTTGCGCCCTTGAAGTGAAGCGCTTCAAGAATTGCGATTGCAAGTGCGGCACCCTCAACAGGGTCCGTACCTGCGCCTAATTCGTCAATAAGAATCAGACTGCTTTCGTCTGCATCGTTGAAAATGCCTATGATGTTTGTCATGTGTGCGGAGAAGGTGGAGAGCGACTGTTCGATTGACTGCTCGTCACCGATATCTGAAAGAATTTTATCGAAAACGGAAATTTCACTTCTGTCGCCTGCGGGAATCATCAGACCGCACATTGCCATCATTGAAAGCAGACCGAGGGTTTTTATTGAAACGGTTTTACCGCCGGTATTCGGGCCTGTTATAACAAGCGTATCAAATTCATTGCCGAGCATTATGTCAACGGGCACAACCTTTTTGGGGTCGATAAGAGGATGACGTGCCTGACGAAGGTTGATTATGCCTTTGTTGTTGAGAATGGGGGGACAGCCTTTGATTTTGTAGGCATACTGCGCTTTTGCGAAGATAAGATTAAGCTCAACGGCACATTCATAGCTGCTTTTTATGCTTTGACCGAAATCGCCTGCGGATGCTGAGAGTTCTGCAAGGATTCTTTCAATTTCCTCACGCTCTTTTGTTTGAAGCACACGGATTTCGTTGTTTGCTTCAACAACCGCCATAGGTTCAATGAAAACCGTTGCACCGCTTGCGGAAGTATCGTGAACAAGGCCGGGAATTTCGCTTCTGTACTCACTTTTTACGGGAACAACATATCTGCCGTTTCTCTGAGTTATGATGTTTTCCTGAAGATATTTTGAATAATTCTGTGAACGGGAAAATTTATCAAGCTGTTCACGGACTTTAGATTCCTGAATGCGGATTTTGCGTCTGATATCCTTGAGGGTGGGAGATGCGTTATCCGAAATTTCTTCTTCGGTTATAATGGCGTTGAATATTGCGGATTCAAGGAATTTATTGGGAACAAGAGCATTGAAAAGCGGATCAAGAACCGTTTGCACACCTGCATTGGATGCTCTCCACTGCGAGAGGGTGCGGATAACTCTCAGAACACCGCCGATATCAAGCAGTTCCTTTGCATTGAGAACACTGCCTGCGTTTGCACGGCTCAATGCATTATTTACATTTTTGAGTCCGCCGAATGACGGACCGCCGAAACGGGCAAGAAGCATATGCGCATCAACTGTCTGGCTGAGCAATGCTCTTGCGAGGTCGAGGTTGCTTTCGGGTTTCAGATGCAGAGCATCGTATCGGGCGTCATCGCAACCCGTAAAATCCGCAAGCCTTTCAAGCACCTTGTCAAATTCAAGTGATTTTGCGTGTTTATCAAAATTCATTTTGTTTCTCCTTATGGAGCGACGTTATTCTTCTGTTTCTTCTTCTGTTTCTTCTTCCGAAACAGCTTCGGTTGTTATAACTTCACCGTTTTCATCGGTTTCGGGAACGGGCTGTGACGGAATTTCAGGAATGGTTGTTTCAATGAGAGGAAGCGTTGTTTCCTCTGTTACGGGTTCTGTTTTTCTTTCGGTTGTGCCAATGATTTCCTGACCGTCAACAGCCTGAATTGAAGAAACGTAGAGTCCGTCGCTTCTTTCGCGAAGGGTTATTTTCATATATTTATCGGGTTCGGGAGCTTGGTATTCGCCGTCTGCAATCTGAACCCATGCTTTGTTGCCTATATAACCGACTGTTAAAACCTGACTGTTTCCCTGCTTTTCAATGCTGTATACCTTGGGGGTATATGCAGATTCAACACCTGTAATGGGAAGAATATAGCTCTGCTGAGCAGCATCGTAGGTTATATCATATTCACTCATGTCGATTGAGGAATGCATTGATGCAATATCGATTTCGTTTCCGAAAAGTTTATTGAAATGAGCCTCTATATCTTTCTGCGGAACTTTGAGACCGAAGGTTTCACCCTCTGAATAATCATATGGGTTTGAACCTTCCGTACTCATAAGCAGTGACCAGACCGCACAGTTGAAAAGCTGTGAAACATCCGCCTGGGTAAGGTCGTCGAATGGATCGGGGTCAAACATGACAACGGGTGCAAGCATGGTTTCGTAATCTTTCTTTTCTGCTGTTTTATCGGAAATGTTTTTAACCGCATTTACAGCGAATGTTATAACGGTTATAAGACCTATAATTGCAAGAATGCTTGCGATTACGCCGATAGGGAAGGCAAGTGAGTTTTTGCCGTTTTTATTTTTTTTCTTTTTTTCAGACAATTCCGTTACCTCCTTATCTTATCTGACCGTTTCCGCTGATTACATATTTTGAGCTTACCATATGTTCAACGCCCAAAGGTCCTCTTGCATGAAGCTTCTGGGTTGAAATTCCGATTTCCGCACCGAAGCCGAATTCTCCGCCGTCGGTGAATCTTGTTGATGCGTTAACATAAACTGCGGCAGCATCAACCTCGGATTTGAATTTTTCGGCGGCGGCATAGCTGTCTGTTATGATTGCTTCGCTGTGACCCGTACCGAATTCAGCGATGTGTGAAATTGCGTCGTCAATATCCTCAACAATTTTAACGCTGATTTTGTAATCAAGATATTCCGTTGCCCAGTCTTCATCCGTTGCGGGGATTGCATAGGGAAGGATTTCGCAAACAGCTTCATCGCCTCTGATTTCAACATTCTTTTCTCTGAGCTTTTCGCCGACGGGAATAAGTGCCATTTCAGCGATATCCTTATGTATGAGCAGACCTTCGCAGGCATTGCAAACGGAAACTCTGGATGCCTTTGCATTGGCAACGATATCGGCAGCCATGTTGATATCCGCTTCCTTGTCAATATAGATATGGCAGTTGCCTACGCCTGTTTCAATAACGGGTACGGTTGCGTTTTCAACAACGGAGCGTATGAGTCCCGCACCGCCGCGGGGGATAAGCAGGTCAACATATCCGTTAAGACGCATAAGCTCGGTTGCAGCCTGTCTTGAAATATTATCAATAAGAATTATGCAGTCCTCGGGAAGTCCCGAATCGGCAAGCGCGTTTCTCATAACAGCGGCGATGGCTTTGTTTGAATTGATTGCTTCTTTGCCGCCTTTGAGAATAACCGAGTTGCCTGCTTTGAGGCAGATTGCCGCAGCGTCAGCGGTAACATTGGGTCTTGCTTCGAAAATAACAGCAATAACGCCGATGGGAACGGAAACCTTTTCTATTCTCATTCCGTTGGGTCGGGTTTCTCCCCAAAGAGTTTTGCCAATGGGACTTTCACCTGAAGCTACTTGACGCAGTCCTTTTGCCATACCCGAAATTCTGTCCGGAGTCAGTGTGAGACGGTCAATCATAGCCTCAGTTATGCCGTTATCCCTTGCAGCCCTTATATCTTTTGAGTTTTCTTCAAGAATGAATGCGGAATTCTTTTCAAGAGCATCTGCAACTGCGCACAGTGCCTTGTCAATTGCGGCACCGCCTGCCTTTGCAAGAATTCTTTGTGCAGCCTTTGAACGTGCACCGATATTAATCATGTCACTCATTTTATTTTACCTCCGTCTGTGCTTTGAACAGAGTACCTATCTGTCTGCCGTCGATGAGTTTATATATATCCTCGGGATCATCGCCGTTCATAACAACAGTGTTGATTCCCGCTTCTGTTGCAATCTGAGCCGCATGAAGCTTTGTTATCATTCCGCCTGTTCCTCTGTTTGTGCCGCTTCCGCCCGCAAGAGCAAGAATATCATCGGTTATGGCATCAACGGTGTGAATAAGAACCGCATTTTCGTCTTCTCTGGGATTTGCGCTGAAAAGACCTTCTATATCGGTGAGAATAATAAGAGTATCAGCTCCTACGATTTTTGCAACATGAGCCGAAAGACTGTCATTATCACCGAAAACAATTTCTTCAACCGCAACGCTGTCGTTTTCGTTAACGATGGGAATTGCACCGTATTCAAAAAGCTTCATGAATGAATTATGAAGATTGGTGTGTCTTTCTTCGTTTTCAAAATCATTTTTTGTAACGAGAAGCTGACCCGTTATATTGCCGAATTCACCGAAGAATTTGTCATAGAGAAACATAAGCTCGCACTGGCCTACGGTTGCGGCTGCCTGTCTGCCCGGAGTGTCCTTGGGTCTTTCCTTGAGACCGAGCTTGCCTACGCCTACACCGATTGCGCCCGAAGTTACAAGCGTAACCTCAATGCCTGCGTTTTTCAGATCGCTGAGCACCTGAGCAAGCTTTGACATACGGCGGATATTTATTTTACCCGTGTCATAGGTGAGCGTGGATGTGCCGACCTTGACAACGATTCTTTTAACATCTTTTTTGTTAATCATTATGAGCAACTTCCTTTTGAAAATATCTTCTTATATGTGTTCTCGCTCTTTAATTTACCTGCGGCACAGAACGAGATTTTTGATAAATCAAGCAATTCTCTTGCTGTATTCTTTGTCTCTTCAAGAGTTACCGAACGGATTCTTTTAACAACGTCATCTTCCGAAGTGATTTTGTTATAGAGCAAAGTGTTTCTGCCGTTTCTTGATGTGCGTGATGAAACATTTTCAAGATTCATAACAAAGCTTGCAACGGACTGTTCTTTGGCTCTCGCAAGCTCTTTTTCGGTTATTGTATCGGGAAACTCGGAAATGATTTTCAAAGCTTCTCTGATTGCCATTTTCTCTGATTTTTCGCTCAACCCCATACACACAATGAAAACACCTGTTCTGAGATGCGAAACACAGGCTGTATCAACGGAATAAACCAGACCGAGCTCTTCTCTTATACGCTGAAAAAGTCTTGATGAAGATGCCGAGCCAAGGATTGATGAAATAAGCAAGGCTGCTTCGCGGCGTTTATCCGTGAGAGCTATTCCCGGAAAACCCATAATAAGCTGATTCTGCATCAGTTCCTTATTGAGCAGGGTTATGCCCGTGTGATATTCCGCATCTGCAGGATTGATTTCAAATCCCGTGTTTTCCATGTGTTCGAAATAGATTCGGCAAATTTCAAGAGCCTTTTCTTTATCAAAATTGCCGCCGATGCTGACAACCATTCTTTCGGGAACATAGAACTTTTTCATGTGTGCAACAAGGCTGTCACGGGTAACCGAATCAACGGTTTCTTCCGTTCCGAGAATATTGCTGCCGAGCATACTGTTTTCCCAGACTTTTTCATAATAAACATCGGCACAAAGGTCTTCGGGACTGTCCTCATACATTGCAATTTCTTCTTTTATAACGCCTTTTTCAAGAGCAATGTCATCTTCGGAAAGCTTCGGATTCATAATCATATCGCAAATCATGTTTAGAGCTTTTTCCATATGCTCTGTCAGGGTGTGAGCATAAAAACAGGTTAATTCTCTTGCTGTGTAAGCATTCATGATTCCGCCGATTTCGTCCATTTCAACCGCAAGGTCAAGGGCTGAACGGGTTTCGGTACCTCTGAAAAGCATATGCTCGATAAAGTGAGATGTGCCTGCGGTTTCGGGGGTTTCGTAGCTTGAACCGCTTGCAATCCATACGCCCAGAGAACAGGTTTTGGCATTTTCTATCGGTTCCAGAACAATGCGGAGCCCGTTATTCAATGTTAAAATTTCAGTCATTTATTTTACCTGCTTGTTATCAAAAATAAGTGTTATGTTTCCGAGAGTGATTTTATCTCCCGTTTTAAGAAAAGCTTTTTTTTCTATGGGGTTTCCGTTAACAAGAACCTCAGAATCGGAACGGATGCCCGTTATATACCAGCCGTTTTTTGAGCATACGATTACCGCATGAGTTCTTGAAACGGCAGGATAATTGAGAATGATATCATTGTTTTTGTGTCTGCCGATGGATGCTTCACGGCTGATAAGCGGAAAAACATCGCCGTTAACAGTGTTTATGAGCTTTGTTTTTCCAAGAGGAGGACGTTTTCTGCGTATGAGTGCAATGAAACAAAGAATCAGCACTGCAAGACCCAGCACCGGCAGCGAATAGTGGGATATTTCCAGAACGAATTCGAGCATACTTTCTCCATTTTAATTTAAATTATATTTAATTAATAATATCACCATGCCGATAAAAAGTCAATGAATATAATAAGTATAAAATATAAATATTATTTAAATAAATAGTGACATTTGCAAAAAAATGTGTTATACTATACTGTAAATTATTACGCACTTTCCGGGGTGAGGCAATGTTTGAACAAATAATCAATGTTGACAGAATGGAGCAGGCGGTAAGCCTTTTCGGCAGCTTTGACGAGAATATAAAGCTGATAGAAAAGGAATTTTCCGTTTCGGTTATCAGCAGAGGCTCGGAGCTTAAGGTTGCGGGCGAAGCGGAAAATGTTCAGAAGGGGGTAAGAGCCATTAACGGACTTTTAACCCTTATCAACAGAGGAGAATCGCTCAGCGACCAGAATGTGCGCTATGTTCTTTCTCTTGTCAATGACGGCAACGAAGATAAGCTTGTTCACATGGCGGCAGACTGCGTGTGCATAACCTCAAAGGGTAAGCCTGTCAAGCCCAAAACCCTCGGTCAGAAGAAATATATTGAAACAATCCGTAATAATACAATTACTTTCGGCATAGGTCCGGCGGGTACGGGCAAAACCTACCTTGCCGTTGCAATGGCTGTAACCGCATTCCGTGCCAAGGAAATAAACAGAATTGTTTTAACGAGACCTGCCGTTGAAGCAGGCGAAAAGCTCGGCTTTCTTCCCGGCGACCTGCAGTCGAAGGTTGACCCGTATTTAAGACCTCTTTACGATGCACTTTTTGATATGCTCGGTGCAGAGAATTTCCAGAAGCATCAGGAGAGGGGAGACATTGAGGTTGCACCTCTTGCATATATGCGAGGAAGAACTCTTGATGACAGCTTTATTATTCTTGACGAAGCCCAGAACACAACTGCGGAACAGATGAAAATGTTCCTGACCCGTCTCGGCTTTAATTCGAAGATGGTTGTAACGGGCGACGTTACTCAGATTGACCTTCCCGACGGAAAGCGTTCGGGTCTTAAGGAAGCAGTAAGAATTCTCAAAAATGTTGAAGATATAGGAACCGTAAGGTTCAGCGAAAAGGATGTTGTGCGTCACAGATTGGTGCAGGATATCATCAAAGCATATGAAAAACAGGATGAGGAGCGTAAAAGAAATGAAAGGAAAGGTTAAGGTTGTTATTTCCAACGAGCAGAATGATGTAAGAATTCCTGCAGGCGTGCGTATGCTCGTAAGAAGATGCTGTACGGCTGTTCTTGTTCAGGAAGAATTTGAAGGCGCTGCGGAAGTAAGCGTTATGTTTGTTGATGATGACATGATTCATCAGCTCAATCTTCAGCACCGAAATATCGACAGAGCAACCGATGTTTTGTCGTTTCCGCTTGGTGAGAACGGCGTTTACGATATAAATAACGATACGGGCGCAAAGCTTCTCGGCGATATAGTTATCTCAATCAATCACGCAATCGACCAGGCGGACAGATATGGCCATTCGCTTCAGCGTGAAATCGGATTTCTTACAGTTCATTCAATGCTTCATCTTCTCGGATATGACCATGTCAACGGCGGAATCGAAAGCGTAAGAATGCGTGAAAAAGAAGAAACCGTTCTCACAAAGCTTGGTCTCAAAAGAAATTCAAGCTACTATATGGATGATGAAAACGTATGAAAAGATTTCTTAAAAGCTTTGTGTATGCATTCAGAGGGATTACATACTGCATTCTGCATGAACGCAACATGAGAGTGCATCTTTGTTTTGCGCTTTATATGTTCGGCTTTCTGACGGTTCATGATTTTTTTGAAGTGTCACGCACTCAGTTTGCAATTCTTTTTATTGCCTGTGCGGTAGTAATGGCTCTTGAAGCGGTCAACACTGCTGTTGAAAAGTCAATAGACCTGCAGACAAAAGAGCTTAAACCTCTTGCAAAAATCTCAAAGGATGCGGCGGCAGGTGCGGTGCTTTTCGGAGCGATGGGTGCCGTTGCGGCGGGTATAGCAATTCTTTATCAGCCCGAAGCATTTGCCAAAATGTTTGAATATTATAAAGAAAACATTCCTGTTTTAATCGGATTTGTTGTCAGTTTTATTGCAAGCGTTATTTTCGCTTTGACAGGTCCGCTTGAAATAATAGCTTTTTTTAAAAAACACGTTAAATGAGGACAGAATAATGACAAAAACCGCTTTTGTAGCAATCGTAGGATGTCCCAATGTGGGAAAATCCTCGCTTCTTAACAGAATGCTGGGTCAGAAGGTTGCAATCGTAACCCAAAAACCACAGACAACACGCACAAGAATCATGGGTGTGCTTACCGAGGGTGAAACTCAGCTTGTTTTTACCGATACACCCGGTTATCACAGACCCAAAACCAAGCTCGGCGAAAAAATGATTAAAGCCGTAGGCGACGGAATAACAGGCGTTGATGCCTGCCTTTTCGTAACCGAGCCCGAGGGTGAAATCAGGGAAACGGAGCTTGAACTTCTAAAAAGACTCAAGGCGGAAAAAGCTCCCGTTGTGCTTGCTATCAACAAGATTGATACCGTAAAGCAAAAAGAACAGCTTATGGAGCGCATTGTTCAGTTTACAGGTGTCTATGACTTTGAGGCAGTTGTGCCCGTAAGCGCACTCAAGAACGAAAACATCGACGTTCTTATTTCGGAGCTTAACAAGCTTACCTATGAATCCGTTCATTTCTTCCCTGACGATACTCTTACCGACCAGCCCGAAAGAGTGCTTGCAGGTGAGATTATCCGTGAAAAGATGCTTCTTCTTCTTGATAAGGAAGTGCCTCACGGTGTTGCGGTCAGCATTGAAAAGATGCGAGAGAGATCAAGCGGAGACATCATGGATGTTGAGGCAACGATTTATTGCGAAAAAGATACTCACAAGGGCATAATCATCGGCAAAAAGGGCGATATGCTCAAGAGAATTTCCTCAAAGGCAAGAGTGGATATGGAAAATTTCTTCCAATGCAAAATCAATCTTCAGTGTTGGGTAAAGGTTAAAGAAGGCTGGAGAAACAGAGAAGGTATTATCCACAATTTCGGTCTGGATTGATTTTGATGAACTTTAAAGTGCAAAGTTTCGGACGGGTGTTTCCGGCATCCGATTTGCAATACAGCTTTTGCGGAGCAATATAATTGCGAATTGCGCATTACGAATTGCGAATTGAAATATTTTATTCATCACTCTGCACTTAAATATTTTCATAATTTTCCGTTTATATCTTCCTTCCGTAAGGGCAACTTATTAACGGGAGATGATGAAATGGACAAGAATACCGCATGGAAAAAATTCTCTCAATCGGGATTGATTGAAGACTACATGGAATTCCGTAACTGCGTTAATTCAAGCTCATCGGGGGCAAAGCAAAATGAGAATGAATACCGACGCTCTGGTGCTCAGGGTCAAGGATACGGGGGAAAGTGACCGTCTGGTAACTCTCCTTACCTCCGAATTCGGAGTTTTGAGAGCCTTTGCCAACAGAGCCAAAAAAATAAACAGCAAAATGCACGGCGCAACCCAGTCTCTCTGCTACGGAGATTTTTCTGTCTACAAAAGCAGAGACAGCTACATAATAGACGATGCGGTTGCGAAAGAAGTTTTCTTCGGTTTGCGTGACGATATCGAAAAGCTTGCTCTCGCGCAGTATTTTTGTGCGCTTGCGGAGGAGCTTGCTCCTGAAATGGAGCCTGCAAGGGATTTTTTGAGGGTAACGCTCAATTCCCTTCATTTGCTTCAGACCAACAGAAGGTCAAAGGATTTTCTCAAGGCGGTAACGGAGCTTAAATTCATGGCTTTTGCGGGATTTATGCCCGATCTGACCGCTTGTTCAAACTGCGGAAAAGAGCCTGACGGTGAAATGCTTTTCAGTGTTTCCGAAGGTTGCATTTATTGCAGAAACTGTGGCGGCGGAGAAAAAATAACTCCCGGCATTCTTGCGGCAATGCGTCATGTGTGTGCAAATCCCGTTGAAAGAATGTATTCTTTTTCACTTCCCGAAAATGAAGAGAAAAAGCTCGCATATATCTGCGAAAAATTTCTTCTGGCGCAAACCAGACGCCTGTTCAAGGCTCTGGATTTTTATAAATCGCTATTTTAATAACGAAAGGAATCTTACAAATGAATCAAGGCTTTTTACACAAGCTGTTCGGAACAACTCCGGGCAAGGGCGTTCAGCCCAAAGAAGCAATTGCTTACAGCGTTGCAGGTTTCGGTCAGAACTTTATCTGTACCATCATCGGTTCTTACATAACCGTATTCATGACTGATGCACTTCTTTTCGGCGCTGACGGTGTTATGGTCGGCAGTCTTAAAGGCGCAACAGCTGTTGCAATCCTCATGCTCGGCGCCCGTATTTTTGACGCATTCAACGACCCCATCATGGGCTCTGTTGTTGATAAAACCCGCACTAAATGGGGCAAATGCCGTCCTTACCTCAAGTGGATGGCAATTCCCATCGGTATTATGACAATCCTCTGCTTCCTTCCCGTTTTCAGTGCAGAAAATGTTTATAACGGAACTCAGACAACCCTTGCGTTCACCGTAATCGGTGCCATCTATGTTATCTGGAGCGTTGCTTACACCATTGCAGACGTTCCCTATTGGGGTCTTTCAACCTGCCTTACAAACAACACCGTAACAAGAGGTAATATCCTCACAGTTGCCCGTATGTTCTGTACTGTAGGTGCAGGTATCGTTACTGTTTTCCTTCCCATGATTACAGGCGCTATCACTGAAAAGTTCAAGTATGCGGATACCGATGCTGACAAGGCTCTTATTCTTCAGAACAAGGCTGAGGCAATTGAAAACATGGTTGCAAATCAGGGTATCACCGAAGCTGATGCAGTCAAGACATTTATCGGAACCGTAAAAGACGGCATGGAAATCGCAAATGCCGATACTCTCAAGTGGACATATTTTGTTGCAGCCATTGTTCTTGTAGTTGCCGCAATTCCCATGTTCTTCTACGGCTTCAAGAATACTCAGGAACGCTTCACATCAGACGAAACTCCTCCCTCATTCGGTCATAACCTCAAGCTCCTCTTCAGAAACGATCAGCTTCTTCTCATTGTTCTTTCAGGTATTTTCGGCGGTGCAAGAATGGTTTATTCCTACACAGGCGGTCTTTACTTTGCAAAGTATATCCTTCAGAACGAAGGTCTCTACGGCATTATAACTCTTCTTGTTGTTCCCGGTGGACTTGTTGCATCAATCCTTGTTCCCTGGATGTCAAAGAAGTTCACAAAAAAATGGTCATATATTGCAGTTCATCTTTTCGGCGGCGTAGTTATGGCAATTATGTATTTCGTTGGCTACGATGCACCCTGGAAGATGGATATCTGCGCAATCGGTCTTGTTCTCCTCGGTATTCCTCAGGGTGTTAATAACATCATTACATATGCCATGATTGGCGACACCGTTGACTATCTTGAATGGAAAACGGGCGAGAGAGGCGAAGGCATCTGCTTTGCTATGCAGACTCTTATCAACAAAATCGGTATGGCAGTCGGTGCATTCATCGGCGTTCTTTCAATGAGCATTGCAGGCATCAATGCAAGAACTTATGAGGTTGCAAATCCCGATGCACTTTGGGATGTTCTCGTAATTTCAGGCGTAGTAAGTATGTTTGCTTGTGCAGTTCCCATGTTCTTCTATAAAATTACAGAGAAGAAGCAGGCTGAAATGGTTGCCGAAATCGAGGCTAAAAAAGCCAAGGCAAGCAAATAAAGAATCGAGGCGGTACAATGAATAAAAGACAAACAATATACCAGATAACAGCGGTTTTTGTATCTGCTCTTATTATTCTTTGTGCCTACCTCTATATAGTCGGCGACGGAACGATATTCAAGGGTGAAATGGAAGGCGAAACAATAAAATGCCGTGTTATCCGCATAACGGATTGTGTAACGAGCAATGTTTCGGGCGAAAATGAGTTTGTTACCGTGTATTTCAAAGCGCAGGCACTCAACACCGATTTAAGAGGAAAAACTCTTGATGTGATTCAGGATATCGATAAATCCTATGCTTTCAGTCCCCGTCAGGTTGAGCAGGATGATAAAATTCTTGTTGAGGGATACACGCAGGACGGTGTAACACAGTATTATTTCGGCGATTTTGTCAGAATAACACCGCTTTTGTGGCTTCTTGTGATTTTCTGTATTCTTGTTATTGTTTTCTCGAAAATGCAGGGACTCAAAACAGTTATTTCGCTCGGATTCACCTGCCTTTCAGTCTTTATTGTTCTTATTCCCGCCATTCTTAACGGACATAATATTTATTTCTGGTCAATTGCCGTTTGTGTATTCATAACGGTTATGACCTTGAGCATTATCAGCGGATTCAACATGAAATCTCTCTGTGCGGGTATAGGATGCGTATGCGGAGTGCTCTGCTCGGGAATTATAGTGCTGATAATGGATGCTTTTCTCAGCATGACGGGTTTGCTGGAAGAGGAATCGATTTATCTTTATCAGCTTTATCCCGATAACCCGATTAATCTCAAAGCGATTATTTTTGCCATGATAATCGTCGGTGCGGTTGGTGCGGTTATGGATGTTTCTATGTCCATTTCATCGTCGCTCTATGAGCTTCGCCTTAAATCACCGGATATAAAACCGGGGGAGCTTATGAAATCAGGCTTCACAATCGGCAGAGATATGATGGGTACAATGGCAAATACTCTTGTGCTTGCTTATATAGGAAGCTCACTGACCTGCGTATTGCTCATGGTTTCCTATAATGCAAACATCGAGCAGGTTATAAATAAGGAAGTTATAGTTGCGGAAATTCTTCAGGCACTTGCGGGCAGTATGGGTATGCTTCTTACTCTGCCGCTGACAAGTGCGATATGCGCTGCACTGTATTATAATAAGGAGGAGAAAACCGATGCCTCTCGTTAAAATGAGCCCTCTTCTTCAGAAAGCAAGGCAGGAAGGCTATGCAGTCGGAAGTTTCAGCGTTTCAAATATGGAAATGGTGCTTGGAGTGTTGAAAGCGATTGAAGAAACAAGAAGCCCCGCCATAATTCAGATTGCAGAGGTCAGACTCAACCATTCTCCTCTGGAGCTTATCGGACCTCTTATGGTAGCTGCCGCAAAGAACAGTTCCGTACCCGTTGCGGTGCATTTTGACCATGGTAAAACAACGGATAAAATAAAACGGGCACTTGATATCGGGTTCACCAGTGTTATGCTTGACGGCTCGCATCTTCCTTTTAAGGAGAATGCAAGGATAACAGCGGAAACCAAAAAGCTTGCGTCGGAATACGATGCGGACTGTGAGGGTGAAATCGGTTGTGTAGGCGGCAGTGAAGACGGCAGTGAGGATATCGCAATCAACTGCACTTCTCCTGTTCAGGCACTTGAATTCTATGAGAAAACGGGTGTTGATGCTCTTGCCGTTGCAATTGGCAATGCCCACGGAAACTATAAGCAGACTCCCAAACTCCGCTTTGATATTCTTGAAGAAACTGCAGGTCTTGTAAAAGTTCCTCTTGTTCTTCACGGCGGAACGGGAATTTTTCCCGAAGACTTCAGAAAGTGTATAAAGCTTGGTATAAATAAAATAAATATTGCAACCGCAACCTTTGACAGTGTTGAACAGAATGTAAGAGAAGCCTATGCCTCAGAGGCAATCAAAGGCTATTACGATTTGCAGACCGCCGAGGTTGAGGGTGCATACAGAAATGCAATGAAGCATATAGAAATATTCGGCTGTGCAAACAAAGCCTGAAAGGACGGATATATATGAGCTATATTGAATTTAATAAAACTAAGCCTCTTGATGTTATCCCTATTGGCAGAATTGCAATCGACTTCAACCCCACAGATATGAATATGCCTCTTTCACAGAGCAGTAATTTCAATAAATATGTGGGAGGCTCACCGGCAAACATTGCAGTGGGTCTTGCAAGACTCGGTGCAAAGTGCGGATTCATCGCAAGAGTTTCCGATGACCAGTTCGGTGACTATGTTGAAAACTATTTTAAGGCAGACGGAATTGATGTTTCCCATGTTTTCAGATGTGAAAACGGAGAAAACCTTGGTCTTACCTTCACCGAAATTCTCAGCCCCACCCAGAGCAGCATTCTTATGTACCGTGAAGGCGTTGCAGATCTTCAGGTTTGCGTAGACGATGTTGACGAGGAATATATTAAGCAGGCAAAGGCGGTTGTAATTTCGGGTACGGCTCTCTGTGCAAGTCCCTCAAGAGAAGCGGCGCTCAAAACTCTTTTCCTTGCAAAGAAAAACGGCGTTGTTGTTATCTTTGATATCGACTACAGAAGCTACACATGGAAGAATAAAGATGAAATTTCTCTTTATTATTCAATTGCCGCTAAAAACAGCGATATTATTCTTGGATCAAGAGAAGAATTTGACCTTACCGAAGCAGTTGAAGGCGTTTGTGCAAGCGATGAAGAATCTGCAGCACGCTGGTTCTCTTACGGCAACAAAATCGTAATCATCAAGCACGGCAAGGAAGGCTCTGTTGCATATCTTGATGACGGTTCAGCTTATAAGGTTAAGCCTTTCCCCGTAAAGATGCTCAAAGGCTTCGGCGGCGGTGACGGCTACGCATCAGCGTTCATTTATTCGCTTCTCAACGGCAAGAATGTTCCCGATGCACTCGAATTCGCAACGGCATCGGCATCAATGCTCGTTTCAGCACACAGTTGTTCTGCAGCAATGCCCTCGGCAGAAGCGGTTCAGGAATTTATCGATAAAACCAAACCCGTATCAGGCGAGGTTATCGAGAAAATAAAATAAAATTAAGGGTCGGTGACAACATCGACCCACATATATCCGCCCGTGGCGCAGTTGGATAACGCAGCAGATTCCGATTCTGAAGAACGGGGGTTCAAATCCCTTCGGGCGGGCCAGACAAAAGCAGCTTGCAAGCTGCTTTTGTCAACTAAATCCACCCTATCGGGTGGGTGAAATATTGCTCCGCGATGTGAAATTCTCGCTTTGCTCGGGTGAAATCGCTGCGGCGGTGGGTGGATTTAATTTCACTTAATGCGTCAGCATTAAATTTCACAATCCGTCAGGATTATTTCATATTTTCGCAAGAAAATATTTCACTTAAAACAAATCCGTTATTAACAATCGTACCAGACAGTGCCTCTTGTGAGGCTGAGATAATATTGAATAAATAACAGATAGTAGTGAACGAAGAAAACCGTGCGCTGTTTGTATTA
>JAZSCL010000144.1:0-35756 GCA_045602905.1 Acutalibacteraceae bacterium
GTGGACAGAATATCTGACTCCCATGACAGTGTTCATTCTCGCTCCCGGCGGATTCCTTACTTTCGGTCTTCTCATGGCTTGCGCAAACAAGCTTGCTGAAAAGAAAGGCAAACCCAAGGCAGGTCTCGGCGGCTGTCAGGCATGTCCCATGGCTAAAAACTGTGCACTTCTTGCAGAAGGCAAGGAATGCAAATCCGAAGAAAAGAAGGAGGAAACAACAGCATGAAAATAGCAATGTCAATTCTCCTTACGGCGATTCTTACCGAAAACTTTGTTCTTTGTAAGTTCCTCGGTATCTGCCCCTTCCTCGGTGTTTCAAAGAAACTCAACACAGCAGTCGGTATGTCTGCGGCGGTTATCTTCGTTATGGCTCTTGCAACAGCCGTAACATATCCCATCAACAAGTATCTCCTTGTCGCAAACGGTCTTGGTTATCTTCAGACAATCGTTTTTATTCTTGTTATTGCGGCTCTTGTTCAGCTTGTTGAACTCATCCTCAAGAAGTTCATGCCCCCTCTCTATAACGCATTGGGCATCTATCTTCCCCTTATCACAACAAACTGTGCCGTTCTCGGCGTTGTTCTTCTCAACATCACAAAGGAATATAACTTTGCGCAGTCAATGCTCAACAGCGTCGGCGCAGGCATCGGCTTTATGCTTGCGATGGTTATTTTCTCAGGCGTAAGAAGCAGACTTGAAGGTGCTGATATTCCCAAATTCCTTCAGGGTCTTCCCATCGTTCTGATTGCGGCATCAATCGTATCGCTTTCATTCATGGGCTTCACAGGTCTTGTTGACGGAATTTTCGGTTAAGGAGGTAACGGAATATGAATCCTATTTTACTTGCGGTTCTCATTGTTTCCGCTATCGGTCTTATCGCAGGTCTCGGACTTTCGATTGCATCAAAGGTTTTTGCCGTTCCCGTTGACGAAAAGGCAGAGCAGATAAGAGAGTGCCTTCCCGGCGCAAACTGCGGTGCCTGCGGATTTTCGGGCTGTGACGGCTATGCAGCCGCACTCTCAAAGGGCGAAACAACGGACACTGCACTCTGCGCACCCGGCGGAAACGATACCGCAAAGGCAATCGGCGAAATAACAGGTCTTGCCGCAGGTGAGGTTAAGCCCATGGCGGCGGTTGTGCTTTGTCAGGGTCATAATGTGAACGCTGCAACAAAGCTTGAATACCAGGGCGTTTACAGCTGTAAAATGGCAAGCCAGATTTTCGGCGGTCCCAAGGAATGCATTTACGGCTGCATCGGATACGGTGACTGCGTGGCGGTTTGCGAATATGATGCAATCAGCATCTGCGACGGTATTGCAAGAATCAATCCTCTTCTTTGTAAGGCTTGCAAGATGTGCGTAAAAACCTGCCCCAAGGGTCTTATCGAGATGATGCCTCTTGAGGAATCAAAGGCTGCCGTGCTCTGCAAAAACCACGATAAGGGTGCTCTTACAAGAAAAGAGTGCACAGCAGGCTGTATCGGCTGCATGAAGTGCGTCAAGGCTTGCGAAGCAGAGGCAATTACAATTGATAAATTCTGCGCAAAGGTTGATTATGATAAGTGCACGGGCTGCGGAAACTGCCACAGTGTTTGCCCCGTCGGTGCAATCGATGTTGTTAATCTTGCTTTAAAGGCTTAAATAAAGAATCAAGGGTGTACCTCAGCGGTACACCCTTTTATAATTGCTTTTCAATCCATGCCATAAGAAGATTGACGATTTTTTGTTGCTGGATATCTGTCAGTTCTTTGTTCTGAGGCACTTTGTACCACTTTTCAAGACATCCTCTGCAGCAGCAGGCGCATCCATGCTGAGCTTTGAAAACAGGGTGTCCCTTGGTCGGAGTCTGTTTGCCGTCGTTTGGTATAACAGCAGGCGCAAGCCTCTTGCGGATAAAATCCTCGGCGTGCAAACGGATTGTTTCCATACCCTTTTTCTCAATATATTCAATATCCGATTTATCAAGTCTGAAACCTGAACGGAATTTTGATTTTGCAAGCTTTTCAAGAGCTTCATCTGTTGTCTGCATATCCTCACCTTGATTCCGACAATGTAATATGATAAAATTATACCGCAAAAATCAAAAGGAGTAAAGCCATGATAAAAATAATGTTCGTATGCCACGGCAATATCTGCAGGAGTCCGATGGCGGAATTTATATTTAAAGACATGATAAAAAGGAAGGGTCTTGAGGGTGAGTTTTTGGTTGCCTCAACCGCAACCAGTACCGAAGAGATTTGGGGCGACATCGGCAATCCCGTTTATCCGCCCGCAAAGGCTGAGCTTGCAAAACACGGTATTTCGTGTGACGGCAAGCGGGCTGTACAGCTCAGAAAAAGCGACTACGATAAATATGACCTTTTCATAGGCATGGACAGCATGAATATCCGCAATATGCACCGCATTTTAGGCTCTGACCCCAACGGAAAAATCCGTAAGCTTATGGAATATACCGACAGAGGCGGAGATGTTGCAGACCCTTGGTACAGTAACAGATTCGACGTTGCGTACCGTGATATCTATGACGGGTGTGAGGGATTGCTTGAAAGTTTGATTTAATCGGGCAGACCTTTTGCATTGAAATGCATTTTCGGGTCGTCCGCAAGAGAGTGGTTTTGGTACTTTTCTTTTTTTGATCCGATATAAATATCAATCAGAAGTTCGTAGTTTTCATTTGTGAATTCCCAAAGAAAATGCAGTCCAATAGTGGCAGGAATATATAATTTTTTAAGGTTTTTGTTTTGAGCAAAGGCGAAGTCTCCTATTCTTTCAACAGATTCAGGGACAGAATAGTATTCTCCTTCTTTTGAGGAAGGGTAAAGACAAAGTTCTGTCATATCTTTGCTGAACAAAACACCGTCAACGCTGACAAAATACGGGTTTTCATCTGAAACAATAATTTCCTTAAGTGAAATGCAGTCATAGAATCCGAGAATACTTTCTGTTCCTTCTTCGCCGACACAAACGTATCTCACATTATTGCCTATAAATAATTTTTCAAGTTTACCGCATTCTGCAAAGCAATTAAGTATTCCTTCAACGGAATCGGGGACACGGTATTCTGTGAAATTGCCGTTTGCGGGAACTGTAAGAAGGTGTTTCATGTCTTTTGTGTAAAGAGCACCGAATGAGTCCGAGTAAAAATATTTGTTGTCTTCATCCACGGTGATTTTTTCAAGGAGAGGAGAATTGCAGAAAGGATTTTCGTTTTCGACTGTAAACTCTCCGGTGAAATCAATCTTCTCCAGTCCTTTTCCGATGGTTATGTTTTTGAGATTTTTGCAATATAAAAAAGCATTGTAATCCAAAGAGATAACATTATCGGGAATCATAATTGTTTCGAGTTTCCGACCGCCAAGGTCTGTTATGGCTTTTACGCTGTTCGGAACAGTAAAGGATTTACCTTCTTTCATGGGAGGATAATGCAGAAGTTCTGTTTTGCGTTTATTATAAAGAATGCCGTCAACCGACGAGTATTCTTTATTTTTTTTGCTTACATTTATCTCTTCCAAGGCAGGAAAAAGGAAAAGGTTTTCCATGATATTTGTGCTTTTTTTATGGAATGTGATTTTTTTGAGTTCATCACAGAAGTTTGAACAATTGTTAGCTATATCCGAAATGCTTTCGGGTACAACAAATTCTTTTATCTTATAAGGGATTGTTGCGACTGACTTCATGTCTTTTGTATACATAACGCCCTGCGAATCTGAACAAAAAGCGGTGTTTTCAGGGTCAACTGCAATTTTTTCAAGAGAGAAACAGTAACGGAATGCAATGTCCAGATCTTCTGTTGTGTTATTGTTTACAAACACGGATTTCAGATTGTTGTTATTGTAAAAAGCTCCTCTGTAAATCTGAGTTAATGTATCGGGAAAAGAATATTCCGTTTCTGTTTTATCTGTAGGATATTTTATGAGAGTTGTTTTTGATTTGTTATATAAAATACCGTTTTCGCTTGTGTAATAAGGATTTTCTCTGCTGATATCAATGCTTTTGAGTTTAGGACAATCATTAAAATTATAATCGCCTATTTCCGTAAGTGTAGACGGCAATTCAATCGTTTGAAGATTATCGAGATCTGTTAAACGACATTCTTCAATTGTCAGAACTCCTTCTTCAATTATCAGCTTTTCAGCTGTTTTGCTCCATTTATCCCAGTTATCGCTGTAAATCTCATCTATATTTCTGCCCTTTACCGACAGTGTTTTGGTTGACGGGTCATAGGTGATTTCATAGTCATCAATTTTTTCTTTGAGCAATTCGGGTTTGCGTGCGGTTGTCTGCACGGTTGTTTTCACTGATGTTGACTCGGTTGCAGAAACAGCGGTTGATGTTTCGATTTCGGTTGTTGTTTCGGTTTCGGATACCGATGGTTCGTTGGCAGAAGTTGAAGATGCTGTAATCTCTTTTTCGGGCGGCTGATTGAGGAAATATCCTGCTGCAGCGCCGATTGATACAGCTGCAACGGCTATTGCGATGATTAATTTTCTTTTCATAATTTCACGCTCCTTTTCTGTGTCATAATAATACAATAATAAATACGAAAATGTGGTTGAGATGTAATATTTAATGCGTTAATTGTAATTTTTAATGTAAAGCAGACTAATAAATCTATTGACGAAAGATTTTATTTATAATAAAATTAAGCTGTATACTGTAATTACGAAAGGATAATTTTATGAAATACATAATTATTCAATGGCTCAGGAAGGCTCTTGCAACGGTTACTGCGGCGATTGTGTCGCTTACGGGTGGAATTTTCGGCGAAGCAGAGCCTGAAATTCAGAGACCCGAAGAGAATTCCGTTGCGGCTTACAGTGCGGAAAATGCGGATTATGCTCTTAACATTGATGCAGGCGATGAAATCCACGATATCAGCGACTTGCTTTTCGGCATTTTCTTTGAAGATATCAACTTTGCCGCAGACGGCGGACTTTATGCGGAAATGGTTTCAAACCGTTCGTTTGAGTTTACGGAGCTTGCGGCAGGGGATGCTTTTTACGGTTGGAGTGCTGTGGGCGATGCAAAAACAGAGGTTAAGGTTGACGACAAGGCAAACGCTCTCAATGAAAACAACACAAATTATCTTGTTCTGACAAATAATTCCGATACCCCCGCAGGCGTTGCAAACAGAGGATTTCTTGACGGAATGTCAATCGAAAAAGATAAGAAATACAACTTCTCCGTTTACGCAAAGGGCATTGACGGCTATGCAGGCAAGCTTTATGTGAAGCTTGCCGTGGGTGAAAAAATTGTTGCCAAAGCCGAAATATCGGACATATCGGGCGAATGGAAAAAATATACCGCAGAGCTTTTTGCAGATGAAACCGCATTTCAGAATGTAACCCTGCAGGTGCTTGCCGATAAAGGCGGAGTTATGCTTGACATGGTGTCGCTTTTCCCCGATGAAACATTCAAAGGCAGAGAAAACGGCATGAGAAAAGATCTCGGTGAGATGCTTGAGGCTCTTGAACCGAAGTTCCTGCGTTTCCCCGGCGGATGCATAATCGAAGGCTATGACTATGAAACCGCTTTCAACTGGAAAGAGTCAATCGCAACGGGCAGTAACGGACTTCCTCTTGAATTTGACGGCAGATACGGAGATGTTGCCGCAAGAAAGCAGGGAACAAACCTCTGGACGAACATCTCTGCAACGGATGACCCGTATCCCTGTTTCATGACCTACGGACTCGGCTTCTATGAATATTTTCAGCTTGCCGAGGATATCGGCGCAATCGGTGTGCCCGTTATTAACTGCGGACTTCATTGCCAGATGAGAGGCAGAGGCCCTGTTGATATGAATTCCGATGATTTCAGACAGTATGTGCAGGATATGCATGATCTTATTGAGTTCTGCAGAGGCGATGAGGATTCAACATGGGGCAGGGTGCGTGTGTCCCTCGGACATCCCGAGCCGTTCAGCCTTAAATATATCTGCATCGGAAATGAGCAGGAGGGTGAAGTTTATTTTGAAAGATATCAGGCTTTTCTTGATTCGTTCAACGAAGCAAAGGCGAAAAATCCTGCACTTTATGACAGTATAGAGCTGATTTATTCATCGGGTGCATTCGACGGTACACACAGCGAAAACTATAAAAAATCCTATGAATACGCTAAAGAACAGCTTGGAAATTCCGATGACGCAAAGGATTTTGCGGGCGCAACCGACCATCATTATTACAACACACCTGAATGGTTTCTGAAAAATGCAGACTACTATGACGAAAAGAATTACAGACGCTCCGTTGACGAAATGACGGATACCCCCTATGGCGGTGCAATCGATGTTTTTCTCGGCGAATATGCCGCAAAATCAAACACTCTCAAAGCGGCACTTGCGGAGGCTGCATACATGACGGGTCTTGAACGAAACGGCGATATCGTGCGCATGGCGGCGTATGCGCCTCTTTTCGGAAATCTGACCGCAACCCATTGGTCACCGGACCTCATATGGTTCAACAATCATCAGGTAACGGGTTCAATCAGCTATTATGTGCAGAAGCTTTTCTCGGTTAACGCAGGCACAAAGCTCCTCCAATCGGATTTGAAGGGCGCGTCGGTTGAACAGAAACCTCTGACGGGCAGAGTGGGTATCGGCACATGGTATACCTCGGCTGAATTCGATAATGTCAGGGTTGTTGACAACGAAACGGGCAAAGCTCTCGGTTATGACAGCTTTTCACTTCCTCTGAATTTCTGGTGGAACTGGGATAATGTTTATGACAGCAACGATTTCAAAATTCAGAACGGTAAGCTTGTTCAGACAAACACATGGATGCCCTACACCGAAACGGGCAAGGTTGCATATTTCGGCGATACGGAATGGACAAACTATACCTACACCGTTGAGGCAACAAAGCTTGAGGGCGAAGAAGGATTTATAATTCCTTTTGCTGTTCAGGATACGCAGAATAATTATTTCTGGAATATCGGCGGATGGGGTAACACTGTTTCCTGCCTTCAGCACATTGAAAACGGTGCAAAAACAGGACAGATTCCCGGCACGGTAAAGCCGTTTACGGCAGAAACGGGCAAAACCTATAATCTCAAGGTTGTTGTTTCGGGAACATCCGTAAAATGCTACATAGATGATGTTCTTTATGCGGAGCATGATTTTGCAACTCCCGCAGAAGCAGAGGCATATCAGGTTGTCAGCACCGATGAAAGCGGAGATGTTATCATAAAGCTTGTCAATGTTACGGATTCGGACAGAACTTTTGCAATCAATGTTGACTGTGCGGATATCGGGTCAACCGCAACCGTAAATCAGGTGGCGGGCGACAGTCTCGGCAACGACAACATCCTTGGCGCAAAAGAGGATTGCATTATGACGGAATTCACGGTTGACGGTGTTTCGGAAAGCTTCAATTATACCGTACCGCAGTATTCCGTGACCTGTATCAGACTGAAAAGAGGTTGAGTATGAGTAAAATTCTCGGTTCATGGAGCGGAATGAGAAAATATCTTGAGCAGGAAATGCTTGCCGAATCCATCAAAGGCAGGGTGCAGTATTCCTGCACATCATATCCCAATATGGATGAATGTAAGGTTTTTGAAATCAGAGCAGACGGAAAAACAGTCAAAAGATTTTCCATGGAAACGGTTGCTTTCAGAGAAAAAGGTATTGATAAATCCGAAGCATGGAAAAAGTATTGGCATGAAAAATCAACCATATCAGTTGAAAACAGAACGGAATTTGATGATGAAGATTTCTGCGATGCTTTGAGAATTTACAGAGAAAAGCCGATTGAAGAATCGATAAATCATATCAATCCTATTGTGAGAATGTTTGCAGTTCTGGACAGAAGAATCGGTAAAAGAACACTTGTAAAGCTTGCCGAAACCTCGGATAATCAACCTGAATGGCTGAAAGAAATATATCTTCTGAGGATAAATGCAGAGAAGTGAATAATCCAAAAAGGAGAAATCCATGAAAAAACTTATTAAAATAACCGCAGTAATTCTTACTGTTGCAATTGTACTTACCCTTACCGTTATGCCGTATTTCAATGTTTCGGCAGTTGAAGGAAAGCTCAACTATCTTCTTCTCGGCGACTCGATTGCATTCGGTGCGGGCATAGTCAATCCCGATGAAGCCTGCTACGGTAAAATCGTTGCCGATACCAATGACTATAACTATAAAAACTGTTCTGTGAGCGGATATAATTCAACCGCACTTCTTGCCCATATGCTTCTTCCTGCTGTCAGCGATGCCATTGAAGAGGCGGATATAATCAGCCTTTCCATCGGCGGTAACGATTTCCTTACCTCGAATATGGTACAGCTCGGAATTGAGGCGGGTGCTTTCAATAATCTTGAAACCTTTGATAAAATTGCATCGGATTTTTATGATAATTACTGCAGGATAATTAAAAAAATAAGGGAGATTAATCCCGATGCCGTTATCCTTGCACAGACCCTCTATAACCCCATGCATAACCCTCTTAAGGAGATTTATCAGGCAGGTGCGGACAGACTCAACGCCGTTTATCACCGCTATCTCAAAGAGAATCCGGGAAGCATTGTTATTGTTGATGTAGGCGAAGCTTTTGAGGGCCACCCCGAATACATAGCCGATGACTGCGTGCATCCCAATTCAATCGGAAATGAGATTATTGCCAAGCTCGTGCTCAGAACGCTCAAAGAGCTTGGTCTCGGCAAAACCGATGTGCCCGTAATCAACGTTGAGGGAATGGATTTCGGCACATACAAGCTTTTTAAGTTTGCAATTGAAGCGATAACGGCGGTTGCGGATTTCTTTGCTCCGTGGTTTTTCAGCGTTACATATTAAAAAATGCCTCGGCTTGATTTCTCAAACCGAGGCTCTCTTTTTATTCAATCCATGATATGAATTTGTAGCTGTCCAGAATGCTGAAGAAGGTTGCGAGTCTTTCGTAAAGAGGATGTGCCTCCTCGCCGAAATGAGCGTCAACCTCTTTTCCGAGGTCGGTTATGCTCTTCTTTCCGTCGATTAACGGCCATACGAAACTGCCTGTTTTATCGAGATGAATGTAGCTCACCTTCGGCTTTCTGAAAAGCTTTTGTGCAATTCTGTTCATTGCGCCCTTGTTTTCTATTTCAAGGGTGACGATTCCGTTTTCATCCGTTTTCCAGGGGATTCCTTCGGGATGAACGGGGATTTTTTCAAGATAATTTTTATCAAGATTTTTCTTTTTCATAGCTTATTTGCACTTCTTTTTCTTCCATACGGAGAACTTGAGAAGTGAAAGGATAACAAGAGCGAAAACAACGAGTGCTGCTGCTTTTGCAACGCCCTCGGGAAGGTTGAGAAGTCCCGAAATGTCGATAACCTTGTCAAGACCGAATACTGCAAGAAGTGCAAGAAGAATACCAACAAGACCTTCGCCTGCAATCATACCAGAGCAGAAAAGGATGCCGTCGCTTGTAATCTGCTTCTTTTCTTCTTCGCTTTTCTTCATCTTGTCAACAACAAGTCTGATAAGACCGCCTACCATGATGCAGGCATTGAGATGAACGGGAAGATACACGCCGATTGCAAAGGGAAGCACGGGAATGCCGATAAGCTCAACAACAACAGCAATGAAAACGCCGATGAAAACAAGTCCCCAGGGGAGATTGCCGTCCATAACGCCTTCGATAATCATCTTCATGAGTGTTGCCTGGGGAGCAGCAAGCTCGTCACCGCCGAAGCCCCATGCGGAATCAAGAAGATTAAGTGTTCCGCCGATTGCAAGAGCTGCAGCCACAACACCGATAACTTCGCCTATCTGCTGTTTTTTGGGTGTTGCGCCGAGAAGATAACCTGTTTTGAGGTCCTGCGAAGTGTCGCCCGAAATAGCGGCAACAATGCAGATGATTGAGCCTATAGCTATGGCTGCTCTCATGCCGTGAGCACCGGTATCACCCGTAAACTTAAGAATTACGGTTGCGATAAGAAGAGTTGCTATTGCCATGCCCGAAACAGGGTTGTTGCTGCTGCCGACAAGACCAACCATTCTTGATGAAACGGTTGCAAAGAAGAAGCCGAAGATAACAACGATAGCTGCGCCGAGAAGCGAAACGGGAATGGCGGGAACAAGCCATACAAGAAGAGTGAGGATAGCGATTGCAATGAGAACAATTTTCATGCTGATGCTCTGGTTTGTTCTTTCCGAGCCTACGTTTGAGCCGCCTGCCATGCTCTTGAGAGAGTCTCTGAATGTACGGACAATAAGGGGAAGCGACTTGATGAGGCTGATGATACCGCCTGCGGCAAGTGCGCCTGCACCGATGTAGCGGATGTATGAGCTCCAGATTGCGCTTGCTCCGCCTGCGGCGAACATTTCACCGATGGGTTCCGTTCCGGGGTAGAGGGTAAGAGTTTCACCGAAAAGAACTATCATGGGAATAAGAACGAGCCAGCTGAGGATACCGCCGCCGAACATATAGGATGAAATTCTGGGTCCGCAGATGAAGCCTACGCTCATAACAGCAGGATAAATCTGGGTTCCGATTTCGCCTGCAAAGCTCTTGATTTTAAAGGATATTTCACCGGGAACGGCTTTGATGCCGTCAATGATGAATTTGAAGAGAGCCGCAAATCCCATGCCTGCGAAAACGGTTGATGCGTTTGCGCCGCCCTCTTCGCCTGCAAGAAGAACCTCTGCACAGGCTGTTCCTTCGGGAAAGGGGAGAGTGCCGTGTTCTTTAACGATAAGAGCGTTGCGGAGAGGAACCATGAAGAAAACGCCCAGAAGACCGCCGAGAAGAGCGATAAGGGTGATTTCAAGAAGGTTGGGCTTGTCCATTTTACCTTCTGCCGCCCAAAGATAAAGAGCAGGGAGGGTGAAGATGGCACCTGCGGCAAGAGACTCACCTGCAGAACCTGTTGTCTGAACGATATTGCTTTCGAGAATTGAATTTTTACGCATGATAACACGGATAACGCCCATAGCAATAACAGCTGCGGGAATTGACGCCGAAACCGTCATGCCGACTCGCAGACCGAGATATGCGTTTGCAGCGCCGAAAACTACTGCAAGAATAATACCCATAACTATTGATGTTACGGTGAATTCTGGAGTAACTTTGTTTGCCGCAATGTAGGGTTTGAACTGATTATTTTCCTGCATCGGAATTCTCCTTTTTAATAGAGTGAAATGACTTGAACTAAATACGCCGTAAAGGTCGGATTTCCGTTCCATCGAAGCGTTTTTTTCTTCGCCATACGAGAGTATGCCTTCAGAAAAGAAACACTCCGCTGAATCAAAACTGCGACCTTTTCGGTGCTTCGCAGTTTTGAAAGAGCAGATTTTTGTCACAGCAAGGCAAAAATCTGCAGAAATACGAGGTTATTTCAAAGTTTTTTAACGAAGCTGTGGCACAAATATGCCTTTCAAAACCGTATGTAGTTCGAGTCATTTCACTCCGAATTCATCTTATAATACTAAAAAAACAGAAATAATGCAATAGGAAATAAAGAATTTCCTTAATTTTATATATCTTGATTTTTGCAACAAAAATGATATAATATAAAATGGAATAGACTTGAGTATAAATTCAGAGAAAGTAAAGGTGATAAAATGAGAAAAATAACAAACATCAATCAGGACTGGAGCTTTATCAAAGACGGTGTTATGGAAACCGTTAATCTGCCTCACACATGGAATGCAATCGACGGTCAGGGCGGCTCGGAAGAGCCTTATTATAGAGGCAGATGCGTTTATGAAAAGACGCTTCCCGGATTTGATGGCAGAACTTATATTGAAATCACGGGCGCAAATACAGTTTGTGAGGTTTTCATCAACGGCGTTTATGTTGGCAGCCACGAAAACGGCTATGCAATGTTCCGTTTTGAAATAACCGATTTTATAAAGCCCGATGTGAACACAGTAAGAATCATCGTTGACAACAGCGAAAACGAATTCCTCTATCCCCAGATGGCGGACTTTACCTTCTACGGCGGCATATACAGAGATGTCAACATCATCAGCGATGTTGCACAGTCACACTTTGCGCTTCTTGACATGAGCCTTTGCGGAATGTATATCACTCCCAAGGCAGACGGCAGAGTTTTCGTGAAGAGCCTTATCGAAGGCAGTTGTGCAGGTCTTACAAAGGAATTCGTTATCACCGATGCAGATGGCAACGAGGTTGCAAAAACCGCAATTGATGCCGATGTTGATGCCGCAAAGCTTGTTGTTGATGAGCCTGCACTCTGGAACGGAGTTGAGAATCCGTATCTCTATACGATGACCGCAAGACTCATCAAAGACGGCGAAATCATTGACGAGGTGAGCGACCGATTCGGCTTCCGTGAATTTTATTTTGACAGCGAAAAAGGCTTTTTCCTTAACGGCAAGCATGTTAAGATGAAGGGCGTTTCACGCCATCAGGACTGGGAGTGGAAGGGAAATGCTCTTACAATTGAAGAACACAAAAAGGATATTGAGCTTATAAAAGAAGTGGGTGCAAACTCAATCAGACTTGCACACTATCAGCATGACGAAAAATTCTATGACCTCTGTGATGAAGCAGGCTTCCTTGTTTGGGCGGAAATTCCCGTTATTTCAAACTTCAGCAAGAAAAAGCAGGAGCAGGCAAAATTCATGCTTGAGGAGCTTATCAGACAGAATTACAACCATCCCTCAATCTACTGCTGGAGCGTTGCAAACGAAATCGGCATCAACTCTGCCGCATCGGGACTTATCAAGGGTATCAGCGAGCTGAATAACATCGCCCATGCTCTTGACTCAACAAGACCTACCGTTACCGCACAGGTAACCATGACTTCGATTAACTCAAAGCTCAACGAAATTCCCGATATTCTCGGTTACAATCACTATTTTGGTTGGTATATGCAGACTGTTGAAGGCATCGACAAGTGGCTTGATAATTTCCACGAAAAGAAGCCCCATATCAAGCTTTGTATTTCCGAATACGGTGCAGAGGGTGTTATCGGACTCCACACCGCAACGCCCACTCAGGGTGACTATACAGAAGAATATCAGGCATATTATCACGAGCATTATCTTAAAGCAATCAACAGCCGCGACTGGCTTTGGGGCTCATATGTATGGAATATGTTCGATTTCGGCTCTGCAATCCGCAACGAAGGCGGCGTAAAGGGAAGAAACAACAAGGGTCTTGTTACCATGGACAGAAAAATCCGCAAGGATGCTTTCTATGCTTACAAGGCACACTGGTCGGATGAAAAATTCGTTCACATCGCAGGCGAAAGATTCGTTGACAGACCTCTCGGCGAGCAGAAAATTAAGGTTTATTCAAACTGTGACACCGTAACCCTCACCGTCAACGGCGAAAGCGCTGAGTTGCAGGGCGACAAGGTGTTTGAGTTTGATGCAATCATCGCAGAGGGCGAAAACATCATTACCGCCGTTTCGGGTGACTGCACACACGAAATCAGGATTAACGGCACGGATGTTCCCAATCCTTCCTATGTTCTTCCCGAAGGCTGTGAAAGCTTTGTGCGCAACTGGTTCAACGAAAGCGACGAAATCAATCCCGATAATCTTTCCCTTGACGATAAACTCGGCGATATTCTCTTCAACAGCGAGGTTCAGCGTCTTATCAAGAATCATGCAGGTATAACCATTGATTCGCCCGTGCTTAAGCCTCTCGGCAAAATCCCTCTGAAGCCTATCAGCAAAATTGCATCAAAGCTTGGTGCAGGCGAGATTGTTTCAATGGCAAACGGCTTCCTTCAGACCATAGAAAAGGACAAATAATCTGTTATGGAGCTTGTATTACTGACGGCACTCGGTGTTGGCGGAGCAACGGTTATCGGCTCCGTAATCGGCTTTATTTTCAAAAAAATATCGCATAAATTTTCGGATATCGTGCTTTCCTTTGCGGCGGGGGTCATGCTCTCTGCGGCGGTGCTGGGACTTATAATTCCATCTGTGGAACACGGCGGAAAATACGGCATAGTCATAACCGTTATCGGCATTTTCGTCGGTGCGCTGTGCCTTAATCTGATTGATAAAATCGTTCCTCATCTTCACAGGCTTGTGGGCGTTGAGGATGAAAAACACAACAATGCAAACCTGAGCAAGGTCCTGCTTTTTGTTACGGCAATCGCAATCCACAATCTGCCTGAGGGCATAGCGGCAGGTGTCGGCTTTGGCTCGGGAAATAATTCGCAGGCACTCCTTATCGCCGGCGGAATTGCACTTCAGAATATCCCTGAGGGCATGGTGATTATCAGCCCCATGCTTGCGGCGGGAGTTTCACCCAAAAAGACCTTTATCTGTGCCATGATAACGGGTCTTGTTGAGGTTGTCGGCACGCTGATAGGGTATTTTGCGGTCAGCGTTGCATCGGTTATTCTTCCGTTTGCGCTTGCCTTTGCAGGAGGCACAATGCTTTATGTCGTAAGCGATGAGATGATACCGGAAACCCATGCGCACGGCAGTCAGCGAGGCGCAACCTATGCACTGCTTGCAGGCTTCTGCGTTATGCTGATTTCGGACATTTTATTAGGATAATAATTCAATCCCGTTTTCGGAGAAATCCGAAGGCGGGATTTTTTAATTTACTGTAAACTTATAAATAAAATATTGACCTTATAATATATAACTGCTATAATAAATTAATTATAATGGAGAGGAGTAACCCGTAATGATTAAAATTTCTCCGTCAGTGCTTGCGAGCGATTTTTCAAAGCTAGGTGAGGAAGCCGAAAGAATGGAAAAATGCGGTGCTGATTATCTTCATCTTGATGTTATGGATGGCAGGTTTGTTCCGAATATAACCTTCGGCGCACCCGTCATCAAAAGCATCAGAAATAAAACCAATCTTGTTTTTGATGTTCATCTTATGATAGATGAGCCTCTTGAATATATCGAAGATTTCAGGAATGCAGGTGCGGATATAATCACATTCCACGTTGAAAGCTCTTCGCCTGCAGAGGAAACAGTTGATAAAATCCGTGAATGCGGATGCAAGGCAGGCATAAGCATTAAGCCCAAAACGGGAGCAGAGGAAATTCTTCCTTTTCTCGATAAGCTGGATATGGTGCTTGTCATGACGGTTGAGCCGGGATTCGGAGGTCAGTCCTTCATGCCCGAAACTATGGAAAAAATAAAGACCCTGCGAGAGGAAATCAAACGCAGAGGTCTTTCGGTTGATATTCAGGTTGACGGCGGAATCAACGAAAAAACAATCGGAATCGCCGCATCGGCAGGTGCGAATGTTTTTGTTGCAGGCAGTGCGGTTTTCGGTGCGACTGATCCTGCAGAAGAAATTGAAAAATTAAGAAACCTTGCCGCAAAGGTATGAAATTGCATTTTTTGATGCAATCTCTTTCCAGTGCTCACGGGTGAATTCAAACAGAAGAGCATTTCCGTTTTCGGGTTTGCAGAATTCGGAAAAACGGCTTCTGATTCTGTGAATTTCTCCGCAACACGAAATAACAAGACGGTATCTGCCGTTATTTTCGTAAAGACTGCTTTCTGTGGGCGTATCAAAGGAGCCAAAAGCTTTTGCCGCATCAAAAAGCAGGTCAAGATTATCAAAATCGCATATAAGAAATTCGCTTTGCTTTTTCAGAAACTGCTTTGCAGACGGTTTTCTGCGGCAGTCAAGAATCGTGAAACACAAAATACATCCGCCCTCGTTTTTTGGCATGGCCTCGATAACCATTTTGCGTGAGGGGTCAAGCTCTCTGCCCAACACTCTGCCTGCCTCGTCAAGCAGAGTCCAGATAACACGGCGGGTTTCAATAGTTGAGTAATCCATATCCTCATATGTAATATCAAGCTCCGTCATGTCCTGTTCTGTCAGGTCAACTATGATTCTGTCCTCGGCAGGGGAGTTAATTTTCATGTTACAGCCTCCTTAGAGTAAGTGTACTAATATGATATGATTTTCGTGACGGATATGCAATGAATAAATAATGGAAATTTCAGAGGTGACAGCCTTGGCAAATATCGCCGCAAAACAGAATCCCGTTAAAGCTTCAATGCTTTTCGGCGACTACCTCATAATGCTTATTGCACCCTGCGTAACGGCTGTGTGGCATTACGGAGGAAGAGCATTGTGGATTATTTTTCTGAGTGTTCTTTCGGCTTTGCTGACCGACGGAGCAGTCAGTGCCGTTCTCGGCAAACCATTCAAAATAAAGGATTTAAGCGATATCTTTATCGGAACGGCAATTGCAATGATGATGCCTGCGGGAGTTCCGTTTTATGTTCCCGTTTCGGCAGCTTTTTTTGCGGTTGCGGCGGTAAAAGTGCCGTTTGGCGGAGCAACACGCTCACCGTTTTCCCCTGTGGCGGCAGGTTTTGCCTTTGCAAGCGTTTGCTTCAAGGAGCAGATATTTGATTTTGCATATAACGCAGAAGGAAAACTTCTCGGTCAGACATCCCTTGCATCGCTTCTTTCACACGGCAATTCCCTTCACATCAATCTTTCAACTTTTCTTGATATCATAATCGGCAATGTTGCGGGTCCGATGGGTACGGGATGCGGAATACTGATGCTCGCAAGCTGTATATATCTTTTTGTAAGACGCAGAAAAGCGCTTCTTGCAACCGCAGGCTTCATAGTTGCCTGTGTGATTTTTGCAATTGTTTTCCCGAGAATCAATCTGCCTGTACTGATAAACGATGCTCCTGCGCTTTCCTCGGCAGGTCTTGTTATCAAATCGGTGTTGACAAGCGTTTTGCTTGAGCTGACATCGGGAAGTCTTCTGTTTGCGGCGGTATTTCTTCTTACCGACCATGCAACGCTCCCGAAAAGCAGTTTCAACAGAGTTATCTACGGAATAGTCTGCGCCGTTTTCTGCATGGGAATGCGTGCGGCAGGCGTATACGAAGAAACCGTATGCTTCGCAATTTTGTTTGCAAACGGCTTCCGACCCGTTTTTGATTCGGCGGCAAGAGGTCTTGATGCCGTTGTATCAAAAAGAAAGGGGGCGGATAAGAAGTGAAAGAAAAAACTCCCTCTTTCAAAGATGTATTTATAAAAGGTGCGGTAATTTATAATCCCGTGCTGATTCAGCTTGTAGGTCTCTGCCCCGTTGTTGCGGCATCCTCAACGCTGAAGGGTGCGTTTCTGCTCTCCGTTGCAATGTGTGCGGAGCTTATGGTAACCTGCGTTATCGCAAGCGCCCTTTTCAAGAAAATCCCCAGATGGGTAAGAGTTGCACTGTATCTTATAATCGGGCTTGCGCTCATCTGCCCTGCGCTTTGGTATATCGAAACTCAGACCCTCATCAACCTGAGCCTCGGAATGAAAATATATCTTCCCCTTATCGCCATAAACTCCGTAACTGCAGTTCACTGTGAGCAGGTTTCGGTCAAGAGTAGCGTTAAGCTTGCGTTTTATGATGCGGCGGCGGTAGGTATCGGCGCATCGGTTGTGTTTATTATCGTAGGTATCTTAAGAGAGCTTATCGGAAGTGCATCTCTCGGCGGAATAAAGCTTGATTTGCCTCTTGAATTCAAGGGAGCACTCCTTCCCTTCGGGTGTCTTGTTATTCTCGGCTTCCTTGCGGCAGG
Source organism: Acutalibacteraceae bacterium (assembly GCA_045602905.1). Classification (GTDB taxonomy): domain Bacteria; phylum Bacillota; class Clostridia; order Oscillospirales; family Acutalibacteraceae; genus CAG-177. The sequence continues at coordinate 17,483 of JAZSCL010000144.1, forward strand.
TCTCAAGGCTTTTCTTGCGTGGGCATATCCCGAAAGCGAAAGCGACCCCGTTGAAAGGCTGAAAAACAATTCGGCTTCTCAGGAGAACGTGACGGAGGTTGAGATTTTTGATGAATTCTGGAACGTTACCGAAGAACCCGAAGAAATAAAACTCGATGTTCCGGAAATACAGCCTGAACCCGAAAACAGTACCGAAAAGATAAGACTTGAAACTGCGGCGGATATCGACGAATTTTTCAAGTCGCTCGGAATAGATTTAAACGAAAAGGGGGATAAGCGATGAATTATATTTCCGATTTGCTTATGACCGCCTTTTATACGGTGTTTTTCCAGAATCTCGTGCTCAGCTCGGGTCTCGGAATGAGTGAGGCAATCCGTGTTTCAACAAGACCGGGAACTTTCGGCAAATTTGCCGTTATGATTTCGGGATTTTCGGTTGTGACAAGTACGGTGTGCAGTCTTATCGACACTGTTCCTGCAGTAGAGAGCGCAACCTATGCGGTAAGAGCCGCAATATACGGCGGCGTTCTTGCGGGAGTTTATCTTCTTGTTGCCCTCATTCTCAGGCTTGTGTTCAGAGCGGATACCAAGCTTCTCGGAACTCTCGGCATTGCGGCACTCAATACCCTTGTGCTTGCCGTTCCTTATATAAATAACTCTGCCGCATATTCGTTTGCAGGCAGTATCGGTTCGGGTATCGGTGCGGGTATAGCGTTTGTTTTTGCGGCTGCTCTTATCAGTCAGGGCTCACGCATACTTGCCGAAAATGAAGAAATACCCGAGGTTTTCAAGGGAACGCCTGCAATGTTTATTTATGTTGCCATGCTTTCCCTTGCTTTTGCGGGATTCACGGATACGAATTTATTTGCATAGGAGGGTATACGGATGCCTCAGAAAGGAAAAATTGAAAAGGCTCTCAAACCTTCCGAAAGAAAGAGCATAACCGAATTCTCGAACCGCTTCGGAACAGGTCCGACCTACGAAGAAAGAGTCAGAACAAAGAAAATTGCGTCAGTCGTTCTGCTTGTAACGGGAATTCTGCTTCTGATATGCGTGGGATATTTTGTGACGGATGTTCTCATAAAAATAACAGAGATGCCGTATCAGAGCATTCCTGCGGTAATTAATTTGATTAAGGACACTGCGTATGGATTTTATACCCTATAACTCAAGACTTTCTTATCATAAATCCCCGTTCGGAGCAGTCCGTGAGGGCGAAAAGGTAACGATGAGAATAGTCTTACCCCAAAGCATCTGCTGTACGGGTGCAAGCCTTGTTGTTAATTCCGACAGCGGGGAATCCGATGTTTATCCCATGGTATGGGAAAGAAATGAAAAAAACAACGAGGAATGGTGGAAGGTTGATTTCACCCCCGAAAAGCAGGGCCTCTACTGGTATCATTTTGCCCTTGCGCTCAAAAGCGGCGGTACACTTATAACAAGATTTGATAACTCAACGGGCAGAATCTCCGACGGAGGAACAAGCTTTCAGCTTACCGTTTATTCGGCGGATTTTCAGACTCCCGATTGGATAAAAGGTTCTGTTATTTATCAGATTTTCCCCGACAGATTTCGTAATTCGGGCAAAAAGAAGAATAATGTTCCTTCCGACAGAATTATTCGCTCCGATTGGGGCGGGAAACCGATGTGGGAGCCTGACGGCGACGGAAAAATAATAAAATACGATTTCTTCGGCGGTGATTTCAAGGGAATCGAAGAAAAGCTGGATTATCTTGAATCCCTCGGTGTGGGATGCATCTATCTCAATCCGATTTTTGAGGCTCATTCCAATCATCGCTACGATACCGCAAACTACGGAAAAGTTGACCCTCTTCTCGGCACGGCAAAGGATTTTTCCGAGCTTTGCAAATCGGCAAAGAAGCACGGTATCGGCATTGTGCTTGACGGTGTTTTCAGCCATACGGGTGCAGACAGCATTTATTTCAACAAAAACGGCAGATACCAAACAGAGGGTGCGTATAACAGCAAGGAATCTCCCTGTTACGACTGGTACAAATTCAATTCGTATCCCGACGATTATCAAAGCTGGTGGGGAGTGGATATCCTGCCCGAAATCGACGAAGAAAACGATAGCTACATTGAATATATCGCAGGCGAAAAAGGAATTCTCCGCAAGTGGCTCAAGGCAGGTGCAATGGGTTGGCGTCTCGATGTTGCCGACGAATTGCCCGATAAATTTCTTGATGCTCTGCGCAACGCCGTCAAGGCGGAAAAGAAGGATGCATACATTCTCGGCGAGGTATGGGAGGATGCGTCAAACAAAATCAGCTACAGCCGGAGAAGAAGATATCTTCAGGGCGCTCAGCTTGATTCGGTTATGAATTATCCTTTTGCTGACAGTCTTATAAATTTTGCAATCAGCGGAATAGCGGAAGGCTTCAACGACAGAATTCTTGAAATCTGCGAGAATTATCCCAAGCCTGCTCTTGACTGTCTTATGAATCATATCGGCACTCATGATACCTGCAGAGTGCTCAACAGACTTGCAACATCGGGCAATTATCAGAGCAGTCATCTTGACCGTTATCAGGGCGGTCTTTCCGTTGAGCAGAGGGAATACGGCAAAACCATGCTCAAGCTCATTTCAGCCATGCAGTTTACCCTTCCGGGTGTGCCCTGCATCTACTACGGAGATGAAGCAGGCACCGACGGCGGAGAAGACCCCTTCAACAGAGGCTGTTATCCGTGGGGCAATGAGGATGAGGAGCTTATTGAGCATTACCGCTTCCTTGGCAGGCTCAGAAAAGAGCACGGTGTGTTTGCAGAGGGAGAATTCGTACCCGTGTCTGCGGCACTCGGCTGCGTTGCATATGAAAGACGAAACGAAAATGAAAGAATAATGACCGTTGCAAACCGCAACAGCCATTCCATTGTTTATATACTTCCCGAAGACGGATATTCTTCGTTGACCGGAGAAAAAGTCTGCGGAAGAGAGCTTTATCTCGGAAAAGAAACGGCGGCAATACTGATTAAATAAGCGGATAAGCGGTGATTTTTGTGCTGAAAAAGAACAAAAACAATATGATGTTTTCCTCAGGCGGCGGAAACGGTAAGGGTGACATAAAGAAATTTTCAGTCATCCTGGTTTCCTGCGTGCTTGCGGTGCTTGTTATATCGGTGCTTGCCATCCTCGGCAAGTATGATTTCGATATCAAAACTGCCGTGGGCGGCGATTCCGTTACGGAAACATCAACCGAAATTGCCGAAGAGGAAAATTCCGTCGTAAGTGACGAAAAAACATGGTTTTTCTGGCTTGAGGATTCCGAAAACGGCAGAATGCGTATGGCGTGGCTCGTCAATGTCCGTCTGCCCGAAAGAGTGCTGACGGTTTTGCCCGTTAAGGCGTCAACCCATGTTGATTATCAGTCAAGAAGCCTCAGCGTCGAAGAAATAAAGCGTACCTTCGGCAACGGCAAGCTTGTTTCGGCTCTTGAAACAGAATACGAAATAAAAATCGACGGATATATCGGCTCTGACGACGAGGGCTTCAAATCTATGATAAACTATCTCGGCGGAGTGAATATCAATGTGCCTGAGCAGATTGAATACAGAGGAGATGACCTTGCTCTTATTCTTGTTAAGGGTAAGCAGAATATGAAGGGTGACACCATGCTGAAATATATCCGCTATCTCGACACTCAGGGAGAAAGAGGATTAACATATCAGTCGTTGGTTATGGTTCAGATTTTTGAAAGCGTATTCAGACCGTCGTTGGTGTCAAGGGCGGAAAAGGTTTATTCCAACATTTCAAATTCGCTTGAAACCGATATTTCGATTGTTGATTTTTCGTCAATGCGTGAAACGGTAAACGCTATGGCTGAAAACGGATTCAAGGTTAAAAGAACAGCGGAAACACCGCAGGAGTTTAAGGAATAACTATGGGTAAAAAGTTTTTTTCGCTATTTTTAAGCACGCTTCTTACTATAAGCGTGGTTTTTGCGATTATATCGGTTGCAAGAATAATTGTTAACCGTTCCGATAATTGGAGTGATGTTGAGCCCGTAAAGATTGTCAGCAAAGGAAGTCCGTATAAGCACCATTATGACAGTCTGACGGCAAAGCAGAAGCATACATATAATGAGGTTCTGGAAAAAGTTTATCAGATGCCTGAAAAAATACAGATTCCTTCAATTGAAGAAGAGGATGCGGAAGTTGTGTTTCAGGCTCTTATTGACGATAATCCCGATTTGTATTTTGTGAAGGGCTACAAGGAAATCCGTAACCATTGGTTCAGAACTTTTTGCGTTATGGAATATACCATGACAGACGGCGAATACCGTGAGGCGGAGGAAAAAATCAACGGCATCTGCGAAAACGTGATTTCGGGTCTTTCCGCACCGTCAGACCAGTGGCAGACAGAGCTTGAAATCAACGACTATATTGTTGATAACTGCGAATACAGGTTTGAAGAAGAAAACGGATTTGCGTATTCAACCGCATACAGTGTTTTTGTTAACGGAGAGGCTGCCTGCGAGGGCTATTCCAAGGCGGCAAAAATGCTCTTTGACAAGGCGAAGATTGAAAGCATGACGGTAAGAGGAAAAAGCATAAGCACCGAGGAAGTCAATCATATGTGGAATATAGTCAGAATAAACGGCGAATATTATAATTTTGACTGCACATGGAATGACCCTGTTTTTGCGGAAAATGAAAAAGAAATTCCGAGCATTGTTGACAGAATTCAGAACAGTCAGAAACGCTATGAGTATTTCAATCTCAGCGATGAAATGATAAAGGATACCCATATTCCCGAAAATCAGAGGGTCGAATGCACCGCAACGAAAGAAAACTATTTCAATAAAACCGCAATTGTGTTTGATGATTTTAACAGCGATGCGGAGGATAAAATCCTTTTTCTTGTATGCCACGCAATTGAAAACGGAAAGAGTTTTGTCAGCGTTCAGTTTGAACACGGTGATGATTACCGCCGTGCGGCAGATAATCTCGGAAAAAACGGGGAAATTAACAGATGCTTCAGGGAATACGAAAAGCAAAACGGAAAGAAAATCAAAACAGATAATGTTTACAGAATAGATGAAGAACAAAAAATATTGATTGTTATTGAATATGTGTGAAAGGCAGGAATGCTTTATGGATAAACCGAGAATAGAGGCGGCGGTAAGGGAGATTCTTATTGCCATCGGTGAAGACCCCGACAGAGAGGGTCTGGTTGAAACGCCGTCAAGAGTGGCAAGAATGTATGAGGAGATTTTTGCGGGTCTCGAGGATGACCCCACAAGACACCTCAAGCTTTTCAACGAAAAGGGCAATGAAGAAATGGTTGTTGTGAGGGATATTCCCCTTTATTCCATGTGCGAACATCATCTTCTTCCGTTTATGGGTAAGGCGCATATTGCCTATATTCCATCGGACGGAAAGGTTATCGGTCTTTCCAAGCTTGCAAGAATCTGCGAATCATTCGCAAAAAGACCTCAGCTTCAGGAAAGACTTACCGCTCAGATTGCGGATTTCCTTGATGAGCATCTCAATCCTATGGGAGTTGCGGTTGTTGTTGAGGCGGAGCATCTCTGTATGACAATGAGAGGCGCAAGAGCATCGGGTGCGCAGACAAGAACCTCGGCACTCAGAGGCACAATGAGAAGCGATTCAAAAACAAGAGCAGAGGCAATTTCGCTTCTGACCGGAGGAAGACAGTAATGTTCAGAGCAGGAAATTTTGAATTCCCACTCGGCAAGCGGACTTATGTTATGGGAATTCTGAATTATACACCCGATTCTTTTTCAGACGGCGGAATGTATAATACGCCCGAAAAAGCGTTGGAGCACGCACTTGAAATGCAGATGCAGGGTGCGGATATAATCGATATCGGCGCAAACTCAACGAGACCCGATGCGGTTATTTTGCCTGCAAAGGAAGAAAAGGAAAGACTTGTGCAGGTTATAGATTCCCTCAAAGGGAAAATCAGTGCTGCGATTTCCGTGGACACCTTCTATCCCGAATGTGCCGAAGCGGCGCTTGAATCGGGTGCGGTGATAATCAACGATGTAAGCGGCGTTTTTAACGAAGAAATGGCATCGCTTGCGGTTAAATACGGTGCGGGATATGTTGTTATGCATAATCCGTGCGGCTCGGCGGCTGTTGCTGAATATGAACAGGGGATTGTTGAGGAGGTCAGAAAATTCTTCCTTGATGCCCTCACCCTTGCGGGCAAATGCGGACTTTCCAAATCTCAGCTGTGCCTTGATGCGGGCTTCGGATTCGGGAAAAGCTACGAAAACAATCTTGAGCTGCTAAGAGAAACGGAATGGCTCAAATTCAAGGGGGTTGCTCTTCTTGCGGCGGCATCAAGAAAAAGATTCATAGGTACTGCAAGCGGAGAAAAAAACTGTGCGTTGCGTGATGCGGGCACTGTTGCGGCTCATACGGCGGCAATTGCGGGCGGTGCGGATATAATCAGAGCGCACGATGTTTTTTCTGCAGTGCAAGGTGCAAGAGTGGCAGATGCCATATTCAGAAAGGGTAAATAATGGATAAAATTCTTATCAGAAATTTAAAAATATTTGCGTATCACGGAGTAAATCCCGAGGAAAAGGCAAACGGACAGAATTTTATTCTGGATATTGATGCATATGTTGATATTTCCGTGCCGTGCAAAACGGACAGTGTGGATGATACCGTCAGCTATGCGGAAATAATTGAGGAAACAATACGCATTTTTACAAGTCACAAATATGATTTGGTTGAAAGGGCAGCGGAAAGGGTTTCGGAAGGTCTGTTTGAAAGATTCAAAAAAATTCAGTCACTTCGTATTCTTCTTAAAAAACCCGATGCACCCATTGATGCGGATTTTGAATATGTGGGCGTTGAAATTGAAAGAAACAGAAAGGAATGAGTGCTGTGAGTGAAGCGGTAATTGCAATAGGCACAAATCTGGGAAACAGAATCGAAAACATAAATGCGGCGGTCAGAGCTATTGCAAAGCTTAACGGAGTTAAAATAATCAAAGCATCATCGGTTTATGAAACAGAGCCTGTGGACTGCGGCGAGGACGATGAATATTTCTATAATGCTGCCTTGCTGGTTGAAACAACGGTTTCGCCTGCTCTTCTTCTGGGCGAATGCCTCGGAATAGAAGCGGCTATGGGCAGAGTAAGAGAAAAAAAGAACGGACCGAGAATAATCGACCTTGACCTTATTCTTTATGAAGGCTTCAAGAACGAAAGCTTTGAGATGACTCTTCCACATCCGAGAGTGCTTGAAAGAGCATTTGTTATGGTACCTCTTATGGAGCTTTATCCTTCGGGGCGTGCACCCGGACTGTTTTTCGCTCCGCATCTGAAAGAAATCGGCACTGACGGTGTGGTTAAAACAGAAAAGGAAATTATAATCCCTATTTATTGAGGTGAATAAAATGGCAGGCTCAAACATATGCGAAAGCTGTGCTCACTACGATTATAATGAGGAATATGAATGCTATGAATGTCTTGTTAATCTCGATGAGGACGAGCTTTACAGATTCATGCAGGGCGGAGCATTTGAATGCCCTTATTTCAATCCTTTTGATGAATATAAAATTGTAAGAAAACAGAATTAAGGTGATTCTATGAGTAAAAATAAAAAAACCGCAATAATCATATCAGCGGCGGCAGTTTTTCTTGTTGCCTGCATTCTTCTCGGCATTTTCGTTGTTAAACCCGCAATTGACAAAAACAAAGAGACAACCGCAACCGAATCTTCAACCTCATCATCGGATATTGAAGGCATTCAGATGAGCAATTATACATATGTCGAATATAAAGGTGCTCAGGTTGCAGAGCCTCTTGCCGAAATTCTTAAGCAGGCTGAAATTGACAGCGCATCGGCGTGTCAGAAACACGGCGTTGCAATGACGCTCGGAAACAGAGATATTTCCCGTTCGGAATTTCATCTCTATTATCTCGACCAGTACCGTACACAGATGACTGCTGTTCAGTATTCTGTTGAAAAAGCAGGCGCAAACAGAACAGGCTACGATATCGATACTCTTCCCGATGAACAGAAGCATCCTTCAAAGGATATAACATGGGCGGAACAGTTTGTGCTTGAAGCGGCAGACAAAATAAAGCTTAATTACCTCGGATTTGATATGGCAATGAAAGAAAATGTTCAGCTTGAGGAAAGCGAAATTGCCGATCTCATTATGAGCTACAGCCGTGCGATAAACTATGCAAAACAGAAACAGATGGAAACTGATGAATATATCGCAGGAGTATATACAGAAGGTCTGACCTATTCCATGTTTGCCGCAAGAGAAATTATTTCGGCATATGCAACGAAATATGAGTATGCGAAGCAGAATGAATATTATGAGTCGTATTCCGAAGAAACAGTTGCACAGATGCTTGAAGAAAGCAACAATAAATATAAGGTTATCAAGGCAAGAGTTTATCCCATTGAAGGCACATACGATGCCGTTGAGGCTTCAAAGGTCAGAACAGAGCAGGAATTCCTTGATTATGCAAAGGCAAACTATCCGAAGGAAGGCTACAACGCCGAGGTTGTAACGCAGTGCTTCTATGTTACCAAACACTCAATTGCAAACACCTTCGGCGATGAGGTTGCGGAGTGGATGTTCAGCCCTGACCGGGTAAGAGGTGAAACTCAGGTTGTTGAAGGTCAGCTTTTCTATTATCTCTGCCATATTGTTGAACTCCCTTATTACAGCACAAGCTGTCATATAATGTCCTATGAGGTTGACCACAATGCAGCGTTCAGCGATGAACAGAAGAAAGCTGAAGTTGAAAATGTTGAAAAGATGCTTGAGGATTGGAAAAACGGCGATGCAACACCTGAAAGCTTTGCGGAAATTGCTGCTATGTCAAGCTATACTCCCGAAAGAGATGTAAGGTCAAACGAATACAGCTTCGAAATCAACAACTGGCTGTTTGACAAGGTAAGAAAACCCGGCGATACCGCTGTTTTCTCCGATGATTACGGTATATATATGTTCTATTACGTCAAGAACAATGAGGATGATTATGACTGGGATCTCTATCTGAGAAGTGAGCTTGCAGAGGAGGACTATAAAAAGCATTACGAGAATCTTTCCGACGGCAAGGACTATGATATCGAAACAAAATCAAATGTTGTAACTAAGATAATCAAATCCGCAAATGTGAGAATTACAAATCAGATTAACGAGCGTAATAAAGAAAAATAATTAACAAATTAGCTCTTTTAATTTAATATTTTAAGTGATATAATATGTCAGGATTTTCAAATTACCAAAAAATACAGGATTTTCCTGAAAACGGGAGGAAAAAATGTCAGATATTATTTCCGTAAATAATCTTTCAAAATCATACGGCAGCCATCAGGTTCTGAACGGCGTTTCGTTCAGCTTTGAAAGCGGTCAGATTATCGGACTGCTCGGACCTAACGGCAGCGGTAAAACCTCGCTGATAAAGATTCTGACGGGTCTTATCAACGATTATTCGGGTGAGGTGCTTATTGACGGCAATAAACCCGGAAAGGCAAGCAAATCAATTGTTGCGTTTCTGCCTGAAAAAACTTATCTTGCAAGCTGGATGACAACAGACGATGCAGTCAATTACATTGCCGATTTCTATGACGATTTCGATAAAGCGAAGGCAATGCACATGATTGACGTGTTCCAGCTTCCTCATAAGCAGAAGGTTAAAACCATGTCAAAAGGTATGCAGGAAAAGCTTCAGCTCCTTCTTGTTATGTGCAGAAATGCAAAGCTCTATATTCTTGACGAACCTATGGGCGGTGTTGACCCTGCCGCAAGAGATTTTATTCTTGAAACAATCCTCAAAAACCGTCCTGAGGGTTCAACAATTCTTATGTCAACCCATCTTATTCAGGATGTTGAAGAAATCTTCGATTCAATTGTTATGATAGGCAGAGGCAAGCTTCTTATGAAGGATACCGTTGCCAATATCACACAGAGCGGAAAAACAATCAACGATATTTTCAAGGAGGTGTTCAGTGTTGACTGGCAATTCTAAACCCAAAAACAAGTTTTTTAAACTTCTTAAGAACGATTTTCTTGCAAGTGCAAGAGTAATCAGCCTTTTCTACATCGCCTTGTTGATTCTTGTAGGATTCTTCCTCGTTTGTGCATTCATTCAAGGAGGCTCCGTCAGCGGTGAGTTTGCGGAAAAAGTAACGCTCGCAAGAAACATTTCAATCGCTCTTTCAATTATTGTTTCATTCTTGCTGATTTTCGTAACCTTCTTCTTTGTTGTTTACGACTTCTTCAAATCGCTTTTCAGCCCTCAGGGTTATCTGAGTTTCACATTGCCTGTATCAAGCAACCAGCTTCTTGCTTCAAAGGTTGTTGTTTACGGCGGTTGGATGATTCTCAGTTATGCTTCGTTCATGCTTGTAAGTGCATTTCTTATGAATTACACAGCGGATGAAGTTATCGGCATGGAAAAGATTTCGTTTATTGAAGGTCTTCTCAGTATGCTCGGCGACATCCCCTCAACAACTCAGATTATTGCTTACATTGTTTATATCGTAATGATGTTCTTCGTTATTTTCTTAAGCTTTGTATCAATAGTTTATTTCTCGATAACCGTTTCTCATGTGAGACTTCTCCAGAAGCATTCCATCGTTGCATCGATTATTATTTTCTTTGTGACAGCAATTGTTTTCCTTATTCTTGCGTTCAAGACAACGGAAATCGTCAACTTTGTTATGGTGTTCAATGAAGATAAAACTCTCAGCTTCGGAATTCTTCAGCCCGGTGAATATCTTTCGGGCAACAGACTTGCAATGGAAGTAACTCCGGGATTTGCATTCATTATTCTGGATGTTATAATGTTCTTTGCAACATCCTATGTGATGCATAAGAAGGTTAATCTTAAATAAGGAGAGATTCCTATTAAAATCGGTGTTTTCGGAGGAACATTCAATCCTCCCCACGCAGGTCATGTTAGACTTGCAAGGTCGGCTGCGGATGCAATAGGAGCAGAAAAGGTGATAGTTATTCCTTCATGCATTCCTCCTCATAAATCCGCAGGCAAGCTTGCCGACGGCGAAGCAAGACTGCAGATGTGCCGCATGGCTTTCTGCGGCGACAGCCGCTTTGAGGTTTCCTCAATCGAGCTTGACAGGGGCGATAAAAGCTACACGGTTGAAACTCTGCGTGAGCTGAAATCGCATTATCCCGATGATGAACTTTATTTCATAGTCGGCTCGGATATGCTCAGAACCTTCAGACAGTGGTATCTCTGGGAAGAGATTATGGAGCTTGCGGTTATCTGTGCCGCATCCCGTGAAAAGGGATATGAGCCCGATTTATCGGATTACACGCCGGAGCAGAGAGAAAGAATCGTTTTTCTCGACATTGAGCCTTTGGAAATCAGCTCAACTCAGATAAGAGGAATAATTGCAAGTGACGGTAATCAGACGGATATGATTGATCCCTCGGTGCTCGAATTCATAAAAGAAAACGGTCTGTATGACGACGGACTTTCGGAATACAGAAAAATTCTTCTTGACAGGCTTGATGATTACAGAATGCACCACAGCGAGTGCGTGAGCGAATGTGCGGCACTGCTTGCGGAAAAATACGGTGCGGATGTTGAAAAAGCAAGGCTTGCGGGTCTGCTTCACGATGTTATGAAGAATGCGTCGGCGGCGGAGCAGCTTAACGAAATATCCGATGCGGGTGAAAATCTGACAAAGGTTGAATTTGCAAACCAGAAAGTATGGCATCAGATTTCGGGTGCTGCGTTCCTCAGAAACAAAAAAATTGCCGATGATGAGGATATTCTCGGTGCCGTCAGGTGGCACACAACAGGCAGGGCAGGAATGACCTTGCTCCAAAAAATTGTTTACACGGCGGATTTTATCTCTGCAGACAGGAAATATAAAGATGTAGACGTTGTCAGGAAGCTTGCGGATATAAGTCTTGAACACGCAATTCTCTATACTTCACGCTACACAATCGAAAAACTTGTTTCCGCCGATAAGCTTATTCATCCCGCAACGGTTGAATGTTATAATGATATGCTTCTTCATTTTGAAGGGAAAGGACAGTAATGGATTCTAAAGAACTTGTAATAGAAATAGTAAAAGTGCTCGACGAAAAGAAAGCGATTGATATAACCGCTATCAAAACCGAGGAAGTAACGATAGTTTCCGATTATTTTGTTATTGCATCGGGTACTTCGAACACTCATGTCAAGTCGCTTGCGGATGATGTTGAATACGAAATCAAAGAGCGCTTCGGCATCGACCCTCAGCACATTGAAGGCAGAGCAACAGGCTGGATTCTTCTTGACTACGGCTCAATAATCGTTCATATTTTCGGACACGAAGACAGAGAATATTATAATCTTGAGCGCTTGTGGGCGGACGCAAGCATCATGGATTTAAGCGATATTATCACAGAAGATTAAAAAATTGTAGGGGTCGATGCCTACATCGACCCTGAAATATAAACACAGGTTGATTTGAAAGGAAGTTGAGCAAAATGGCTCATTATGATTACGCTAATATAGAAAAAAAGTGGCAGAAATATTGGGAGGATCATGAAACATTCAAAACGGATGTCTGGGATTTCTCAAAGCCCAAATATTATGTTCTTGATATGTTTCCCTATCCCTCGGGTGTAGGTCTTCACGCAGGTCACCCCGAAGGCTATACCGCTACAGATATTGTTTCAAGAATGAAGAGAATGCAAGGCTACAATGTTCTTCATCCGATGGGATATGATTCATTCGGTCTTCCCGCAGAGCAGTATGCCGTTAAAACAGGCCATCATCCCAACGGATTTACTCAGGATAACATTCAGACCTTCTCCAAACAGCTCAAAGAACTTGGATTTGACTATGACTGGTCTAAGATGATTGCTACCTCAGACCCCTCATACTATAAGTGGACACAGTGGATTTTCAAACAGCTTTATCTCAAAGGCTATGCAAAGCTTGTTGATATTCCCGTTAACTGGTGCGAGGAGCTTGGCACGGTTCTTGCCAACGATGAGGTTATCGACGGCAAGAGTGAGCGCGGCGGTTATCCCGTAGTCCGTAAGAACATGAAGCAGTGGGTTATAGATCAGGTTGCATTTGCCGAAGAACTTCTTGACGGTCTTAATGAAATAGACTGGCCCGAGTCAACAAAGGATATGCAGCGTCATTGGATAGGAAAAAGCACGGGTGTTGAGGTTGAATTCCAGCTTGTCGGCGGAGGCAAGTTCTCAATTTTTACAACCTGTATTGAAACTATTTACGGTATAACCTTTATGGTTATGGCTCCTGACGGCGACCTTGTCAAGGAGCTTATGCCCAGAATCGAAAATAAAGATGAGGTTAATGCCTATATTCAGGAAACCGTTAAAAAGTCCGATATGGACCGTACCGATCTTAACAAAACAAAATCAGGCTGTCCTCTTAAAGGTGTATATGCAATTAACCCCGTAAACGGCAAGGAAGTTCCCGTTTATATCGGCGATTTTGTTCTTGCAAGCTACGGCACCGGTGCTGTTATGGCGGTTCCCAGCCATGACCAGCGTGACTTTGAATATGCGGTAGTACATAATATTCCCATGATTCAGGTTGTTGACGGTGCAGATGTTTCCGAGTGTGCCTTTGAAAAGGGCGGTTATCTCGGCAAGGGCTGTAAGCTTATTAATTCCGAGGAATTCACAGGTCTTACCGTTGAGGAAGCAAAGGAAGCAATCACTCAGAAGCTTGAAAAGATGGGCGTTGCCAAGAGAAAGGTTAACTACCATTTCCGTGAGTGGATTTTTGCAAGACAGCGTTATTGGGGAGAACCCGTTCCCGTTTACTATACGGATGACGGTGAAATCCATGTTCTTGATGACGAAGAACTTCCTCTTGTTCTTCCTGAGCTGGAGGAATACAAGGGCAAGAACGGTCAGGCACCTCTCGAAAATGCAGAGGACTGGAAGTATGTTGAGAAAAACGGTGTCAGGGGCAAGCGCGAAACATCAACGATGCCCGGTTCGGCAGGCTCAAGCTGGTACTTTATGAGATACATCGACCCGAACAATGACAAAGAAATCTGCGACCCCGAGCTTCTCAAGCATTGGCTTCCCGTTGATCTTTATGTCGGTGGACCCGAACACGCAGTAGGCCACCTTATGTATTCAAGAATCTGGAACAGATTTTTATATAACGAGGGCGTTTCGCCGGTTAAAGAGCCGTTCAAAAAGCTTGTTCATCAGGGTATGATTCTCGGCTCAAACGGTATCAAGATGGGTAAGCGATTCCCTGAATTTGTAGTAAACCCGTCAGATATCGTTCGTGATTACGGTGCAGATACTCTTCGTCTTTATGAGATGTTTATGGGCCCCCTTGAAGCTTCAAAGCCTTGGAGCAATCAGGGTGTTGAAGGTGCAAAGCGTTTCCTTTCGAGAGTGTGGAATTTCTTCACCGATGAAACAAAGATAAATGACAGCAAATATGCTGAGCTTGAAAAAATCTATAATGTTACAATCCGTAAGGTTTCATCGGATTTTGAAAATCTGGCTTTCAACACGGCAATCAGCCAGATGATGATTTTTGTTAATGCGGTTTATAAGGCAGACAGCTGTCCCAAGGAATTTGCAGAGGGCTTCATCAGGGTGCTCAGCCCTATCGCACCCCATATCTGTGAAGAAATCTGGGAGATGTTCGGTCACAACGAAACAATCGCATTTGAAAGCTGGCCCACTTATGACGAATCAAAGTGCGTTGATAACGAAATCGAAATTGCCATCCAGATTAACGGCAAGGTCAGAGAAAAGCTCGTTATTGCCGCAGAAGCAACTCAGGAAGAAGCTCTTGCCGCCGCAAAGGCACTTGATAAGATTGCCGAAGCAATAAGCGGAATGACAATCGTCAAAGAGCTTTATGTCAAGGGCAGACTTGTAAATATCGTTGTTAAGCCCTGAATGTTTTAAAAATTCATATTTTTAAGGTTGACAAGCAGGGTCTGTTTGTTGTATAATACCAAACAAGCTATGAATTTTGAATTATAGTCCCTAATTAACGAGGGGAGGGAATACAATGAGCCAGGTAAAAGTTAAGGAAGGCGAGTCACTCGAAAACGCACTCAGAAGATTCAAGAGACAGACTTCAAGAGACGGCGTTATCCAGGAGGTTCGCAAAAGAGAACATTACGAAAAGCCTTCTGTAAAGAGAAAGAAGAAGTCAGAGGCAGCTCGTAAGAGAAAGTTTAAATAATTAAACTAACAACAAAACCCACGGTTAAAATCGCAGGGTACGTAAAACAGTTTTTGTTTTATTTCCGGAAATTGAATATTTTCAAGGTTCGGCGTGACTTTGGTCACGCCGTTTTCTTTTGCCGCTTGATTTGTCGGCGGCTGAAACATATATCTTTTTGATAAGTTCTCTTATCAGGCAAGGTGTCAACGGAACACCTTACAATAGAAATTATTGAAAAGCAAACTTGACTATGGTATACTGATTCAGAGAGTTGCAATAACGGAGGAGAACCGATATGAAAAAACTCGTATTCATTTTATTATCAATTATATTATTGCTTGTTTTGTTGCCGGCTATGTTACTGTTTGGTTTGTGGGCACACAACTATCAAAAATCGGCACTTGCATCTTTGCCTGATTATGAAAGCAGAGAATTTTACACTTCAGGAGGTTTTCAGGATTTTACCGATTATGCCAAGTATTACTATGATTCAATTACCGTCTGGGATCTTGAATCGTCAGAGCATTTTACTGTAACAACCGATGAAGATGTGGAGGAGATTCTGTTACATATCGATGACTTTGAAGGGTGGGTTGAAGCGGTAGGCGGAGAACTCGAGGAGAATTATGACTTTGACAGAAGCATTGTAACCGAGGGAGATTACTTCTGTATTGAAACTAAATACGGAGAACCGATTGGTCAGGGAATATACGAAAAATTTCATAATTATTCTGTTTACTATTTTGATGTTGACGCACAGATTCTGTATTATTTCCATAACAACATTTAACTTTGAAACAGAATCTTATTGCCATCCGTGATTTTTTATATTATACTTTTATCATCAAATTAAACTGAGGTTTATTATGAAGAATTTAACCGTGAATCAGATAATAAATGCTGACTTTAAAATCAGCAAAAGCAGTCCGGTGCTGAAACCCTTCGGCGGTGCGATTGTTGTGGCTGACCCATCGGTGCTTACACCCGACAACTGTCATGACGGCAAATGGCATATGTTTTTGCACACCACATTCGGTGTATATCATTTCATCAGCGATGACGGCGTTGATTTCCGAAAGGTGAAAAAAGTTCTTAACCGTGCCATGCGCCCCAATATCAACTATATTGACGGCAGGTACTATCTTTTCTACGAAAGAACAAGACCCCTCATAATGAACGGTCTGAATGTTATAAATGCTGTCAAATGGAAATCGGAAATCTATGTTACGGAAAGCACAGACCTTATTAACTGGTCAAAGCCGACACCGGCAGTCACCGATGCAAAAGGTTATGAGAAAAGCGACAGAGGGTCGGCAATATCCAATCCGTTCCTCCTTCGTGAAAACGGCATCAACCGTATGTATTATTCCTGCGGTATGACATTCATAAAAGACTGCGGATTCTGTGAGCCAACCTATATCGGATATGCGGAAAGCAAGGATATCTCAAAGGGTTATGCTTCTGCCCGAAAACCGATTATTTCTCCCGACAAAAACAACCCTTATCTCAATCTCTGCAGTGGTTGTCTTAAAGTATACAGACTGAAAGACGGCTATATCGGAATTCAAAACGGATTATACGAAAAAGACGGTCACAGCCATTCCGCAATAATTCTGCTGACATCCGCCGACGGCATTTCGTTTGAGCTTGAAAAAATTCTTGTTGAGCCGTCTGTTGTTGACGGCAAGGACTGGATGAAGGAATTTGTGTATGCCAGCCATCTTGTCAGATACGGCAACAAGCTCCGTCTTTACTTCAATGCAAGAGACACCGCTGATATGCTGAGGGGCAGAGAGTGCATAGGCTTTGCAGAAGCAGAAATAAAATAATAGACCGGAATCCGTTTTAAAGCATCTTATAAGTGAAAAGGAGATGTTTTTATGTTGAAGTTCAGAAAAAAGAACGAGAAAAAGCTCTCGGTTGAATGTTCAGACGGTTATATGCTTGATGTTATGCTCACAATTCCTGAAAAGCCGAAAAAAATCGTGATTCATGTTAACGGCTCCGGACCAATGACATACCGCACCATGCGTAAAAACCCTGACGGCAAGAAAGTTTCATATCATCAGTTCTTTGCGGATGAGCTTAATAACAGAAATATTCTCTACTGCAGATACAGCACGAGGGGCGTTACAGACGGCGGCAAAGCACCGTACTATTATGAAATCAACGAAAAAGATTATCTGAAATATACTCCGTTGAGAAGTGCAGAGGATATTGAATGCATAATAAAATATCTTCGTGAAAAAAGCGGATATGAAATGCCCGTTTATCTTATGGGCTGGAGCGAGGGGACAATAGTTTCATCCCTTGTTGCGATGCGTAATAATGTCAGGATTGACGGCTTGTTTCTTGCAGGCTACTGCAATGAAAACTTAAAAGAAACCTTTACATGGCAGTTGATGGGAAACTCCTCGCTGGTGCAGTACAGAAGAATTTTTGATTATGACAAAAAGGGATATATCAGCAGAGAAGATATTGAAGCGGACAAGCATAATGTAAGAAAAGCCGTTTTCGGAGATAAGAGCTTTGAAGAGCTTGATAAAAACGGAGACGGCAGGCTGACCGCCGAAGATTTTGCCAACCCTGATTATATAAAAGCAACCTTTGATGCGATTGAAAGAGACGATGATAAATGGCTTGCGGAGAATAACGGAGTCAGGCTGACGTCAGTATGGTGGAAAAATCATTTTTCACTGCCTGCAAATAAAGAAACTCTGCCGAAGCTTGATTTGCCCATTCATATTTTTGCAGGTGAATACGATGCGATGACGCCGCAACAACAGGCAAGGGATATTGAAAAGATTTTTAAAGAAAAAGGAAAAACAAATCTTACCGTTCATTATTTTGAGAATCATGATCACGACCTGAATTATGCGGAATTTTCAATCAAAGGCATCGTTTCAAAAGGAATGAAAGAACTCTTTGATACAATTAAAGATATGTAAAAATAAACCCTTCCGCCGAAACGGAAGGGTTTTGTTATCCCATGCAGAAATTATGCTTTTTTCTTTGTTGCAGCCTTGATGCCGAGAAGAACGGCGATTGTAAGAACTGCGCCGATGGGAAGTGCAACGATTGCAAAGCCCGTTTTTGCAAGTGCGCCT
>JAZSCL010000145.1:0-5072 GCA_045602905.1 Acutalibacteraceae bacterium
TAAGACCGCTTGGCCTCCGACTTGTATGCAGCCTGTTCTTACGCAGGCAAATGCAGCTCAGGAAAAATACGGCAACCCTGAAAGCGAACATTACATTGAAAATTATAATGTAATCGCAAGTATTAACGGTGACGGCTTTAATATGGGTACTGGTGAACCCGGCGGTCTCCTTATTATGGACGGTACGGAATACCATGCTTATAATCCAAGAAACGGTTTCTTCGGTATTCTTAAAGACGGAACACCCGTTATCGGTACCGCTGAAGAATATAATAATATCTACAGAGGACAGCTTAAAGAAGCCATCGGCGGCTTCGGTTCAATGCTGATTACCGACGGTAAAATCGACATAACCCAGACATCAAATTATTATACAAGCCGTGCAAGCCGAACAGCGGTTGGTATCACAAGAACCGGCAAGGTTGTGTTTATGGTTCTTGACGGCAGACAGGAGCCTATTTCCTGCGGCGGCAGCATGATTGAGATTGCTCAGATTATGTTTGATGCAGGCTGTGTTCAGGCTATTAACCTTGACGGCGGCGGTTCAACAACATATGTTGCAAAGCTTGAAGGCGATGATAAGTTAAGCGTTGCAAGCAGACCTTCCGACGGCGCTGCCCGTTCCGTAAGTACATCGCTTATGATTGTTTCAACCGCACCCAGCTCAACTGCATTCCATCATGCAATTATTGAAAGTGAAACAGATTATTTAACAAAGGGTGCATCTGTTCAGCTTACGGCTGCAGGTGTAAGTGCAACCGGTAATTCGGCAGAACTTCCCGAAGGCATAACATGGGCGGTTTCCGATGAAAAATGGGGAACCGTAACCGAGGATGGCGTATTTACCGGCTTAAGAAACGGTACGGTTGAAGTTTATGTAATGCTCGGTGATGAAATTCTCGGCAAAAAGACAATGAATATCGTTGTGCCTGACCGTGTATATTTCACCAAGAACAATATAGATGCGATTTACGGAATCAGAACAGAGATTCCCGTTGTTGCGCTTTACGAAAGCAAACCCGTAACGGTTCTTCATGAAGATATTGTTCTTACTGTTAATAATCCTGCTGCAGGTGTTATTGACGGATTCGGATTCACTGCAACAGAAGGAACAGGAATCAAGAATGCGGTTATTACCGCATCTCTTGCTGCCGACCCTGACAAAACTGCCTCAATAAGTGTTTCATTGTATAATGAGGGAGATATTTCCTTTGATTTTGATAAGGCAACCGGCGGTGACCGTGTTTTTGCATGGACAAGAACGGTTTCCAACTCAACAACAGAGGATAATCTGGTTTATGATATCGTAAACACAGATGAACCCATGATAACCGATTATACTTTCGCAATCGATATGACTCAGATTCCGATTCCTGAGCAGCTTGCAGAGCTTACAACAATGCTTCCGGGCGCTGAACTTGAAGGTGCATCGGCATGGACATTCCTTCTTCAGCTTGCAGAACGTGTAAGCGTACTGACAGAGGTTAAGCCTACGGTTAAGGTTGACGATGATTTCATTGTTGACTATTCAGAGGTTACTCTTATCAATGATTATTTCGAACTTAACGGAATTGATTATGTCGAAGAGGCAAATACTCTTACAATGACCCTTAACTGGATTGACCAGACTCAGTCAATCGACCCTGAAACGGCAAATCCGCTTTGCATTCTCAAGGGAATAAAGCTTATCCCCAAGGATGATGCACAGTGGACAAAAGACCGTCTTGATGCAGTCAATAACGGTGAAATCAGCTATAATGTTTATATGCGTGCAAATGCACTCTATTCATTTGCAGGTAAGCCTGAAAATCAGAAAGCATACGGAATCTATCCGTTTGTAAATCCCAATGATGAAAATGAAAAGGGCGGATTTTTCGGCAACGTTTATGCACAGTTCAAAGACAGCTATACTCTTTCCAAGGCTGTCAAAGACGGCTGGGTTAACGAAGAAGGCGGATTTGCATACTATGCAGACGGCGAAAGATATAAAGGTGTCAGACTTGTTGACGGATATTATTATGATTTCGGCGATAACGGAATCAATATAGGTCAGACCAGATATACCGGTGTATTCTATGATGAAATATATGATGTTTACCGTTATTCAAAGATCGGTGAGCTCGTGTCGGGCTGGCATCAGATCGGAGAAGACTGGTACTATTTCCATTCCGATACAATGGCTGCAAAACCCGGATACTATAAGGTTGGTGCAGTATCCTATAATTTTGAAGCAACGGGAAGAATAACATCAGGTGTATGGGTTAAGTGCGTTCTGGGTTACAGATATTACTACGGCCCTTCTTATTATAAGACAGGATGGGAAGTAATTGACGGCAACAGATATTATTTTGAAAACACTTACAGATACGAAGGCTGCCGTCGTGTAACCGAGTCAAACAGTCAGGATTATTACTGGTATGATTTCGGTACAGACGGAATATGCAAAGATGAGGTTATTCCCGACGGACTCTATGAAGACGCAGGCAAGGGTCTTTGCTATGTAAAAGACGGAATATCCCAAAAGGGTATTCATAAGATTGACGGCGATTATTATCTGTTCTATTATGATGCATATGCAAAATCAGGCAAGGGATATGCGTTTGAAACACATTGCGATCTTCCCGTAGGTGTATATTATTTCGGTGAAGACTATAAAATGCTCAACGGAATAGTAGAAGAGGCTGACGGAATTTATTACTACACCGTGGGTAAACGCAAAACAGTCGGACTTGTTGAATTTAACGGTGATTATTACTTCGTTGGCGAGCCTGACGGTAAGATTGTTGTCAACAAGAGAGCATATGTATGGGAAGCAAACGGTCTTTTCCCCGAAGGATATTATGAATTCGGTCCCGACGGCAAAATGCTTGACGGAATAGTTGAAAAAGACGGTGTTCTTTATCATTATGTAAACGGCAGACCTTCAAAGGCAGGCCTCGTTTCTGTAGGAGATGAATACTATTACGTAAGCGGAGAAAACGGCGAAATTTCTGTTAATGAGAAAGTATGGACAGGAAATGAATCGTTGCCTGAAGCAAACTACAGTTTCGGTCCTGACGGAAAGCTTCTTAACGGAATAGTTGAAATTGACGGAGTTCTTTGCTATTATTCCAACGGCATACCCTCGCAGGCAGGTCTTATCAAAATCGGCGATGATTACTATTTCGCTGACGGCGCCAACGGTGAACTTGCGGTCAATAAAAAACACTATGTATGGAAACCTAATTCGCTTCTTCTCGAAGGCCATTATGAATTCGGTCCTGACGGAAAAATGCTTGACGGCATAGTTGAAAAAGACGGTGTTCTTTACTACTATGATACAGGCCGTACATCGCAGGCAGGTCTTATCAAAATTGGCGATGATTACTATTTTGCAGGCGGTCCGAACGGTGAATTAACGGTTAATAAAAGATATTATATATGGGAAAGCAACGGACTTCTTCCCGAAAGCAACTATGAATTCGGTCCTGACGGAAAGATGCTTGACGGTATAGTTGAAAAAGAAGACGGATTGTATTGCTACGATACCGGTAAAATTCTTGACCCCGGACTGTATTATATTGACGGTGCATATTACTTTGTTGAAGATGCAAAAGGAAGGCTTTCCGTCAACAAAAAGAAATATGCATGGAATGCAAACAATCTGTTACCTGAATCCACCTATGAGTACGGTCCTGACGGAAAGATGCTTGACGGTATAGTGGAAAAAGACGGTGTTCTTTACTACTATAATACAGGTAAAGCCGGACCTGTAGGTCTTGTAAAAGTAGGCGATGACTACTATTTTGCAGGCGGTTCAAACGGAGAACTTGCAGTCAACAAAACACAGTATGCGTGGGAAACTAACGGTTTGCTTCCTGAAAAGAACTATGATTTTGATGAAAACGGAAAGATGTATAACGGTTTCTTCGAAAGAGACGGAATAAAGTATTATTATATCAACGGCAGACCTGCACCTGTTGGCCTGAACTATGTTGACGGATACTATTATTTCGTAAAATATGACGGTTCGCTTATCGTTAATCAGTCATACTATGCATGGGAAACAAACGGACTTTCTGTTGAAATGACCTACACATTCAATGAAAACGGTCAGATTATAGGATAATAAAACAAACATTCCGCAGTGTCTGAATAAGGCACTGCGGAAATTACTGAAACGGATTTACATAAACATGAATTACACAAAGGTTATAAATAATGCCAAGTGGATAGTTATTTGTAAAATTATGCAATCGGTGCTGCAGTTGATAGTGGGAATGTTGACTGCCAGATTTCTCGGGCCTTCAAATTACGGTCTGATAAAGTATGCGGCATCGGTTGTTGCCTTTGCTTTGCCTCTAATGAAACTCGGCTTCAACGCAACTCTTGTGCATGAGCTTGTTGAGGACCCGCAAAAAGAAGGGGAGATAATCGGCACATCAATGCTGATGAATCTTGTATCGGGTTTTGTTTGTATAGGGGGAGTAACATTATTTTCTTATCTGGCGAATCCCGGCGAAGATGAAACTGTTCTGGTTTGTGTGCTTTACAGCATATCGCTTGTTTTTGCTGCTATGGAAATGATTCAGTATTGGTTTCAGTATATGCTTAAATCAAAGCAGTCATCTTTAGTTATGCTTGTTGCATACGGAGTTGTTACTGTATATAAAATATATCTTCTTGCAGCTTCAAAAAGTGTTTATTGGTTTGCTTTCTCAAATTCGGTTGAACATGCCGTAATAGCCGTTTTGCTTATTATTATTTATTTCAGAAGCGGCGGAAAGTTCAGCTTTTCATTTTCAAGAGGCAAAAAGATGTTCTCAAAAAGTAAGCATTATATTCTGGCTTCGTTAATGCTTGTTGTTTTGCAGAATACCGACCATATAATGCTGACCGCAATTTCGGGCACGGAAGAAAACGGCTTTTATTCCGCAGCCATAACTTGTGCTTATGTTGTTGAGTTTGTATATCTTGCTATAGTTGACTCATTCAGACCTGTTATTCTTGAAAACAAAAAAAGTCGGAGGCCAAGCGGTCTTAGGAAGACAATTGATAGATTCAACTCCTTGGCTCACAGAACGACATGGCTA
>JAZSCL010000146.1:0-6340 GCA_045602905.1 Acutalibacteraceae bacterium
AGATAAGAAAACACTTATCCCAATTTCATCAGTAGCAGTACTGATTCTTGTTGTGATAATCGCAGTAGTTGCGTTTTCGGGAAAAGAAGACATTAAGGTTGATGAAGATAGCGGAGGCAAGTATTCACAAACAGGCACATATGCACATACTGTAGGACCTTTTGAAACTCTGACAGAAGCAATGAAAACCTCTTTGACACAGGCGATAGAAACTGTTGCTTCAGAAACAACAACAGCAACAACCAAGGCACCCACAACAAAGAAACCGACAACCAAGAAGCCTACAACAAGGAAACCGACAACAACCAAACCGCCTAAGCTTTCATTCTCAAATAAATATAAGACAATTGCGGCGGGTACAGCTAACTCAGCAGCTATAAAAACAGATGGTACTGTTTATTGGATAGGCTACAGATACAGCGGTGAAAATGTTTCGGGATGGAAGAACATTATAGATATCGATGCAGGCTCATATTATGTTGTAGGTCTTAAATCTGACGGAACCGTTGTTGCAACGGGTCAGAATACCGATGGCGAGTGTAATGTTTCAGGTTGGAAAAATATTGTATCTGTTTCAGCCGGAGATTCTCATACCGTAGGTCTTAAATCCGACGGAACGGTTGTTGCTACAGGAAAAAACGATGGTTCTCTATGGATTAAAGGCGGTTGTTGTGATGTTTCGGGATGGCGTAATATTATTGCTGTTGACGCCGGAGACTATCACACGGTAGGTCTTAAATCAGACGGAACTGTTGTTGCAACAGGCGACAACACTTATGGTCAATGTAATGTATCTGGTTGGGAAAATATTGTTGCGGTTGCTGCCGGACAATATACTTCGTTTGGTATTAAATCCGATGGAACTGTTGTTGCGGCAGGTATTAACAATAACGGTGAATGCAGTGTTTCCGGTTGGAGAAACATTGTGGCTATTGCTGCAGATACTAATACAATAGGTCTAAAATCTGACGGAACCGTTATTGCAACAGGTTCAAATTCTTATAATGAGTGTGATGTTTCGGGCTGGAAAAACATCGTAGCAATTGCTGCAGGACAAAATCATACGCTTGGACTTAAATCTGACGGAACACTTGTTGCAACCGGATTTGATTCAAATGATGTTTGCGATGTTTCAGATTGGAAAAACATTAGAAACCCTAAATTTACCGGTATAGGTTAAAATTTTTCAGTTCAGGGATGTGATACTTTGCTTAATTTAAATGGCAAAAACATGTGTGAAAACTGTTTTTCTGTTATTGATAAAAATGCAAATTGTCCGTGTTGCGGAGGTTTACCACAACCAAGAGTGTCTTCGGCACTTTCTCTT
This sequence comes from Acutalibacteraceae bacterium, assembly GCA_045602905.1. GTDB lineage: Bacteria > Bacillota > Clostridia > Oscillospirales > Acutalibacteraceae > CAG-177. Next base: position 1,328 of record JAZSCL010000146.1, read on the forward strand.
AATTCTATTTTGCATGGAAGATATGTTATTGGTAAGGTTCTCGGTAAAGGTGGTTTCAGTATAACCTATATTGCTTATGACAGTAAGCTTGATCGCGTTGTTGCAATTAAAGAGTTTTTTCCGGATATGATTGTATCGCGAAATTCAGGGGAGTCGCAAGTTCGCATTAATTCTCCGGATAATGTTGATATGTTTAAAATAAGTGTGCAGAGGTTTTATGAGGAAGCAAAAATGATATCAGAGCTTCGCCACCCGAACATAGTCAATGTTTACAATCTGTATTACGAAAACGGAACAGCTTTTTATACAATGGAATATCTCGACGGATGCGACCTGAGATATTATATTGCTCAAAACAACGGAACAATAAGCGAAGATGCTCTTATGCCGATTGTTGCCTGCGTCGCAGAAGCACTTGAAACGGTTCATACAAAGGGGCTTCTTCACAGGGATGTTGCACCGGATAATATTTTTATAACAAAAGACGGACAGGTTAAGCTGATAGATTTCGGAGCTGCACGGAGTACATTGGCAAATGGCGGAGAAGGATTTTCTGTTGTTCTCAAGCAGGGGTTTGCTCCGGTTGAACAGTATCAGCGCCATGGTAATCAAGGCCCATGGACGGATATTTATGCCCTTGGTGCAACTATGTACTATTGCTTGAGTGGAAAGATGCCCTTACCGGTAACAGAACGATTGAACAATCCTCAGATATCTGTAACGGGTTCTGTTCCGTTATATCATGTAATAGATAAAATGATGCAGATTAATCCAAACGACAGATATCGTTCTGTGTCTGATTTTAAAAAAGCTTTGTTCAATTCTATTCAATTGACGAATTCAGCTTCTCCTGATTCTGCAGAGGGGAAAACAGTAGCAGTTTCAAATGTTAATGTTCAACATAATAATGAAAAAAAGGTTGTAGAATCTACGGAGTCTAAACCTGCAATCAAGCAAAAAATTGATCTTGGAAAAGAAAAAATCAATGAAATACTTAATAATCTTCCTGTAAAGGAAACACAAAAAAATCCGTTGATTGCAATTCTTGCAATTTCGGTGCTTATTCTGTTATTAATCATCATTATTCTTTTGTTTTTGTAACAAAGTATAATGAAGAAATATAGAAAAATGACTATGAAAAGGAGTTTTTTTTATGGCAATGAAACAATGTGCAAACGGACATCTTTATGATGACAGCAAGTCGGCGGCATGCCCCTATTGTTCGGGAGAAAGTGCAATAGGCAAGACTATTCCTCTTGGCGGAGCTGCTTCACCCTCGGCGGCAGGAGGAGTTGTTTTCAGTGCAACTGAGGCTCTCGGACATGTTCCTACGGTTTCTGTCAGTTCTTCTGATATGTCTCCTACAATTGCACCGAAATCGCAACCAAAGGATCAGATGGTTACTACATTTCTTGATGATTCTAAAAATTCAGAGATTCTGCCGGTAAGAGGTTGGCTTGTTGTTGTTGAAGGCGAAAAGCTCGGTATGGATTTCAGAATTCATACAGGAAAAAACACAATCGGACGTGCCAAGACTAATGATGTTTGTTTCGATTTTGACAGCAGTGTTTCAAAAGAAAACAATGTATCTGTTGTATATGATGACAGAAATAATATGTTCTTTATTCAGTCGGGCGAAGGTAAAAACAATGTTTATATAAACAACCAGCTTCTACTCGAAGCAAGACAGATCAAGGATAATGATATAATAGAAATCGGAAAAACGAAACTTGTTTTCAGGACACTTTGTAACGAAACATTTAAGTATTAAAAATTGAAGCGGGTGATCTTGTGTTGAAAAAAAGAGCACACCAAGGGAAACAACAAAAAAATTCTGATATTCCTAAAACAGGAAAACCGAAAGAAGATTTATCCTTGAAAATTGAGCTTGCTGACGGTTCGACTTTGAGTCTGGGAAATGCACAGCATCAGGGACGAAGACCGTATCAGGAAGATAGTTACGGATATTCAGAACTTAACAACCGGTATCTTTTGGATAATAAAGGCATTCTTGCAGTTCTTGCAGACGGAATGGGCGGTCTTTCCAACGGTAAGGAAGTCAGCAGTACAGTTGTTTCACGGATGATTGAATACTTTAATACATTTGATTCTGTTTGTGCAGACGGTTTGAATTTACGTCGCTGTGCCGAACATATCAATGATGGTATATGCCGTGTGTTTTGTCCTGACGGAAGCATCAAGGCGGGTTCAACTCTTGTTTGTGCCATGATACATGGCAGATTTCTTCATTGGCTCTGTATCGGTGACAGCAGACTGTATATTAGAAGAAAAGGTATGCTTTATCAGATTAACGAAGACCACGATTATTTGAACCAGCTTCTCGGAGATGCTATTGAAGGCGGTATTTCCGTTACCGAAGCATTTGACGATCCGCAAAAGGATGTTCTTGTCAGTTGTTTAGGAAATGCTGAACTTCCTTTCGCCGACTATAGCTTGTCAGGTTTTGAGTTGAAAAAGGGAGATAAAATTGTTCTTTGTTCTGATGGTATTTATAATGCCATTCCTACTCGGCTGCTTAACAGCCTTTTGGAAAATGACCCACAGAGTGCGGCACAGAATATTCAGGAAGCGGTGTTGAATCAAGGTTTTGAAACACAGGATAATCTCACGATTATTGTAATTTCATATAATTAATGAAAGGTGAAAAGTTTATGAAAAAGATTAACAGATTCTTTTCGTTTTTAATCGTTATCACAATTGTTATTTCAGCTTTATCTTGCTCGGCGTTTGCAGCAAACCCTTCTGTTGAGGAACTTCAGAAAAGTGTTGTTGCAATTGAAAGCGTTTTTACGGTTCAGGCTGTAAATTATCCTAATATCACAGCAGTAATAACAAGTTACGGAACAGGATTTGCTGTTGGTGAGGTCGGCAAGCCTGTTCAATATATTGCAACCTGCAACCATTGTGTTTCGAAACCCAGTGGTGTGTATAAATTCGTTTTGGATAAGAAAAGCTTAGAAATTATCGATTATGAACTTATGCCGGAAGGAACAGAATGTCCCGTGGATTTTGTTCAGGGTAACAACATAATAGCATATGATTATGTCAACATAACCCTTACAGAGGCAAAGGCTATCTTCTCGATGTCTTCAAGTGAATATACTACAATAAGCGTAATCGATTATGATGAAAGCAGTGATGTTGCTTTATGCAAGTTAGCTTCAGAACCCACAACAAAAATAGAAGCAAGACCTCTTAAGGTAAATAAAGATGTAAAAGTCGGAGACTCTGTTTATGCTATAGGTTATCCCAGCACTTCAGATGCATTTAACGATGAGTTCAAATATGATTATAAAGATTCAACGGTAACCCAAGGCATCATTTCAAAAAGCCAGCTTACATATGGTAACATTACAAAAGAAAGACAGTTTTATGCTTACCAGATTGATGCTGATATAACACACGGAAATTCCGGCGGTCCGTTGTTTGCTGAAGACGGAAGTATAATAGGTGTTAATGCTTTCGGGTATACATCAATATTGGATGTAGCAAAAGCAAATTATGCTGTATCAATCGACGAGCTCATAAAGATTCTTGAAAGATCAAAAGTTGAATATACTCCTTGGGGTGATACCAACATCGGAGCTATTATCGGAATAGTTGCGGGCGTTGTAGTGATTGCGGTTATTATTATAATCTTAATATTCATTCTTAAGAATAAAAAGAAAGGTCAGGGACCTGTTGTGAATAATGTACCTACTCCTGCTATGGATTCAACCGCTGCATTTGGAAATCAAGCAGTATCAGCTCCTGCCTCCTCAGGCGGTAAGTATTATCTTCTCGGCATAAAAGGTGTTTACGAAGGCAAAAAATATTCTATTGATGAGCGTGTTGTTATCGGCAGAAACAAAGAGAAGTGCAATGTTGTTTATCCCGATAATCAGCCCGGCATCAGCGGAATTCACTGTGAAATTATCAGAAGCGGCTCGGTTCTTACTTTGAAAGACTGTGGCTCCTCATACGGTACATTCCTCGGAAACGGCACAAAAGTAACACCCAATCTTCCCGTTGTTCTTAAGAGCGGCGAAAGATTCTGGGTCGGAGACAAGGAAAACGTTTTTGAAGTTAAGTATTAATTTAGAACGGATAGTGTGAATTATGTTTTTTCAAACCTTTGCCTATACAAATAAAGGCGGAAGAAATAACAATGAGGATTCTTACGAATGTGCAGAACGCATATGGGTTCTTGCCGATGGCTTGGGAGGTCATGATTTCGGAGAGGTTGCTTCATTATCTGCAGTTAAAAAAACAATCTCTTTTTGGAAAAAAGCCAATGAGCCTATGGATGATTCAAGCATTATCAGAATTATAGAGAGTGTTAATGCCGATATCTTAAATCTTCAAAAGGAAAATGAGGCTGCCTCTGCTATGAGGACTACTCTTGTTTTTGCAGTTACCGACGGCGAAACACTTAAGTTTGCAAATGTCGGAGACAGCAGATTTTATTATTTCAGGAATAACAAAATAATTGCTCAAACGGAAGATCATTCTGTATCTGCTGCAGTTGCAAAACTCGGAGAAATAAGATATGAGGATATTCGATTCAATGAGGACAGAAACAAGCTTCTCAAGGTGATTGGAAACAGCGAGAATCTGAAATTAAAAGAGTTATACATCCCTATATCCGTTCAGCCCGGTGATGCTTTTCTGCTTTGTTCGGACGGGTTTTGGGAATATGTTTATGAGAATGAAATGGAAATTGACCTCATAAAATCAAACTCTCCCAAAGAGTGGCTCAAATTTATGGCTAAGAGAATCCTTCTTCGAACGGAAAATAAAGATAATGATAATTTTACCGCAATTTGCGTAATGGTTAATTAACAAAATAAACAAAGGTGTTTTGAAGCCGACGGGTTGTTCTGTCGGCTTCATTTTTATACGGATGTGATAGCGATATTTATATTATTAAATTGTGAAATGTATAAAATACAAGTCCAAAGGCGATTCAGAACTGTTTAAAAGATGGTTTTAAAAACTGATACTAACTTATAT
>JAZSCL010000147.1:0-11731 GCA_045602905.1 Acutalibacteraceae bacterium
CATAATAAGTGGGAGCAAATATTTTTTAACTTTTTGTAAAAGCAGGTAAAATGTATTCGTTCTCATTCCATATAAAGTGAGTGGGTATTTTCTGAAGCAATGGTTTTTGAACAAATTGTAAATTGTTTTGTTTTTAGGAAAAATTCGTTCTGTTTTATTCCTTTATAAGTAGGAGTGTAAAATTTTTCGTAGTGAGGTGATGCAATTATATCGGACAACCCTAATTTAAGTTACATTGTAAAACTCCCGAATCGGATAATTACCATTCCGCAGGACAGTCATCTTGCGTGGCTTCCGTTGTTTTATGCTTTGCCGAAAGAACTTGTAATAAAACGGAAAGATTATCTCAACATTCCGAGAAATCCGTATGAAGTTCTTTACACGGATAAATACGATTATCTCATCAATGATGATGTTTTTCTTCAGCTCATCTGGGAATCGTATGCGTGGTCGGTGTGGCAATTCATTCAGGTTCCCCGCCGTGATGGTTACGGCAATATACCCGGCAAATGGACAGACTACTCGGGTGATTTTCCTTTGTGGCGGTTGTGCTTTGTTATTCAGAATTACTTCCGAAAGAAATTCGGATACGCAGGAAGCAATTGTTTCAAAGGAACAATGGGATATTGTTCAAGAATTGAGACAAAATCGAAGGCGTTTAACAAAAGCGGGAAGACAATCCTTGTTTTCGGGTTTGGTTTATTGTGCCGACTGTGGAAAGAAAATGAGATTTATGACATATCAAGGTTGTACTGAGGCATAAGACCGATATGTTTGTTCGGAATATGATGGTGCAGAGGAACTTGCAGCTGCCACTTTATCCGTGAAGCAGTTTTAAAAGAGATTGTTACAATCCATTTACGTAAAGTATTAAACTATGTTCGCTGTGATGCAGAAAGTTTCAAAGAAGAATGGTTAGGCAAAAAATCAAAAGAATTGAACGAAAGCATCCGAAATGAGCAAAAGAAGCTCACACAAGCCAAGAAAAGACTTGTCGACCTTGATATTCTTATTTCAAGTATTTATGAAGATTCCGTTCTTGGTAATCTGAGCAAAGAGCGATATTCAAAAATGGCTCAAACTTATGAAAAAGAGCAGGAAGCATTGAAAGAAGAAATATCCCGTATTGAGGAATCTTTGAAAACAACGGAAGAAGAAACCAACAATCTCACCCACTTTATGAACCTTGTTGAAAAGTATGTTGATATTCTAGAACTGACACATCAGATCACCAACGAATTTATACATAAGATTATTGTTCACGAAGCAGACAAGTCAACAGGGAAACGGGTTCAGAAAACACAAATATTTTTTAACTTTGTAGATGAAATATTCCTTCCGCCGGAATGGGATATACCTGAACTCCGAGATAATAAAGTCAACATTAAAAAAACCTATGTTCAGAATGATTTTTTAGTTTCATAACAGCTTAAAACATTAAAAAAGAAAAAACATACGGCATGACTTCACAGCCACACCGTATGTTATTGAAAATAGTCCCTTTAGACCTGAAAGCCTTGATATATAAGGGTTTGAAAGTGTGGTAATCGAGGGGTACGTATAATTTGACCTGTTGCCCCGATTTTGAGGTTACTTTTTCCACATAACGAACTTTAAGGTTGCAAAAAACCAATTGATAAAAACACTTTCATTACAGTAAGAAATTAACCAAATAGAGCTTCTGAAACCGTTGTATATCAACGGTTTCAGAGTGCGGTAATTCAGAGGTGCGTATAGTTTGACCTGTAACCTCGATTTTGCGATTCTATTGTTCCAATGGCTGAATTTCAAGTTGTAAAAAATCAGTCGATTTGCAACGGTGAAAAAAATTTGACAATTTACTGAGAAAAGTTTAAAATAGAAATGCGAGGAAAAATGAATTTTTCATAATTTAATTATCTCCTTTTAAATGTGAAAGGAGCACAAAACCAATTTCCGTGGCTGAAAACAATAAGCCGTCCGAAATGATTTCGGACATATCGGAAGACGTAATGGATGCATTGGTGAGAACCTTGCTTCCGGACATAACCAGCTTCTGAGAAAGTGAAGATGGCAAAGCAATCTTCGAAAAGTGGAAGACTAAACAATCAGAATAAACCAACGTAAAATGAGGGTAGTCGATAAAACTACCCTCATTTTTCATTTTATAAACCGTTCAGAAAAAGAACAAATCCGAACCCTTTTCCTATTGGGAAAAATTGGTTCGGATTTTTCTGGTTTGGTGCGGATAACAGGACTTGAACCTGCACGAACTTGCGCCCATTAGAACCTGAATCTAATATGTGTATATTTATAAATCCATTGATATACAACGAACACTATAACACAGACTTAGATTCAGTCAAAAAATTCGTCACAAATTGTACTAAATAACGATCGTTTTATCGATTTTTTCTTCTTGCTTTTTGCGCAGATCAGTATAAATATTTGCCGTAGTGGTTGCGTCTTTGTGACGTAACTTTTCTTTGATGTAGATTAAATCACCATCGGTTTTCTCCCACAGTACCGATGCAAATGTATGACGAAAATCATGCGGGGATATGCGGATTTTTTCGCCGTTATCATCAATCAAATCAAGTTGTTTCAAAACTCGTTCCAAACGTCCTTCAAATGAACGTACTGTTATCGGCTCGTTCTTCTTATTGTGAACAACATATCCGTTATATCCTTCGGGTTCTTTTCCTTTCAGGATTTTCAGCAACTCATTAGCTCTGTCCGTAAGCTTCAATTTTGTTTTTGAGGTAGGATTCTTCGGATCCATTTCTTCGGTTACCAATGTCCCCTTTCCGTCATCGTCCCTTCGAATGTATGTCACTCGTGCAGCTTTAATATCAATTATTCCGTTTTCTTCGTCCCAGTTATCATACCTGAGTGCCAATAATTCCCCAAGTCTGAGACCGGTATTAAGTAGAAAATCAAATACTTCTGGCTGTTCGAAATCTTTATGCTGAACAAACTCTTTACGTATTGTTTTACCATCCTTTACGATAGCCGGCTGTATGAAATCATAACCGTTATAAACAACCTGTCTGAGTTTCTCAATTTCATGATCTTCCAGATAATGACGAACCTTTTCTTTTTTGCCGACTTTCTCTCTGGCCGCAGCAATTTTTTCGAGTTTAGGCTTCTGAACAAGCATCATCGGATTATAAGGAATGATCAATTTGAAGGTAAGATATTGTAAGAATTCATTAGTGTATAAATAGGCTTTATCAACAATGGATTTTGAATATCCTTTTTTCAACAACGTACTGAGCATATTCCTGCAGACCGAATCGTCAACATCCTTAATCAACAATCCCTCAAAATAAGGCATAATGTAATGAGTAACGGTAAACTCAACATTTGCATATGTGCTGGGTTTATTGGGGTTTGTACCGTTTTTCTTTGTAGCTCTGATATATTTCAGCAACTCATCGTTGAAGAACTTTTTAGCTGTAACTTTCGGATCATCAACTTCAAAAGCAGAAAGAATTCCGTCAAGCAAATCGGATAAACGTTTTCGTTTCATAGGTTTTAATCTCGGATTAATATCAAGTTCACTGAGAGTAGGACGATAATACAACCTGTCATCAGGACATTTTGTGAATTTGAACTCCATTTCCGAGCCGTTAATTATAAGTGTGTGCGTAATATGTTTAGCCTCTTTTTTCTTTCTGGGCATAGATTACCTCCGCAATTTCTTTCGGTGTAAAACCAATGCTGAATAAAAATTGCACTTCCTTGGGTATATCGGATGTATATCCTGTAGTCATTTGGAAACCGTGGCTGAGATCTCTCAAACCGTTAAAGGTTGCTAAATTGTTTAAAAATGTCTCATAGAGTTCCCGTGTTACATAATATGTTTTACCCACGGGAAATTTTTTCAAATCAGGGTTGTTCATAATTTCTTCAGCTTTATCTTTACCGCAGCTGAATGTTACCATTATGTCATTGACAGTGATAAAAGGCTCATTAATGTTTTTGATTTCAACTTTGTTCATAATACAAATCCTCCCATCAGAATTTATCTAATGTATTCATCATATCGCATGGATTATAATATGTCGATATGGAAATAATCGAATTTTCACCTCTCCCTTTTTGTTTTCGTCGTTTCACCTCCATATGTCCCAATAAGATATCTTTAATTATGACAGACGAAATACCCTCTCAACACGCAGAAGCCTCCCTGTGAATTAAACACAGAGAGGCTTAATTTAATATTACATTTTAGAAAACACATTTGAATATTGCCTGAACAACAGTTCTGTTCATTCCGAACAAGTTTTTGAAGAATGAAACGATTTTCTGCCAGAAGCTTGAATTTACGGAAACTGTTTCCGAATCGGAAATTTCTTCTCTGTTTACATTCTTGAGAGCGTTTCCGTTTGTATCAACAAGTTTAACTTTAACTTCAACGCTACCCTTTGAAAGTGTTACATCAAATGTTTCACCTTCACCAACCTTATTACCGTTAATATACCAATAAATCTTTGCATCTGCGGGCATATCGGTTGTTATTGCGGTAAGACGGAGAGTTTCGCCGTAGTTAATGTTTTTTACATCTACCCTGTTCTTTATTGATACTGTTGAATTATAGTATCCTTCCACAATTGCATAATAACTGAAGTGATCAGTTTCAAAAACAAGATATCCGTTAACATATTCCGCCTGCATATTTTCAACTTCACCTGTTTCGGTATTAACATGATAAATATAAGTTGTTGCAGGATTATAGTAATAAGGAACAGGGATTTTAACTTTCACCTTGCCTACAGGCTGTTTTTCAACTCCATCAACAGTCATTTTGATATCATATATGATGTTCTGGGTAATATTTATTTCGGAACTGATCATATCGAAAGCTGTACCGTCAAAAGACTCCTTAACCGAAATATCAACAACACCATCATATAGATTTTGGGTATATTCCAGTTTAATAAGTGTTTCATCATCCCTTACGGTTGCGGTTTCATCTGTTCTGCCGTAATGAACTTCCACACCGTTAAGATGATCGTACCGACTAGGATATACCAAATCCCATTCTTTTGGTGAGCCTTCATAATAAATATCCGTAAGTGATTTATTACCTGTCATTGAATAAATACTTTTCACACTGTCGGGGATATGTAATTTTTTTAGTTTCGAACAATCCTCAAAAGCATTTTCATCAAACTTTTCTACGGTGTTCGGAACATAATAAATTTCTGTTTTGTTTGCCGCAGGGAACTGAATCAACACAGTTTTTTCAATATTGAAAAGAGCACCGTAATCATCAACGGTGTAGTATTGGTTATCGGAACTTACAATAAACTTTTCAAGTTTCTTACAAAAAATAAATGAATTAATATCAATATAATTCACAGAAGAAGGAATCGATATAGTTTTCAGCCCATCGCATGACCAAAAAGCATTTTGCTCTATTGTTTCAACACCTTCAGGAATGTTATAGTTTATCAAACTATCACAATCCTGAAAAACAGCTTCTTCTATCTTTTTTATTTTACTGGGAATATTTACATTCTTAAGTTTTTGACAACATGAAAAAGCATGATCCGATATAATCGTAACCGTTTCGGGAACAGTAATTTTTTCAAGATAAAGACTTCTGAAAAACGCATATGGAGATATCGTTGTTACTCCTGACGGTATATCATAATTCATTACAGTTTTACCGGACGGATATCTGATTATTGCTGTTTTATCTTTGTTATAAAGAACACCGTGCTCATCATTTGAGTAATATATACTTTCAGAATTAACCGCAAACTTATTAAGGTTTCTGCAATCAAGGAAATTGCGCTCTATATTTTTTACTGAAGCGGGAATATTTATTTCATCAATATTTAACCAAAAGAATGCATCTTCCCCGATTGATTCAAGGCCTTCACAAAGAATAATTCTCCTGAGGTTAAGACATTCATAGAAAGCATTGCCTTCAATTATTTTCACACCTTGCGGAACTGTATATGTTGTGGCGGAGTTCGCAGGAGGATAACAAATCAAAGTCTCATTCTTATCATCAAAGAGAACACCATAATTATCGTTCGAATAACAATTGTTCTTTTCAGAAACATTGATTGTTTTCAGATTATCACAATGCCAAAAAACGTTTTTACCTATACTTGTAACACTTTCGGGAATTTCAATTTCCTGTAAACTATTACAACCACGAAACACACCGTTCTGTATTGTTTTTACACCATTGAATATCGTAACACCAGACAGCTTTCCACAACCAGAAAACATATCTTCTGAAATAGTTTCCAAAGTTCCGGGGATGGTAACCTTTAAAAGATTATCACAATATTGAAATGCACCTTTAGCAACTGTTTTTATCCCATCAGGAAGACTGATTTCTGTTAGACCATCACACATAGAAAAAGCTGTCTCACCAATCTCAGTTACACTTGTCGGAATATTAATGTTTATCAGCTTTTCACAGGAAGAGAAAGCGTTCATGCCTATAGTTGTTACCGTTTCAGGCAAAGCTACCGTGGTTAATCCCTTGCAAGAATAAAACAATGCGTTGCTTATTTCTTTAATTCCATAAGGCAAAGCCACACCGTTAAGCGAATTACAATAACCAAATGCGCCTGCACCAATTTTGGTAACGCTGTTTGGAATAAAAATGTTTGTAATTTTATCACAATGTTCAAAAGCATCTTCTACAATAATTTTTGTTCCGTCTTTAATGAAACATTCTCCTGAAAGCATTCTGTCTGCCTTTATGAGATATTTGCCAATATACAGAACACCGTCTTCCCAGTTATCCTGGTTAAGATAACAACCCGTTTCCTTAAATGCAGAGTAACCTATATCCTCAACCGAATCTCCGATTGTGATTGATTTAAGATTCAAACATCCGAAAAAAGCACGCTCGCCAATATATGTAACATTTTCAGGGATATCTAACTTTGTAAGACCGATGCAAAAACTGAAAGCATTGCCAACTATTGTTGTCAGACTATCGGGGAGTTTTACTTCTGTAAGATTATTACTTCCGCTGAATGCATAATTTCCAATAGTTTTTACACCTTCGGGTACGGTTACACTTGTTATATCAGCGTTGTTTCCTAAAGCATAATACCCTATTTCAGTTACAGGATAACCGCCTAAAGTTGAGGGAATTATAATTTCTCCGCTCAATGCAGTACTCAATCCCATAACAGTTGCTTCACCGTTTGAAACGATATAATTGAAGCCTTCATCTTCCGCAGCTTCTGCATAAACACCGATTCTTGTCGGACACTCTATTGCAAACGCAAAAGAACCCATTACAATAGTAAATGCCATGACAAAAGCAATGATCTTTTTAGCATTAATTTTCATAAATATTGTTCCTCCTCATATTAATAATTAAATATTATCATTTCAAAAATACAAAATCAATTGAACAAATCCCCAAAATATTAACATGAATTTTGTCAACAATATCAAAACCTCCCTGTGAATTAAACACAGAGAGGGTTTGAGTCAGTATAAAATTTTAGAATAAGCTTTTGAAAAGTTCGGGATATGTTTTGGTTGCACCGAAGATTTTTTTAAAGAAGGCTACAATCTTCTGCCAGAGACCTGCTTTAGAGTTCATATCCTGTGTGTCTGTTGCAAGAACTTTTTCGTTTGCATCAACAACAGAAACAGTGAATGTCGTTGTTCCGTTTGACGTGGATGTTATTTTGCATGACAATCCGTCTGCCGAAACTTCAACAATCTCAAAATTGTTGTTGCTCGGTGTCCATATGATTTTTGCGCCTGCAGGAAGTTCACCGCTTATTTCAGCGTGTAACCATATGCTGTCACCATAGTTTATGGTTGTTGTTGACGGGGTGCGGATTGTTGCAACTGCATTAGCAATAGGAGGAACGACATCATTATCGTCATCATCATTGTTGTTGTTTTCATTTTTACCAATGGTGATTTCTCCGTTGTTGCTTTTAACAACAACACTATCCTCTTCAAAATCATAGGATTCCTCTGATAACTCGTTATCATTCTTCACTATCGTTAATTTTGAATCCGAGAGATTGTCAGACAAAATCTCAATTGAATTATCGACCAACTTCATTTCTACAGTATCGGCATTATTTCCCGACACCGTGTTTAAAAGCATTTCGGTTGACTCAATATTTATTCCGTCAGTTAATGACAATGAATACTCGCTGTTGTTTAAGCCTGTTATACCCACAAAACCGTCTGATGAATAATCAACAGTTGCATCGTTTGTGGTTTTTAAATCCGCAATAACATGGTTATTGTTAATGGTAGCGGTCATTCCGTTGCTTGATGTTATTTTGTATTCATTAATTTCATCTGCATTATCGGGAATCACAACCGAAACCGTTCCTGTTTCTGCACCTGCAATGGTGCTTACATAAACTTCAAGGTCACCTTCAACAGTTCCGGTCACATATGATATTATTGCTTTTTGTCCGATTTTGTTTTCAATGGTAACTTCATCAAAATCAGAAAGAATTATGTTTGTGAAATCATATTTTTCTTCAACTGCAGAGGTTGTTAAAGAATCTGATAGATATGAATTTATATCAAGAATATCTTTATTAGTAATTACAAATTTGATTTCTTTTAATTCAGGATAAATATCATAACTAAATTTTGAATAATCCTTAGATACCGTCACTGTACCACACAGTTCAGGATAATTCGGATCTGCAATTGAAACTTTATAATCATTTCCTTTTTCGATGACATTATATGCAACCACTGCATGACCCTTAAATAGTCCATCTTGAATACCCAACAAAATAACATTTCCGCCATTTGAGATATTTTTAACAGAATCAACCAACCTTTTTCTCAAAACTGTTTGTTTTAGAAAATTTACATCATCAAATGTTTCTCCTATAAATCTTAATGTAGTCTGAGAAGACTGCATAATATTAATTGCATCTCTGAGTTTTATATTGTTAATTGGTGCACTCAATTTTTTTACCGTTGAAGCACCGTAATCCGAAGCCGAACTCCATCCGTGTTCAAAAGCAGCAAGCATGGAACTCATACCGTAACAAGATCCATTCCAATTTTTAAGAGAATTAATATAAATATTTGTTTTATCTATCAAAGAAACCTTTTTCATTGATTCACTTGAAATAAGATACTTATCCTTTTCGCTGCTTCCTACAAACCAATCCTGATGATTATTAAATTTATATACTTCGTCACGGTGATTGATTTTATAGTTTAATTTTATTTCTTCGCTTTCAAAATAGTCATAATATTCTTCGCCGATAGTAATATCTGCCGTTATCTTCGTTATTGAAGAAAGATTATTATCACAAGGATATAAAGTTAGTTTTATTTCCTTTGATTCGTTGGGTTTCAAAGAATCAACTGTTATTGAATAATCGTATTTCTCTTCGGTTTTTGAAAAGCTTAATCCGCCAATGGTAGGATATGTAACTAAAAAATCAAGAGTTAAATTTTTAATTTCTTGATTGGTAGAATTGTTTTTTATGCTGACCGTAGCATTTACCGAAGAATATGATTTTCCTGAATTATCCTTAAGTGCACCGTTGATGTAGTTGTAAACAGTTTTTTCAGGAATGATTTCAACTGTAAGCTGTTCTTTCTTTTCTTCGACAAATTTAGCATAAAAAATCATATCTTTTGCCGGCATTTTTTCAGGAACTTCATTACCGTTTTCATCAAACCAACCAACAAATTTATATCCATCTTTTGTTGGTGCGTCGGGAACAGGAATAGCATTTCCGACATCAACCGCTGTTGTAGTCCATATTACATTTTCTTCAATATACCATGAAGCAAGATATGTCTCGGGAATAATTGTTCCGTCTGCAGAAGATTTGCCTACATCTTTAACATCGGATTGAAATATCTCAGAAGTTATATTGATATTAATAGCTGGTCGAATGCCAAGACCAGTACCATTAGACCACCAATTGTTATGAAGTTCACCTTTTTCTCGAACACCACATGATCCTGCAATTCCACCCTGAGAATAATATCCAGCAGAGCGTAAATACCAACGAGCGTTTTCAATATTGTTTTTTTCGTTTGTATATACCCACAGTCCTTGACATTCAGCATAATCACTCCCTTGTACCATGCGAAAAGTATCCTCATTGCATGATGAACTGAACCCATATTTTTCATTCAGAACATCATCCCACGAAAGCAGATAAACTTTATCATAAGTTGTTTCAGAATCATAAACAGAATAAGCTTCGTCGTATGCAGTATTATCAAGTGCCGTATATTCTATAATATTCTGCTGAGCAATTGAAAAAGCTGTATTGTAAAAATTCTTTTTGAGCCATTCCCTTATACTGCTCTTTTTATAATTATTACAATAATACTCTTTTGATACATCTCCCCAATTAGAGAGTATATAGTTATTATATGCTTGTGAATCAAGAACTTTTTCTGTTATTAACATGCCTGTATTAGGATCAAGCAAACGCCATTTAATAGGCTCATATTTGAACCAATATACCACACCTTTATAATAGCCATTATCATACTGATAAAGAGAATATGAATTTGATTCCATATATCCAGTGTTCATAGGTCTGTAGGAATCAAAAATAACACCTCGGTATTTGTTTGAGCCGTATACAATATCTTTATATCGCATATAATCTCCGGGCTTCATCTGACCGTCAGCATAATTGCCCGTACCGCTGTAATAGCCGTAGGAAGTCCATAACTTATTGTCACCTGACAAAGAGTTCAGTTCAGATATTATACTGTTATCCGTAACCTCACTCTGCGGATACCAGCCAAATTCGACAATATCGCCCTGCCTATAGGACGTTATAGTTGCCGCAGATGCTTCCATTCCGAATTCGGGCAATTCAAGACCCACAAATCCTGACAGCGGTGCCATGCCGATTGTCATTACAACAACCAGCGTAATTGCTAATATTCTTTTCATAGTTTTCTTCATACAATCCCCTCCAGGATATTTATGACTTTATATTATCACTTTAGCAAAGCAAAGTCAACTTGCAAAAGCACAAAACAAAAACACCTGCCGAAGCAGGTGCATAATTACATCATGGGATTTTTGAGTAAATCTTCAACATCACAACCGAAAACTCCTGATAACTTATAGAGAACTCAAATATTCAGGTAGCTGAAAATCGTGGTGTCATTTCGCCAGTGTGATAATTTAAAAACGCTCGTAGCGAGGACAACTAATTTCAGGTATCTTCCGTCATTACCCAAAGCTCTTGCTTTTTCACGGTTTTTGCCGCGCAACACCCAGTAGCCTTCAATTTGTTTTCTGTCGAAATATCGTGGTTTTCCTGTTTTGGGATTGATATTGTATTTGTTCCAACGGTCTAATATTTCCCGTTCAAGCTGTTTTGCATATTCGGGATTTTCTTTAATTTTCTGAACTTGAATGTTGTAATACTCTTTAGCTGATTCAGCTCGTAATTTGTGAAGGTTCAAATGGTTTTTAAATGCTTCGGGCGGAAAAATCAGTTCATCAGGTCCTTTACCTTCAAAATATTTTCTTACAAACTCGACATCTTCCTCAGAATTCAGCCTGTTCAGTTGGTTCTTTTTCCCGCATTTTCCCAATTTGACTCTGACACACCAGTGAGTTCCTGATTCGTCAAGCATATAAGTTAGTATCAGTTTTTAAAACCATCTTTTAAACAGTTCTGAATCGCCTTTGGACTTGTATTTTATACATTTCACAATTTAATAATATAAATATCGCTATCACATCCGTATAAAAATGAAGCCGACAGAACAACCC
>JAZSCL010000148.1:0-6901 GCA_045602905.1 Acutalibacteraceae bacterium
GCGGAATAAAATTTCTGCTCAGATTCTTCCTCTTTCTGCTGCTGTTCTTTTCTGAGCTCTTCTATTTTTTCTTTTGTGGCGGCAAGGAAGCTGTTACGGTTATAAACGGGCATTTTGTCAACGCCGGCCTCTGCAGCAAGCTCCTCAAGCTGCTCAACCGTATCCGCACCGAATTCCCTTACCATTTCTGCAAAAACGGGTTGTTCGAAATAAAAGCGTCTGCCCGAAAGAT
Source organism: Acutalibacteraceae bacterium (assembly GCA_045602905.1). Classification (GTDB taxonomy): domain Bacteria; phylum Bacillota; class Clostridia; order Oscillospirales; family Acutalibacteraceae; genus CAG-177. The sequence continues at coordinate 233 of JAZSCL010000148.1, forward strand.
ACCCGAAGGTTTTTCGGGTGTCCAGATAACCCATTCTCATTCGTTTTTCAAGCATTTCTTCGCTGAAATCAAATGCCGCACCCAGGTCTTCAAGGTCATATGGTCTTATATAAACCGTTTCCGCACAGGTCATATCCCGTCTGTGTCCGAGACCCTTCATTGAAGAAATATCAACAACTATAAGTCTGTTGTAGCCGTATTTTCTTAATAATCCTATAGGTGCATTGTCGTAAACTCCGCCATCAAGATATCTTTCTCCCTCGGGACCGATTTTGTTTACGCCGGGCACCTTTGATGATGCAAGCAGATAATCGTGAAGCTCGCCTTCAGGAATATCGTCAATAAATATTTCAAGAGGAGAAAATTCGGAAAGCTGAAAAGTTACCATTCCGAAAGGAATATCCGATTTCCTGACCTTATCCTCATCAATGAATTCTACAAGAAGTTCTTTTGTGGGAGAAGCATCTATTCCGCCGTTTTTGACTATCTCTTTAAACAAGGCAGGAATATTTCTGAAGCTGAAAAGATTTTCGGGATCACGAAGCTCTTCATTTATATTTACTCCTCTGTCAATCGATGCGTTTTTCCACAGATTGACCGCTTCGTCGTAGCATCCCGAGGCAATAAGCGCTCCATTGATTGAACCGATTGAAACTCCGGCAACAACGGAAAACTCTATTCCGAGTTCACGCATCGCCTTCCATGCCCCGAGCTGATAAGCTCCCTTTGCTCCTCCGCCCGCAAGAACAAGACCGTATTTGTTCAAAAAAACCACCACCTTGATTTGTATTCTATCATATAACAATCCGTCATGTAAACCGTTAATTGAATAAAATTATCCGACTGTTACAAATCGTTAAAATTTATTGACAAAAGCACACACGATATATATTATGGATATGCACTTCTTATGAAAGGATGATTATTATGAAGCTTCCCTCATGCGTTGAGGCAAGAATGGATGAATACTGCAAAAAAATTGAAAAACACAGTAAAAAGCTTGCTCAGCTTTACCGCAACTGTTATCCCAACACTCTTGAAACCGCAACCGAAATCATGGATGACGGTTCTGTTTTCGTGCTTACGGGTGATATTCCTGCAATGTGGCTCAGAGATTCAACCGCAGAGGTTTCTCATTATATTCCCCTCGCCGCCGGAAACGAAGATATTAAAAACATCATAAAGGGCGTTATCAAAAGACAGAGAATGTATATCAGCCTTGAGCCATATGCAAACGCATATAAAAAAGAACCCAACGACCATAAGGAATTTGACGATTATCCCGAAAACCATCCTATCGTATGGGAAAGAAAATATGAAATCGATTCCCTCTGCTATCCCGTAAGACTTGCGTATCTTTATTGGAAAGCAACGGGTGATAACAGCATCCTTGGCGAAGATTTTCTTGAAAGCACCAAAACAACCGTTAATCTCTGGAGAACGGAACAGCATCACTTTGAAAAATCTCCCTACCGTTTCACAAGAAAGAACTGCTCCGAACAAGATACAATCCACAATAACGGCATGGGCAATCCCGTTGAATATACGGGCATGACATGGTCGGGATTCAGACCCAGCGACGATGCCTGCCGTTACGGATATCTTGTTGCATCTAATATGTTTGCGGTTGTTGCCCTCGGATATCTTGCCGAAATGCTTGAAAGCGCATATCCCGATAAAAAAGAGCTCATCTCGGAATGCAACGCACTTAAGGCAGATATTGAAAAAGGCATCTCGGATTTTGCGGTTATCGACCATGAAAAATACGGAAAAATCTATGCCTGCGAAGTCAACGGAATGGGTGATTATTTCCTCTTTGACGATGCGAATGTACCCAGTCTGCTTTCCGCACCCTATCTCGGATTCTGCGCTTACGATAACGAAATCTATCTGAACACACGCAGATTTATTTTAAGCAAAGACAATCCTTATTTTTACGAAGGCACTTTTGCAAAAGGCGTCGGCAGTCCCCATACTCCCGAAGGATATATCTGGCATATTGCCCTTTCAATGCAAGGTCTTTCAAGCAATAACCCCGAAGAAATCCGCGAAATTCTTCATATGCTTGAAACAACAGACGGCGGTACGGGCTATATGCACGAAGGATTCGACGCAAACAACCCCGATATATTCACAAGAAGCTGGTTCAGCTGGTCCTGCGCGCTGTTTGCAGAGCTTGTTGAAAAAGCCGTTGACGAAAAAATTATTTAAGAAAATTTCAAAAAACACTTGCAAAAATTAAAACATTATGGTATTATAATCTGCGTTCCGTACGGAACAATGAAATATCATAATTTGCTGCTATGGCTCAGGCGGTAGAGCGCATCCTTGGTAAGGATGAGGTCGGCGGTTCAATTCCGCCTAGCAGCTCCAGAAAAAACCTCTTTTGCGATGCAAAAGGGGTTTTTTCAACGAAATAAATCCCTTACGGGATTTGTGAAATACGCACTATGCGTGTGAAATATTGCAAGCAAAGTGAAATGCCTGCGGGCGTTGGTGGATTTATTTCATTTCACTTTCTGCGTCGGCAGAAAATTTCACAATGATTGAATAATCATTATTTCACATTTTCCTTCAAGAAAATATTTCACTGTATAAATGAAAGAAAGCAGGTTCTTTTATGGCTGAATCAAAGTTGCGTAATTTATCAACTGATTTTGCTGTTGATGTTATCAGAATGTGCGAAAACATCAAAGGTCATTATTCTCTTGTCAATCAATTAGAACGTTCTGCAACATCAATAGGTGCAAATATACACGAAGCAAACTATGCTCACGGCAAAGCAGATTTTATCTCTAAGCTTCAGATAGCCTTAAAAGAATGTTATGAAACAGAATATTGGTTAGAATTATTTGTTAAATCAGAAATTCTTAACAGAGAAATCGCCGCCCAACTTTATAGCCGTTGCGGAACTATAAGAAGAATACTTATCGCATCCATCAACACTGCAAAAGAGAATAACAAATGAATTTCCTTAGGGCTGTTTTGGTTCGACATATTTATAAATCACAGGCGGCAAAACAGAAGTAGCGATCAATATAACGCCAAAAATTATATGCGCCTTGGAAAAACCTACAGGTATTATACTGCCATGGAATGCTTTGAAAAAGGCGTCGAAAACAGACAACACAGGCATGGCAGGAATCAAAAGCAACAAAAGGAAAAATGATATATAATTCTCAAGTCCGAGACCTGAATACTGATTTATCCAAAGAAAAAGAAAAGTAACCGAAGGAACAATCAAAAACAAATATGAGCCAAAGAACATTGCGTCTTTCGTTTTTCTTTTACAAATCACTGTAAAAACAACCGAATATGCAAGAAATAAAAACGGATATATAAGTTTAAACGTTTCGCTGCTTTCGGTCGGAAGATACACATAGTCAACAAAAAAAGGTATTCTGCCTGCTGCGAAAACTCCCAAAGCCCAAACTGTAAGCGTTATTACAGCACCAAGGAAAAACTGTTTTGTGTCAGAATGTTTTTTCTTTACCATTTTACCACTCCTTTCTTTGATACAATTGTACCATATTATAGGTTTAATCGTATTACGGAAATGTTAAGATTAAATAACATTTTATTACAATAACCAAAGGTGAAATTGATGAAAAATGAACTGAAAATAATAGCACGGATTCACAGCGATTTCACTTCGAAATTCGGTATACCCCGCCAGAGCGGACTGGTTGACGAGCTTGAAGCAACAATTGTTTTTGAACCCGAATACCGTAACCCCGATGCACTTCGGGGAATTGAAGAATATTCACATATATGGCTTTTATGGCAGTTTTCGGAATGCGCCGATAAGGAATGGTCGCCCACTGTAAGACCTCCGAGACTCGGGGGAAACAAAAGAATGGGCGTTTTCGCAACTCGCTCCCCTTTCAGACCAAATCCCATAGGTCTTTCAAGCGTTAAGCTCCTCGGAGTTGAAAAAACTGAAAAACACGGCATAATTCTCCGTGTTTCCGGTGCGGATTTGCTTGACGGCACACCGATTTATGACATCAAGCCGTATCTCCCCTATGTTGACTCTCATCCCGATGCAAAAAACGGCTTTGCTCTTGACGAAAAAGAAGGCAGACTGACCGTCGATTTCTCTGATGAGCTGTTAAAAATCATACCTTGCGAGAAACAGGCGGCACTGATTGCCGTGCTTGCGCAAGACCCCCGCCCCGGTTATCAGAATATACCCGAAAGAATCTACGGAATCGAATTTGCAGGTTTTGATGTAAGATTCACCGTTGACGGGAATAGATTGACCGTTATTGAAATTGAATAGCAAAAAGGTGAATTACACAGCTGTGCAATTCACCTTTTTATTTTAACTTCGCTCAAACACTGCGCCGTCGGGTACGGGCACACCCGTTACGTTATAATCGGGCATTTTTGCTGAATTTGCGGCATCAAAGATGAATTTGTCAGAAATCAGAGCATCAACAGAGCTTGGATTACCCGCATCACTCTTGCTCACCTCGAATGTTATCAGCCATCCGCCCATTGCGGTATCCCCCACTTCGGGAACAAGTTTATCAACAAGAATAATCAATGAATCTCCTTGCTTTGCAACCATGTCAACCTCAAATCTGACAGAGGTTGTTACATCGGAAACATAAATAACATAGAGATTGTTTTTCTCGAAAAAGCTGTCGTCATATGTTAAGGTTGACTGTTTAAAAGATTCTGCTTCGTCCCACGATGAACCAAACTGAAAATCATCGGCTGTTGCATTAACAAATTTTTCAAATCCCTCTGCGGTTTCAAATCCCGCAACTGAATGATGATTCGTCACACTGTAGGGTGACCAATATTTTATTTCGGCATTTTCAAGAAGGATTTTTTCGCCGTCGGGATTATACCCTGCCCAGCTTAAAGTTGAAACGAAATCCACGGGATTATATTCGGGTCTTACAAATTCGGGATTGATTGTTGCAGACAATACAGGTTTTTCATGCTCATCCGTTGACTGCTCTTCTGCGGTTACGGCAACTGTAGTATAGACCTCTGTATTTTTCGTTGTTGTATCAATCTTTTCAAACACGGATTTATCAGCAAAGAAATCAACACAAACGGTGTTCACGGTATGAGTTTTTCCGCTTAAGGTTTCGCCGACAATATATCTGAATTCCATTCTGTAGCATTCGGACTCCGGGATAGCAATGCCGTCAAAGGAATAATTACGGGTTTTGGTTTTATGGGGCGAAACAAGTTCAAATTTTCTTGACTCATATTCAGCCGATACGGACTTGCATTCCTCCCAATAGCCGTCTTTGAGATAATAAAACACAAAACTGTCATCAATATAAATATTTTCATTGCTTCTGCTTACCCATTCAATCCGCACATATGGATTATCGTACTCAAAGGAGGATTCAAGAATATAAGCTTCAATATCCTTTGTGCTTGGTGATATAACGGTATCGGATGTCAGGTTTCTGAAATATTCAGCAGCTTTTTGGTCTATCAACTCGAGCAGATTTGTTTCGCTTTCACCGTAAATAAACTTTGCCGCAACCAAGGAAGGCATTTTGTTTTTGATTGAGTCCTTCCAACGGTTGCCGTCACTTGCTTCCCAATATTCCGTAAGAGTATAAACATCATCAACAAAATCAAATGTCAGCGCTGCAACAGTGCCGCTGCCGCCTACACTTGATACCCCGTTTTCTCCGAGAACATATTCCCCGTAAGACACATACATATAAGCCGTTACCGTGCCTTTTTCTCCCTGTTCGTATTTCACTTTGTCATATACGGTTTCAACAATTTCATGCGTTTCAAAGGCAGCCGTACCCTTAAGATATCTGCCGCTGTGATGTTCCATTATTGCTGCTGAAATTGCACTTTCAAGGGTCTGATTCTGAACGAATTCAAACTTTACATATGTTGTTTCGGCACCGTATTTTGTGCTGAGTTCAACACCCTCGGAACCTAAAAGCACCGTTATCCCCGCCATTTCAACCGGCTCATCAAATATATTTTCATAAAGAGGAGTTCCGCTTAACTGAACACTCAAAGATCCCGTCTGCAAATCAGCTGAGAGTATTTCAAATTTTGTTCCGTTGGGAAGCTTTTCTTTTTTGCCCGTATTCACACGGTAAGTGAAAATCTCTGATTCGGCAGGCATTGAAGTTGTGGCCTCATAGGTTGAAACGGTAACCTTAAGTCTGTAACCCACATCGGGATACTCCTTTTCGGGATTGGTGAGGAAGCATACCGCCGCAACAACGCAGGCAACAACCGCAAGAATAATCACCCAGAATGCAGGCTTTTTGTAGTTCATTACACCCTTGACACGCTCTTTGAGTCCCACTTCACCGAAAGCAAGAGGACAAGCCGCAATTCTTCTGCGGTTAACGGAGCATTCAAGCAGAGCGGTTGCATATTTTTTACGTTCCGATTCATCCATCGCAAAGCAGACCTTTTCATCGCAAGCCATCTCGATATCACGGCACAAAAGGATATACGCAATCCACACCAACGGATTAAACCAATAGACCGCAAGAACAAGAAATCCCAAGGGTTTTATCCAATGGTCACGGCGTTTCAGATGTGCGTTTTCATGAGCAATAACATTGCTTCGTGTATCATCATCCATGCCGAACGGAAGATAGATTTTTGGCTTGAATATGCCGAGAATAAAGGGTGATTTAACCGTTTCGCACTGCATGA
>JAZSCL010000149.1:0-37469 GCA_045602905.1 Acutalibacteraceae bacterium
GTGACTTCTGCTGGCGGTGCTTGTGGATATGCTTTGCAGATTCCAATGGGAACTGATGGAAGGAGAGGCAGATGACAGCCTGAAATCTGTTATGGCAATCTGTCTTGAACTTATGTCAATGGCATCCGCCTGCGAAGAAAATGAGGTTGCAAAAGATTTCTTTATCGCAACTTATTCAAGTCCCGTAACCCTTGATATCATTAGAAAAAACGATACCGAAAGGGCAAAAAAAGTTTTCGCGGATTACTGTAAAAACTGGACTGATGAACAGTTTAAAGAGGCTGAAATTCTTGTTTCGGGTATCGAATATGCAACCCTCATGACAACGGATAACACAGTGCCGCTTGATGTGAGAATTACGGGTGCACTCAATCAGATTCTGACGATTTATAATGTGCCCGAAGAAATAAGAAAACGAAAAATTGAAAAAGTTCTTGCCATGGATTACCGTTCAATCGGCAGAAGAATTCTTAAGGAATTTACCGGATATGTTGAAATGGTTAACGAGCAGGCATTTGAAGTGCTTTTGTCAATGAAAAGAAAACGTTAGAAGTTGAGGTGTCTATAAATGAAAAGAATATTTTCTTTGATTACTGCGGCTGCGATGCTGCTGATGCTTGCAGGATGCGGTTCGCAAACGGCAACGGACATGGTTGCCGAGCTTGGTCTGAATTCCGAAAGCAAGGATGCAACAGAATACACATCGGAAATAAATTCCGCATTGTATTCCGTTCTTGATTTTGAAGACAAAACGGAATATGAATTTGCAACAAGAGGACTTATAGATGCACCCGAAACCCTTGAAATCAAAGACGAAAGCGGTAATGTGGTGTGGAGTCAGAGTGCATACGGTTTTGTTGATAACTATGAAGAATGTCCCGATACGGTGAACCCGAGTCTTTGGGAAAACACAAAGAATAATCATGCCTACGGTCTTTTTGAGGTTTGCGAAAATATTTATCAGGTCAGAGGCTATGATATGGCGAATCTTACGCTTATAAAAGGTGACACGGGCTGGATTGTTTTTGATCCGCTTATGAGCGTTGAATGTACCGCGGCTGCAATGCAGCTTGTTGAGAAAAATCTCGGAAAGCTTCCCGTAAAAGCGGTTGTGATTTCCCATCCTCATGTTGACCATTTCGGAGGAATCAAAGGTGTTATTTCAGACGAACAGACGGCAGACAGCACACTTTCTCTTGAAGAACAGCTTGCAAGCGGACTTATCCCCGTAATTGTTCCCGAACATTTTACCGAGCACGCCGTAAGCGAAAACGTAAATGCAGGCAAGGGCATGAACAGAAGAGCTTCTTATCAGTACGGAGTTTTTCTTGAACCGTCCGAAACGGGCAGAATGGCTATGGGTATAGGAATGGGGCAGTCAACGGGTACGGCTTCATTCATCAAACCCACATATGAAATCAGAAACACGGGTGAAACTTATACAATCGACGGAGTAACAATGGAATTCCAGATGACTCCCGGAACGGAATCGCCTGCGGAAATGAACACATGGTTTCCCGATATGAAAGCACTGTGGGTGGCAGAAAACTGCACCTCAACTCTCCATAATCTTTATACGCTGAGGGGTGCGCAGATCCGCGACGGAAACGCATGGGCAAGATATATTACGGAAACAATATCTCTTTACGGCGATGAAGCGGAGGTTGCGTTCCAGTCCCATAACTGGCCTCATTGGGGTAACGATATCATAAACGATTATCTTGCGGATACCGCCGCAGTTTATAAATTCATCAATGACCAGACCCTTACATACATTAATCAGGGTTACACATCGGATGAAATTTCAAACATGATTGAACTTCCCGATGAACTTGCGAAAAACTGGTATACCCGTCAGTATTACGGCACGGTTGCCCACAATTCAAAAGCGGTTTATCAGAAATATATGGGATGGTACGATGCGAATCCCGTTAATCTCAATCCCCTTGAACCGACTGAAAGCGCAAAGAAATGGGTTGAGTATCTCGGAGATACCGATGAAGTTCTGCGCAAAGCCAAGGAGGATTTTAACAAGGGCGAATATCAGTGGGTAGCGGAAGTTACAAATGTTATTGTTTTCGCCGACCCCGATAATACCGCCGCAAGACTTCTGTGCGCGGATGCCCTTGAACAGCTTGGATATCAGGCTGAATCGGGTACATGGAGAAACGCATATCTTTCCGCGGCACTTGAGCTCAGAAACGGTAATGCCGCCGAAAAGGGCAGAAATGTAAAATCGGACGGAAGCGTTGTCAGAAACATGACCGTTGAGATGGTGTTTGACTATGTGGGAATTCTTCTCGATAAGCAGGCACTTGCTGATGAAGATTTTACAATCAATGTCAATTTTACGGATTCCGATGAAAAAATAATGCTCCGATTCAATAACGGCGCATTGCTTCAGTATCACAACACATCGTCGGATTCGGCAGACCTGACAATCACTTGCCCGAAAAAGGCACTTGCACTCATTCTTCAGCGGAACATGGATGCCATAAATGCTTCCATGAAGCTTGAAGGCGATGCAACAAAGCTTCAGCTGATAATTGATAATCTCAATCAGTTCAGCACGGCTGAAAGTCCGAAATTCAATATAATTGAACCATAAAAACTATTAACAGGAGGCAGAACAAAATGAAAAAAAGAGTTATAAGCCTGATACTTGCGGCATTGATGCTCGTTTCGGTATTGCCGTTTGCTTTTGCATCGGAAAAGGATACGGTTATTCTTTACACAAACGATGTTCACTGTGCAATCGAAGATTATGCGGTGCTTGCGGCTTACAGAGCTGAGCTTATGGCGCAGGGACACAATGTTATCACCGTTGATGCAGGCGACGCAATTCAGGGTGAGGTTATCGGTTCAACAACCGAAGGTGAAGCTGTTGTTGATATAATGAATGCCGTAGGCTATGACTACGCCGTTCCAGGCAACCATGAATTTGATTACGGCATGGATGTATTTCTTGACCTTGCGCAGAACAAGGCGGAATATGATTATATCAGCTCCAATTTCCATGATCTTACCTCTGTTTCGCCCGTGCTTGATCCCTATGCAATAAAGGATTTCGGCGATTTTCAGATTGCTTTTGTCGGCATTTCAACTCCCGAAACCATTACCAAATCAACTCCTGAATATTTCAAAGGTGAAGGCGGCAATTTTATTTACGGTTTCCCTGCCTATCCTGGCGGAATGACAAATGAAATTCTTTATGAAAACATTCAGGAAAGCGTTGATAAATCTGTCAGCGAAGGTGCGGATATCGTTGTTGCTGTAGGCCACACAGGTATTCTTGAAACAACAGAGGGATGGAAATCAACCGATATTATCGCAAACACAAGCGGCATTGATTACTATATCGATGCTCATTCCCACGAAACAATCGAAAATTCGGTTTATAAAAACAAAGATGATGAAGATGTAATTCTTACTTCAACGGGCACAAAATTTGCAAACTTCGGTGCGCTTACAATCAGCGGCGACAGTGCAAGTTTTGAGCTTATCAATCCCGATGACGTCGATATTGAAACGATGTCGGAAACCGCAAAAACCGCTTACAATACCGTTAAAGGAAAAATCGATGACTACAACGAAGATATAGCATATCTTTATGAAGTAATCGGCACATCCGAGGCAAAGCTCGTTGCCTATGACTCCGACAGAAGCTGGGCTGTACGCAAGAGAGAAACAAATGCAGGTGATTTTGTTGCCGATGCTTACCGTGCAGTAACGGGTTCGGACGTTGCAATAGTCAACGGAGGCGGTGTACGTGCGGAGATTGAAGTCGGAGACGTAACAAGAAAGAACCTCATGGATATGAATGCATTCAACAACGGTATGTGCGTTATTGAGGTTACGGGTCAGCAGCTTGTTGATGTGCTTGAGCACGGCGCACGCGAGTGCCCCGCTCCCATCGGAGGCTTCTTCCAGGTTTCGGGCGTGACATTTGAAATTCACGCTTACAGAGAAACTCCCGTTGTTACAGATCAGCTTGATAACTTCATTGAAATGGATGAAACCAAGGAACGCAGAGTTCAGAATGTTTATGTCGGCGATGAACCTGTTGACCTTGATAAAAAGTATACACTCGCAGGCAGCACTTATGTGCTTCTTCAGGGCGGCGACGGCTTAACGATGCTTGACGGCGTAAAGGTTCTTCAGCAGGAAGGTCTTCCCTGCGATTCCGAAATGCTCATTAAATATTTCACTGAAACTCTCGGCGGAAAAATAACTGCCGAAAAATACGCTGATGCCGACGGTGACGGCAGAATAAAAATCATTACCAAAGACCCCGATGTAAAAGACTGTGATTATGAAATCAGTTACGGCGAAACACTTACCGTTTTCGTTAACAGCGAAGAAACCAAAACCGTAAAGTTCACTCCCGAAAAAGACATGACATACATACTGAATGCGGAATCGGATGAACTTGATACATACTGTGAGCTTTATTCTTCCAATTCCGATGAAGAATGTCTTGTAACGGCAGATGATGAAAACGACATGGATTTCAGCCTTGAATACGAGTTTGAAGCGGGAATAACATATTATTTCCGTGTCGGTGTATATACCGAAGGCGACCACGAATACAAAATCTCTCTTGAATGCGGACACAGCTTTGAGAACGGTATCTGCACAAGCTGCGGAAAAGTCTGCGACCATACCGAAATTGCTTTCCTCGGATTCTGCCCCTGCGGTGAAACCTTCCTTGGAAAAGACATTGATAACGGCGATGAATTTGAGATTGAAGCCGAATCGCAGAAGGATTCTTTCTGGTTCAGATTCACTCCCGAAGTAAGCGCTACATATTCTTTCAAATCCGTTTCCGAAGAATGCGATCCCGACTGTTTCCTTTATGATTCGGAAGGCGAATGGCTGATGGACAGCTATGATGTCAATGATCTGGATTTTGACCTTATCACTTATTTCGAAGCAGGAGAAACCTATTATTTCAATGTTCAGAACTATTTATGCGGCGGTGCTTTCGAGGTTGCTCTCAACCGTCTGACTCATACCGCTGATGACGGCAAAGAACATGATGTTGAGTTTGTGGGCGGAACATATTCAAACTGCACCGAACACGGCTATACCGACGGACTTTACTGCTCAATCTGTGAAGAGTTCGTTTCGGGCCATGAAAAGCTTCCCCTTGACGAAAATTATCACATTGATGATAATGACGACGAAACATGCGACCTTTGCGGAACAGAAAATATCTACGGCTATTGTGAGCATATCTGCCACAGCGATAATTGGTTCCTGAGCTTTATCTGGAAAATCGCAAACTTCTTCCACAGAATTTTCGGCATTTCACCCGAATGTGAATGCGGAGAGGCACATTATTTTGCGATAACCCTTCCTTGGTTTCACATTTGGTAAATAAATATTGTTAATTTGCAGAAAACTCCTTGTGCAAACAGGGAGTTTTTGCATTAAACAGAGATGATTATGTTTTAAAATCACTTCAGTTCTTAAAATAAATATTCAAGTTTTAAAACAAATATATTGTAATTTTGACGCAGATGTGTTAGAATTTACAATGTATAAGCAGAAGTGTTTTTTTAATGGGAATGAATTTGATTCGGGAGGCGGAAACTGTGTTTGATATTCACTGTCATATTTTACCCGGTGTTGATGACGGCTCGGGCAATCTTAACGATTCAATAGAAATGGCACGGCTTGCCGCCGATTCGGGAACAAAGGGGATTATTGCAACTCCCCATTGCAACATTCCCGGAATGTTTGATAACTATTACGGAACAGAACTTACGGAAAAGCTCAGGCTTCTTAAAGAAGCTTTGAAGCAGAAAAACATTCCCGTTGAGGTTTATCAGGGACAGGAAATTTTTCTCTCAAGACATTTTGAGGAACACCTTGAAAAAGGTGAGTTCATAACTCTTAACAACTCAAGATATATGCTTGTTGAGCTGGATTTCAGAATTGATGAGGCATCTGCTTTGTCAAAGCTTGGAAGACTGGTTTCCTGTGGATACGTACCCGTTGTTGCTCACCCCGAAAGATACGGTTTTGTTATCGAAAACCCCGATGCGGTAAGAAAAATCCGTTCCGCAGGAGGCTTGATTCAGGTCAATTCCTGCAGTCTTATCGGTGAATTCGGACGTGTTATTCAGAAAACCGCAAACGGTATCACGGGAAACGGACTTGCGGATTTCATTGCAAGCGATGCCCACAGCCAATACAGCCGCACACCGTCTTTGGCACGGGTGCATGAGCTGATTTGTGAAAATCTTTCGTATGATTATGCGGATTTTCTGTTCAGAATAAATCCTCTTAAGGTGCTGAACAACGAAATTATATAGAGAGGCGAACCTTTTATGTTGAAATGGCTTCAGAAAATAACGCTGCTTGTGTTTGCGATAACTCTTGTTGCTTTCATAGTTTTTTCGGTTATAGACAGAATCACAACCGATACGTCTGTTCCCGAAATAACCCTTGCAACAGAGGAGCTTGAAATCAGCGTCAAGGATAAAAAAGATGCACTGCTCAAAGGCGTTGCCGCAACAGACAAAAAAGACGGCGATATAACCGATAAGGTGCTTGTTGAATCGGTTTCAAAGTTCATAACTCCGGGTGTTTTCAATGTTACATATGCCGTTTCGGATAATGACAACAATGTTTCAAAGGCAACCCGCAGAGTGCGTTACACCGATTATACACAGCCCGAATTCTATATGAAGCGTGCATTGGTTTATTCGGTTGATGAGGATGTTGACATCCGTGCCGCTGTAGGTGCAAGGGACTGCATTGACGGCGATATCAGCGACAAGGTTACCATTCTTGCAACGGACTTTGTTCAGAACACCGCAGGTGTGTTTACCGTTTCTCTCCAGGTTGCAAACAGCATGGGCCATATGATTTATCTTGATGTTACCGTTCATGTTGAAGGCAATGAAACAATGGCACCCGAAATTCAGCTTGAAAAGAGCCTTATCTATATCAAGAAAGGTGAAGAACCGGTATTTGAGGATTACATCAAGGATGTAACGGTTAACGGCGTTCTCATGAAGGATTACGGCTTGCTGATTTCAACAAACTTTGACAGCGAAAAAGAGGGCACATACAACGTGCATTATTATATTTCAACCAACGAGGGATATGAGGGACACTCAATCCTTACCGTTGTTGTTGAGTGATGGGAGTGATAAGGCTTGGATAAAAATAAATCATGGTTTTCGATAACGTTCGAGTGGAACAGCCTTATCAAAGACCTGATACGCAATGTCTGGATTATATTCCTTGCGGCGATAATTGCCTATATGGGCATTCAGGTTTATGAAAAAAGCATTTATACTCCGACATATACCAGCAAAGCGATTCTCGTTGTCCGTGCAAAGGTAGGTTCATCGGGTATCTACAGCAATCTTGCTTCTTCTTCGGAAATGGCAACGATTTTCACAAAGGTTTTCCAACAGCCTTCAATGAAAAAGCTTGCTGCGGAAAATCTCGGGATGGCTTCGTTTGACGGAACGATTTCCGCAGAGGTTACGGGCACAACAAACCTTCTTAATGTTTCTGTCAGAAGCAAGAGTCCCGAAATGGCATTCCGTCTGCTTTCATCGGTGCTTGAGGTTTATCCGAACATATCCGATGCGATTTTCACCGACGCAGTAATTGATATTATTTCAAATCCCAATATGCCCACATCTCCGTCGAACTCGCCGCTTATAACTTACAGAAACCAGATTGTTCTGATAGTTATGCTTCTTGCGGCGGCGGTGATTGTTCTGTTTTCGCTTTTGCGTGAAACGGTCAAGGAAGAACGGGGATTTTCGGATAAAATCGATGCGGAGCTTATCGGAACCGTTGCGCACGAAAAAGAACATCTTTCTCACAAGGAGAAAATGGAAAAGAAAAAGCGTGCTCTTCTGATAAACGACGCATATTCAACGCTTAAGTTCACGGAGGATTATCAGAAACTCGCAACAAAGCTTGAATATATGCAGAAAAGGAAGGACAAAAAAGTCTTTACCGTTACAAGCGTTTCCGAAAACGAAGGAAAGTCAACGGTTGCGGCAAATATTGCCCTTGCTCTTTCGGGCAGAGGATACAAGGTTGCTCTTATTGACCTTGATATGAGGAAACCTTCGCTTTACAAGATTTTTGATTACAACCACGAAATGGAAAACGAGTTTTCCGATGTTCTTTCCAATAAGATTCCTCTTGGCGATTTCAGCTTCTACCGTTACAGAAAGGGAGATCTGATTATTGCCTTCAACAAGAAACACCATGAGAATTCGCATGATCTTTTCAACGGTGATATTCTTGAAAGCTGTATTTCAATTCTTCGTGAAAAAATGGATTTTGTTATTATCGATTCACCCCCCACATCCGTTTCTGCCGATGCGGTTTCAACATCGGTTTACAGCGACAGAACCCTGCTTGTAGTCAGAACCGATACCGTTGCCGTTCAGGATATCAACGATGCCATCCTTGCCATCCGTGATGCAGGCGGAAAGCTTGCAGGCTGTATTCTCAACGATGTATACAAGCCGTTTACCTTGTTCGGTCAGATGGGTTCAGATGAAACGGGTTATTACGGTGCATATTACAGAGGCAACTATGGCTACGGCAGACCCCGTAATGCTGAAGTCGGCGAAGGCTTCACCGAAAATTATGATGACGAAACATCCTACAAAATCGAGAAATAAGGTTATTGTATGAATAATAATGTGACAAATAATGATACCGCCAACTCAACGGTGGAGCTCAAAATCCTGCTGAGCGATGTGTGGCGCGGCGCGATGAAGTTCGGCTGGATTGCCGTTGCACTTGCAGTGCTTTTCAGCGGAATCCAGTTCTACAGAAGCTATGTACGCTATGTGCCCGAATACACTGTTTCGGCAACCTTTACCGTTCAGACGGAAAACAAGGTGCTTTCTGGCGAAAACGGAGTTTCGGCGTATTCGTTCTTCTATAATAAAAATACTGCTGACCAGCTGGCAAGCGTATTTCCCCATATTATCAGCAACCCGATTCTGAAAACGCAGGTTTGCGAAGAACTGGGCGTTCCGAATCTGCCCGCATCCATTACCGCAAACTGCATATCAGACACCAACATGGTAACGCTTACCGCAAAGGGCGGCGACCCTCAGCTGACATATGATACTCTGATGTCGGTTATCAAGAATTATTCTTCGGTAGCGGACTACATAATCGGACGAACAAAGCTTGTAATTATCAGCGAACCCGTTGTGCCTGAAAAACCGTCAAATCAGATGGCATGGCGTTCCTCCGTGCTCAGCGCTGCGCTTATCGGTGTTGTTCTCGGCATAGGCTGGATTTTGGTTTATGCGATTTTAAGAAAAACAATCCGCACAAAAGAGGATATCCGCAACATTCTTAACCAGAACTGTATCGGAGTTCTTCCTCAGGTTGTTTTCAAAAAATACCGCAGAAAAATCAATACCGACGTTATCCTTACCAACCCCTTGATAGGCAACGATTTTCTTGAGTCTCTCCGTCTGCTGAGAAGTTCTGTAAGAAAAAGCCTCAAGGACGGCGAGAAAGTTATCATGATAACAAGTACCGCTCCCGATGAGGGCAAATCCGTTGTAACGGTTAATCTTGCATCGATTTTTGCAAGAAATGATAACAAGGTGCTTGTTGTTGACTGTGACCTGCGTGATTCGGGTGTTTCCGTTTTGGTAAACAGTGCAACAGGCAAAGAGTCGGTAAAAACCGAAACCGAGCTTTACGAAATCAGACATATTGAAGCTCTCGGAATTTATTTCCTCAGTTTTAAAGACAGCGAAAAAAATCTTCAGAGCATTATCCGTACTCCCGTTCTCAAAAAGATTTTTGCGGAGCTTAAAGAAGACTATGACCTGGTGCTTATCGATACTCCGCCCTGCGGAATCATCTCGGATGCAAGTATTATTGCAGGCGCAGCGGAAGCGCTTATCTATATCATCAGACAGGATGCCGTTATGCAGACAGCGATAAGAACGGGAATAAGTGCCATGCTCGAAACCGAGTCAAAACTCCTCGGATGTATCCTCAACGGTGCAACGGGAGGTCCCGGCGGTTACGGCAACTACTATAAATACGGCGGATACAACAAATATTACCGCTACGGATATTCACGCAAATACGGCTATGGTTACGGCTATGGCAAACAGAAGAGCAAATAATCCGGAAAAGAGATGATTAAGTGAAGAAGCCAAGTGAATATGTTGAGCTTTTCCGTTCTCTCGGAAAAGAATGGAAGTGGCTTCTGCGCTACGTTTCGAAATACAAGTTGCAGATTGCCCTTTATGTTGTTATCGGACTTTTAAGCACGGCAATGGGTCTTGGTTCAAGCGTTGCATCAAAATATCTTATTGACTCCGTTATTTCTCATAACAGCGATACCATTGTCAAAAGTGCGGCACTTGCCGTGGGTCTTGCCGTAACGCAGATTGTTGTCGGTGCTGTTGTTTCAAGAATCGCAACCGTTGTCGGAACAAAGGTCAGTACGGAAATCAGAGCAAGCGTGTATGAGCATATAACATATTCAAAGTGGGAAGATATAAGAAAATACCATTCGGGTGACCTTCTTAACAGAATAGAGGGTGACGTCGGTGCGGTATCAAGCAGCATAATTTCGTATATTCCCAGTGTTTTTACAAGGTCTGCACAGTTTTTCGGCTGTCTTGCGGTTGTGCTTTACTATGACCCCACAATGGCGATATTTGCGTTCATGAGCGCACCGTTTTTGTTCTTCTCATCAAGAATATCCACAAAAATGATGCGTAAATATAATAAAGAAAGCCGTGAAATGAACGGTAAAATTCTTTCTTTTTATTCCGAATCAATTCAGAATCTCCAGACAATAAAAGCTTTTGACATAACAAGACGTTATGTTGAGCAGATGAAGATAAATCTTCAGCTTTACAGAAAAATCAGACTCGATCACGATAAATTTTCAATTGTAATGACACTCTGCATGTCGATTATCGGTCTTGTTGTCGCATATACCTGCTATGGATGGGGTGTATACAGACTCTGGCAGGGAGCGATTTCCTACGGTACAATGACTTTGTTCCTGCAGATTTCAGGTCAGCTTACATCGTCATTTTCTTCGCTGGTTTCTCTTGTACCCAGTGCAATTTCAATTGCTACCGCATCGGGCAGAATCATGGAAATAACCGATCTGCCCATTGAAGAAAGCAAGGATGACGAAAAAGCAGAGAAGATGGAAAAATCCGCCAACGAAAACGGCGTAACCATCCGCAGCAAGGATATTACATATACTTATCCTGACGGTGACAAGCCTGTTGTTCGTGATATTTCATTCATAGCAGCACCGGGTGAAACAATTGCACTCATCGGTCCTTCGGGAGAGGGAAAAACAACGATTTTAAGGCTGATTCTCGGCCTTGTTGAGCCCGATTCGGGTGAAATCACAATGGAAACAAAAGACGGAGATAAAATTTCCGTTTCCGAAAGTACAAGAAGATTCTGCTCCTATGTGCCACAGGGCAACGCAATTTTCTCGGGTACAGTTGCCGATAATCTCCGCATCGTAAGACCCGAAGCGACGGATGAGGAACTTGTTGAAGTTCTGAAAACTGCCGATGCATGGAGTTTTATAAAAGAATTACCAAGCGGAATTTTTACCGAAATCAGCGAAAAGGGTGTTAATTTCTCCGAGGGACAGGTCCAGAGAATGTCCATTGCGAGAGCGATTTTAAGAGATGCTCCCGTTATTGTTATGGATGAAGCAACAAGTGCTCTTGATGCCAAAACGGAAGAAACCGTTCTTGCAAACATGATGAAGGCATATCCCAACAGAACAAGAATTATTACCACCCACAGACCCAGTATGCTTCAGTACTGCACAAGGGTTTATAAAATCAACGAAAACGGCAATCTTATTGAGGTGAAAAACGAGAAAAATCAGGAAAAATAATTGACATACAAGAAGAAAAATGGTATTCTATAATACACAAAGCCAATTAGTATGTGTACTAAAACGCGGATGGCATTTTGAAAGAATGAGAGGCGTGAAATGAATACATATAAAGTTTCTCAGGCTGTTCAGGATGCAAAAAATCTGCCGGGATTGATTTCGGAGTTAAAAAAACTCGGTATTGATTCCATATATCATGACTGGGCAATGCGGATGTATCTTGATTTCCGTGCCCGCGAAAAGGCAGTTCCGCTCAAAGGCGTTTTTGAACTTACGCCTCATTGCAATCTTGATTGCAAAATGTGTTATGTTCATCTCAATACGGAGCAGATGAAGGGCTGTTCTGTTCTTTCTGCAGACGAATGGGAAAAGATTATGGCACAGGCGATTGATTCGGGAATGATGTTTGCAACTCTCACAGGCGGCGAGTGTTTTATATATCCCGATTTTGAAAGACTATATCATTATCTGTATAATAAATCGGTCAGACTTGCGGTTTTGACAAATGCCGTGCTTCTGAACGAAGAAAAAATCGAATTCTTAAAGAAGAATCCGCCGCTTTCGCTTCAGATTACGCTCTACGGAGCAAACGAAGAAATGTATGAGAAGGTGACGGGCAAAAGAGAATTCGCACGGGTTACGGAAAACATAAAGCGTGCGGTGCAGGCAAAACTGCCCGTTAAAATCACCGTTACCCCCAATCCTTATCTTTCTTTGGATGAGAATACGGAGCTTATCCGCTTCGCATCATCATTTGGAGTGCAGTTTCAGATTAACAGCGGCTTGATAACTCCGAGAGCTCAGACCGAAAGAAATAATAATTTTACCGATTTGAGCACAGAGAATTATATGGAATTCTTCAAGCTTGAAAAATCGCTTAAAGGCGAGCTTCCGCCCGTAGAATGCACAACCGATTTGCCCAAATCTGGCGGTGAATCCAACGGAAGTGTTCCTAAAGGGATACGCTGCGGAGGAGCACGAAGTTCGTTTAACATAACGTGGGAGGGGAAGATGATTCCCTGCAACCGTTTGTCACATATAAATGCAGAACCGTTGAAAGAAGGTTTTGCATCATCATGGGAGAAAATTCACGGGCAGGTTATGGAAATCCTGTTGCCTGTTGAGTGTGAAAACTGTGCATACAGATATGCATCAAAGGGTTGCGCGGCAGGTCATGCCGATACAAAACCCGGTCATGCATCTCCCGAACAATGCAGATGGTGCCGTGCCATGGTAAAGCACGGATTCGCCAAAACCGTATAAATACGAATACTTAAATGGAGGGTTCAGATATGAAAAAAGCTTACGCAACTCCCGTTGCGGAAAAGATTGAATTCCGCTACAATGAACAGATTGCAGCAAGCGGTTCCGACATTCCCGCTCTCAGCTGTACACAGAATTGGATCGGTTTAAGAGACGATTCAGTTGCAACCTGCAGCCACACAGTAGCTGTTCCCGATTCAGGTTTTTAATCCCTGATTTATGGGAAACTGCAAACAAGCAGTTGTCCGTATAGCGGGGATATGCTTTGAGCTGTGCGGAAACTTGCCGATATTGAACGAATTTGTCTGTCATTCGGAAGAAAAGAGTGATGGTCAGATTTGTTGCATTCAGAAGCCTCTTTTTGATGGTTCGGAAAAGCTGAAAGTAAACAATAACGGTATTGCGGTTTTCAGCAGAAAAGACGGCTCGTGGCTTTATTTGTCGTTCGAAATGCCGAACGAGGTTCAGGTTACGCTTTCTGCGGATTATAAAACTGTTTGTTTATATGCAGAACAAATTGATGATAAAAAATCGGAACTCACTCAAAGAAATCTTTTGAGAATGGCTTTTGAGTGCATAATGATTTATAAATCACGTCTTTCGCTTCACTCTGCCTGTATTGATGCAGGCGGAGAAGCAATTGCATTTACGGGCGTTTCGGGTATGGGAAAATCGACCCGTGCTGCTGCATGGGTTGAAGCAAACGGTGCTGAATTTATCAGCGGAGACAGACCCGCACTTTGCATTTCATCTAACGGGGTAACTGCCTACGGTGTGCCGTGGGACGGAAAAGAGCAGATTTTCAGGTCTGTTGAGCGTCCCATGAAAGCGATTCTGGATGTCAGGCGTTCAAATACGGATTATCTCAGGAAACTGACTCCCGAGCAGGCACAGCGTGTTCTTGTCAAACAGATGTTTATTCCTATGTGGGATACATCCTCGGCGGCTTTGGCTATAATGAATGCCAAAAGGCTTTCGAAATCAGTTCCCGTTTACCGTGTGTTCTGCGGACCCGATGCAAAAAATGCGGAGAATATCCGCAGCATTCTTTTTGAACATCCCGATAAAATTTTGGAGGCGGCAAAGGAAATGAAAATCAAAGAGAACTTTGTTTTAAGAAATATAGCCGATGAATATATAGTTATGCCCACGGGCAGCAATATTGCCAGATTTGACGGCGCTGTTGCTCTTAATGAGGTTTCGGCTTTTATTTTTGAAAAGCTTCAGAATCCCGTAAGCAAGGAGGATTTGGTAACAGCCTTGCTTGATGAGTATGAGGTTGATGCAGAAACGGCGGCCAGAGATGTTGACAATCTTATTTCAAAATTTGAAGAGATGGGAATAATTGAATAATCTTAACCGATGTACCGTTTTTACGGTACATCTTTTTTATTATAATCATATATTTTTATTGAAAAATTAAATGATAAATGTTATAATACATAATGGATTATAGGGTAAAATGGAGTAAGGGTATGTATAAGATAAAAAACGGATTTATTATAAGAAAAATCGGTGCTCAGATTATGGCTGTGCCTACGGGTAAGATGACTTCCGAAATCCACGGAATGATTGCGTTAACAGAAAGCGGAGAGCTTCTCTGGAACGCACTTCAGAACGGTGCGGAAACCGAAACTCTTGCAGATATTCTGACAGAAAATTACGAAGTAGAATATGAAACAGCTCTTGCCGATGCCGAAAAATTTGTTGACGGACTCAAAAAACAAGGTGTTCTTGAATGATTGATTGTGAAAGCTTCTGCGGTGATTTTTTCGGTCAGCTTGAAGGTCTGGCAAAAGAGAATAATATTCCGCTGAATGTAACTTTTGAACTTACTCCGTTTTGTAATTTCAGCTGTGTTATGTGTTATGTGCATCTCACAAAAGAAAAAGCAGAAAAGCAAGGCAGACTTCTTTCTGCTGATGAATGGCTTGAAATTGCACGTCAGGCAAAGGAAATGGGGACTCTTTACATTAACCTTACGGGCGGCGAACCCTTTCTTCATCCCGAATTCTGGAAAATCTACAGTGAGCTTAATAAGATGGGATTTCTTATCACGATACTGTCAAACGGCTCAATGATAGATGAATCCGTAATGGATAAATTCCGTGAATACGGTATGCCTTACAGAATAAAGCTTACCCTTTACGGCGCAAGCAATGAAACATATATGCGTACCTGCAACTCACCCGACGGTTTTACGAAAATTTCAAAAGCCGTTGACCTTCTTAAAGAGGCGGGCGTACCACTGAAAATGACTTCGACAATCGTGCGTGAAAATGCGGATGATCTGCAAAAGATTTATGCGTTTGCAAGAGAAAAACAAGTTCCCTTGCAGCACACGGTGTCGGTCGTTAAGTCATCAAGAGGAGCGGTAAATACAACCGAAAAATCCCGCTTTGCGTTAAGTGACTTTGCCGATGAGCTCACTCTTGAGGAGCTTGAAAAAATGAAATATCCTCCGCTCAAATCGCCGTTTGCGTGGTGTGCAAGCTACGGCACATCGCTCTGGATGACTTGGCACGGCCGTGTTCAGATGTGCTCGTTTATGAATATTCCCGAAGTTGTTTATTCGGGAAATCTTGCAGCGGATTATCTTGATTTATATAATAAGCTTCAAAAAATAAAATCTCCCGCCGAATGTGCGGAATGCGAGTGGCAGGAATTCTGTCAGCGTTGTCCGGGCATACTTTGTGCCGAAAGCGGACACCCCGAAAAAACCGATGCAGGGCTTTGTGATATGGCAAGGCGGCTGCATGAACTATATAGAAAAGGAGAAACGATATGAGAAAAGAATATATCGCTCCCGAAAGCAAATTGATTGTCATTAACCTGAACGAAGGAATTGCCGATGTTTCCGGCGGTATTTCCGAGGTTTCGGGCTCGGCTGTTATCAGGTTTACCCAAGCTACAGATGGCTGCAGAGGTCTTTATTCAGGCGTTAACGGTGCAACGGTAGACCCCAACAAAACAACTTTCATGCAGTATTACGAAGAATTGATGGGTTACGGTGCGGAGGTTTATTTCAACTGCTTCCGTTATCAGTTCGGCTGATGATTATTCGTATTGCAGACCTGCCCGTGGAATGGCAGGATGAATATTCGGATTATGTCAGAGATTTTTCTGACGAAACAAATGAAACTCCCGTGATATCCGTGCGCTTTGAGAATTCATTGCCTGAGTGTCACGGAATTCAGTATAGTGAAGTGATGACTGAGAAATTTCTCCGTCTTGAAAACGGCGAATTTGCCTGTGCAAATGCCGATTGGAGCGAGGTTACATCGTATTTTCCGAAGTCGAGCGGTATGTATGCACTTGCACTTTCCGCAATCTGCTCAAAATTCTCATACCATAACGCTTTGCTTTTGCACGCATCATGCGTAAATCTTGACGGTAACGGTGTGATTTTTACAGGCTTTTCGGGAGTTGGAAAAACAACGCAGGCGGAGCTTTGGCAGAAATATCTCGGAGCGGAGATAATAAACGGTGACAAAGCGTTTATTAGGGAGATTGACGGCATGTTTTATGGCTGCGGACTTCCGTGGAAAGGCTCGTCAGATTATTGTCTTAACAAAAAAACAAGGCTTAATGCAGTGGTTGTTCTCCGTCAGTCGGCGGAAAACAAAATCACAAGGCTCGGTGCGGAGCAGGCAATGGAATGTTTCATGCCTCATCTTTTTATGCCTCATTGGGACGAAAAGTGCCTTGATAATGCCCTCAATACTCTCGGCAGAATCCTTGAAAAGGTTCCCGTTATGCTTCTTGAATGCCGTCCTGATGAGGATGCGGTGAAGCTTACATATAACACAATTTTTGGATGAATATGGAAAAATTAATTTTTTCATCGGCGGAATTAGCCGAATTGATTGAAATAACAATAAACAAAGGCGGAGCAATGCCTCTTTTGGTAACGGGTAACAGTATGCGTCCGTTTATAAGAGACGGAAAGCATACTGTATGGCTTGAAGCCTGCAAAGACTCGGATTTCAAAAGAGGAAAAATTCTGTTTTTCAGACGCGCTGACGGCAGATTCGTTCTTCACAGGGTGAGAAAAGTATTGTCCGACGGCGAACTTGTTATGAACGGTGATGCACAGTGTTGGTGCGAAAACATAAAAAAAGAGCAGGCGGTTGCCGTTGTTACATACATTGAATCAAAAGGCAAAAAGATATCCTGCAATTCATTGAGATATAAAATTAAAATTGAGATATGGCAGTTGCTTAAACCTGTTCGTCCCTATATTTTTATGGCGAACAGAAAAATCAAAAAACTAATCGGTTATACGGAGCAATAAAAGATGGAGAACATAGGAGAAACAATAGTAAAGCTTATCAAAAGCGAAGTGTGTGGCGGCACTCTTTCTTTGCGTTCTGATTCTCCGATTACCGACAGCGATATGGCAGAAATGTATTCCGTTGCAAAAACTCACGATGTTGCTCATATACTTGGGTCTGCGTTGATAAATAACGGTTTAATTTCTGGCAGTTCTTTGGAAAATGTCTACCGTGAGCAGATTTATTATTCGGCTTTCAAATATGAAAATCTGAAGTACGTACTGGAAAAGGTTTGCAATGTTCTTGAGAATGCTCAAATTCCGTATATTCCGCTTAAGGGTGCGGTGATAAGGGAATTTTATCCCCAACCGTGGATGAGAACAAGCTGCGATATCGACATTCTTGTTCATGAGAATGATGTTGAAAACGCGGCAAATGCAATAACTGAAAGCCTCGGATATAAATATGAAAGCAGGGGAAAGCACGATATTCAGATTCTCTCAACCGAGAATATTTATGTTGAGCTGCATTTCAGCCTGCTTGAAGAGGATGCCTCGCCCGCAATGGCGAAGGTTCTGAATACGGCTTGGAAACACGCAAAACCCGTTGAGGACGGAAAATACAGATATGAGCTTGACGACGCGATGTTTTATTTTTACCACATTGCGCATATGGCAAAGCATATCATCCATGGTGGCTGCGGAATAAGACCGTTCCTTGACCTTTGGCTTATGAAAGAAAACAAGAACTATGACACAGCGGAAACCAACGCCTTGCTCAAAAAAGCAAAGCTTACAGATTTTACGAAAACCGCTGAAAAGTTAAGCAGGGTATGGTTTTCTGACGAAGAGCACGACAGATTGACAAAGATTATGGAGGAATTCATAATCAGCGGCGGATGTTTCGGTTCAAAAGAAACAAAAATGATTTCCGAACAGCAGAAATCAGGCGGAAGAATAAAGTATATCCTGTCAAGAATATTTGTGCCTTATGACGATTTGAAGGGACAGTACCCGATAATCAAAAAGTACAGATTCTTAACCCCGATTTGCGAAATTTGTCGGTTGTTCTCACTTGCGTTCGGGAAAAAGAAGAATTTTCGGAAAAACTATCTTGGAAATCTGAACAATGTATCCAATGAATACATTGATGATATAAATTATTTGTTTGAAAGCGTGGGGCTTTGAATGAAAAGGAAAGACTCAATTAATAATTACACGAAAAGTTCGCTGATCAGAGTATGCAAGTTTGCCCATATCATTATGACGATTCTGATAAATGCGGTTTGTCTTTATTATTATAATGAAACATATAATCACAGAGGAGTAGGCAGTACAAGATTTATGCTTTTTGTTTTGCTGTACACAGGAATTCTTCTTTTCTCCTTGCGTACATATAAATCATATGATTTCGGCCTGACAGAAAGCTCAATGCTGATTTATTCCCAGACTCTTGCGGACATTATTGCAGGTGGAGTTTTCTATGTGGTATTTGTTATTGCGAATTCAACGTTGTTTACTCCCGTACCCCTGATTGTGATGCTCGCTTGTCAGGTTTTACTCAATACAGTATGGAGTATTGCGATTAATAAGCTTTATTTCAAAATAAACAAGCCCAAAAAAACAGCATTGATTTATACTGATGAGAATTCTCTCAGCAGAATGGAAGATGCCTACAGCCGTCAGAAAAACTTTGAAATAGTCAAAAAAATCAAGGTTAACGAGGATGAAAGAAGCTGGTTTGCAGAGCTTGACGGTTGCGAAACAGCTTTTATTGCCGGTCTGCTTCCGAAAACAAGAAATCTTGCTCTGAAATTTTGCCTCGAAAACGGTATAGAGTGTTACACGGCACCTTACATTGGCGATATAATTATGATGGGTGCAAAACACATGGATATGTTCAGTGTGCCCGTGTTCGGAGTTTCAAGAGCGACCCTTAAAATTGAATACGCATTTATCAAGCGTACAATCGATATTATCTGTTCGCTTGTCGGAATAATAATTCTCAGTCCCGTTATGGCAGTAACCGCCATTGCAATCAGAGCCTATGACAAGGGTCCTGCTTTCTATAAGCAGATAAGACTTACCAAAAACGGCAGAAAGTTTGAAATTCTCAAATTCCGCAGTATGCGTGTCAATGCCGAAAGTGACGGAGTTGCAAGACTTGCGGGTGAAAATGATGACAGAATAACACCTGTAGGAAAAATTATCCGTGCTTGCCGTCTGGATGAGCTTCCGCAGCTTTTTAATATACTTAAAGGAGATATGACAATCGTAGGTCCAAGACCCGAGCGCCCCGAAATTGCAGCACAGTATGAGGAAGAACTTCCCGAATTCAATCTCCGCCTTCAGGTTAAAGCGGGACTTACAGGACTTGCACAGGTCTACGGCAGATATAATACGGAGCCGTATGATAAGTTGCAAATGGATTTGATGTACATAAATCAGATGTCTTTCGTAAAGGATTTAAGACTGATTTTTGCAACAATCAAAATCCTTTTCATCAAGGACAGCACACAAGGTACGGCCGAAGGTCAGACAACAGCTATGGCTAATAAAGAAGAAAAAACTGAAAGTGAAGTTGTGGACAAATGAATATTCTTCTTTTAACGAACTTGTATCCGCATGAAAAAGATAAAAACCCGGATATTACAAAAGTATGTGCTTTTTTTGCGAGAGAATGGGTTAAACAAGGACATAAAGTAACCGTAATAGTTAATTCTACTGCTTTCCCAAAGCCCTATTATTTTATAGGCAATTTTGCTAAAAAAATCGTTTCAAGGTATTACAACCTTTCTGAAATCCCAAAATCGATGTGGAGTGAACCTTTTGAATATGATGATTTTGGAGTTAGAGTAATAAATATACCCATGCTTAAGTTTATTCCTAAAGGCAAATTTTTTGACTCAGTTTTTAAAAATCAAGAAGAAAAAATAAAAAGGAAACTTAAGGAAATTGGATTTGTTCCCGATATAATAACGGGTCATTGGGCAAACCCTCAAATTAGACTTGTTGCAGATTTGGCAAAGCATTACAGCGTTAAAAGTGCAATTGTGCTTCATGCTGACCATACAAAAGAATTGTGTGAGCGATATGAAGTGAATTCATACATTGATAAAATCGACAATTTTGGATTTCGTTCAAAATCGGCAGCTGATAATGCAAAAACATATCTTAATTTAATCAAGGAACCTTTTGTGTGTTATTCGGGTATTCCCGAAAAATTTGTTTCGTCGAGTATTGATATAAGAAACAAGAATTTTGGTTCAAATAAAGTTAAGATGATTACTGCTTCTCGACTTTTAGATTGGAAAAATATTGATACAGTTATTGATGCAGCGAATGAAGCCTTGAGCGATATTGATTTTTGTTATGATATTGTAGGTGACGGACCTATGATGGAAACGCTTAAAGAACAAGCGAAAAATAGCTCTGTTGCGGATAAAATTCATTTTTCTGGCAAGGTCAGCAGGGATGAAGTTCAGAAAAAAATGGCGGAAAACATGATATATGTTATGATAAGCCGCGAAACCTTTGGTCTTGTTTATTTGGAATCAATGCTTCAAGGGTGCATTGTTATTGCTTCTCGCTTTGGTGGGATTGACGGTATTGTTGTTGACGGTGAAAATGGTTTTTTATGCGAAGAAGGTAATGCGGAGGAACTTGCTGAAATATTCAAAAAGATAATTTATCTTTCGGAGGAAGAAAAAAAGCGAATTGCCGAAAATGCAATAGCGACCGCGAAAATGTATACTGATGCAAATGTTGCTAAAATGTATTTGGAGAGCATAGTTGGATAGTTTTAAAATTCATTTTACGAATTTTGGATTAAGGGAATACGTTTTTTGGTTAAGCGAGATGGTCAACGATTTTGATGCTTATTATCAAGTTAAGTTGCTATTATATTAATTAGAGAGTCAATTATGGGCAGAATTACTTTTGTTGGAAAATAACCATGAAAAAATTTCAGAGAGAAGCTGTGACGATATGAAGATAAGTATTTTAAAAGAGTCTTTGTGTATTGGAGGAATGGAACGGAGTGTATCAAATTTTTCACTCATTCTTTCTAAAAATCATGAAGTAAACACTGTTTTGTTTTATGGTGACATAATGGCTTATCCTTATGGTGGTACTCTATATGATATGGGTCTGCCCGCAAAGAAAACACTTGTCGAAAAAGTGTTTAACAATTTCAGACGCTTGTGGTGTTACAAAAAACATATTAGAGAATTTAAGCCTGATGTTGCATTTCAGCTGTTGACATTAAATAGTCCAGTTGGGTTTTTAAAATTGAATAATTGCGTAAAAATTGTGTCTGGACGTGATTTTTCGTCTGTTGCTAATAATACGAAGCTTTATAAAAAAAGGCTTGATACATCAGATGCTATGATATGCAATTCAAATTATCTCAAAGATTTCTTCGTTAACATGTATCCTGAAGATAAAAACAAAGTTTTTGTTGTAAGTAACATAATTGACGTTAAGGAAATAAAAGAGCAGTCGCAAGAAGAGGTTTCTGAAAGTTTTCTGCGTTTTAAGAAAGAACATAAAAATCTTGTTGTTTCTGTTGGCAGGTTTTGTAAAGAGAAAGCATTTGAACATATGATTTCAGCTTTTGCAAAAACACTTGAATATGAATCAGAAAATGGTCTTGTTCTTATAGGCGATGGTGCTTACAAAGAAAAGTACCTGAAAATAATTGATGAGTTTGGTATTTCAAAGTCTGTGTTTTTTACCGGATTCCAGAAGAATCCATATAAGTATATGGCTAAATGCGACGTATTTGTTCTTTCGTCGTTGAGTGAGGGATTTCCAAATGTTTTGGCAGAAGCTATGGCACTCTCGTTACCGGTTATAGCTGTTAATTGTTTTTCCGGTCCTGCCGAAATACTTATGGAGGATTATGATTATGGCAGAGTTGAAAAAACGTTTTGTGAATGTGATTATGGTATATTAACACCTCACTATGACGCTATCGGAGAAGAATCTGCAATCAACGAGATTTCAAAGGCTGTTATGTATTTTTTGCAGCATGAAGAGATTATGAAAAAGTATGGTAAACTTTCAGGCGAACGTGCACTTGCTTTTTCACCAGAGACAACGGTCGAAAAGTTGGAAAACATATTTGAAGAATTGCTTTTTAGACGAACCCAAAATAATCGTACAAAGGAATAAATATTAAATGGTGAACAAGAGAAGGGAAAGGAATATGTTGATTTGGCTGCTTGTTATTTTAAGTGGTCTAATCTGCTTACGTGCAATTAGTACGGTGTTTCTATATCCGTTGTTGCTTGTTTCATTGGCAGTATTTTCTTTTGCCCCTTTTAAAGTTTGTTTACCGGTGCTCTGCTTTTTGCTTCCTTTTGCAAATATTATCAAAATACAGCCAGGTCAAATCAGCTTTTTTACGTTTTTTTTCCTTATCTATGTTGTGAGAACACTACTGAAGAAAGGTGCACTAAAGCGAGTTTTTTTAATTAGTCTTTTGTTTTTCGTAGGATATTCGCTTGTTTTTTCCGGGATAGGTAAAATTATAGTGATTTTAACTATGGCTTGTGGTTTTGCCATGATTCATGATACGTGTCAGTCGGACGAATATGATTACTATGAAGTACTTTATGCCTTCTGTTTTGGAATAATAATATCATCTTCGTTAGGTTTGTTAAAGGATACCTTGCCGATTATAAATTCTTTTATTAGAGAAGCTACCCAAAAGGTAGGTGATAAAGAATATGTAGAACGTTTTGTAGGATTGAATACAAATCCCAACTATTATACAATGGATATATCTGTTGCGTTATCGTGTCTTACAGTAGTGATGTCAACATCTAAACCTCGAAAGCTTCATATTGTGTTGTTTGCCACATTAAGTGTTTTTGGACTTATGTCTGTAAGCAAGTCTTTTTTAGTTGTGTGGGCAGTTTTATTGATGATGTTGTTATTATACGGTATTCGAAACGGAGGCACATCATTTATTAAACTTATTTTGATATTTGGTGTAACTGCAGTGTTAATATATTGTTTCGCACAAGAAAGTATTGATACATACATTTATCGTTTAACTGAGGATTCTGGAAATGATATAAGCGGATTAACAACAGGTAGAACAGATATTTGGGTTATATACTTAAAGACAATTATTAAAAATGAGAGAATTTTGTTATTTGGTGCTGGACTTGGAGAAATATTACATAAGGCGACCCACAATACATATCTGGAAGCCTTTTATAATGTAGGGATTGTAGGTATAGTTTTTTGGTTTTTTGTATTTAAGATGTCAATAGCTATAAAAAGTTTTCCGAGAAAATTTATTTACTATATTCCGGCTGTTATTTTGTTGATAAGATTTATGGGTATAAGTTTATTCGTACATGATTGTCTTTGGTATTATTTAGTTATAATCAGTTTGTCATTAAAGAGTGAAATATCTTTTGAATCAAAAAAACAACTGTATGAGGATGAATAATTATATGATATGGAATTGATTTTTGAGTTAAGTTTTCTGACAGAAAATTTACAATATTATATGAAATAGGTATGGTAATATGAATTGCTTGTTTTTATTGGCTAATAATTATCCTTATTCGGGCGCTTGTACAAGTTTGCTTAATAATTTGTTTTTTGAAGGTGATATGCTAAAAAACATCGAAACAATTGATGTTTTGGCATGTAAGGGAGATTTGATTTCAGAAAAAAAAATGTGTTTTAATGAAGTAACTGTTTATAGTTGTAGTTTTTGGTCGTATACATCATTAGCCATGTGCAGGAATGCTTTGAAAGATCATCCAATCAAGGCGATAAAAGGTTTTATAAAGAAAACACTTGTAAAATTTGATAACAGTGATATTAAAAGGTGTAATGTTCGTTCAGTATACGCAGCACTTAAAAGCATGGATGCACAAAAATATGATGTTATAGTTGCTGTTATGGGGGCATTTGAAGTGGCTGCCGCCGCTATGAAATTTAAGAAGAATAATCCAGATGTTAAACTTGTTATTTATCAAGTTGATCCTTGTTCAACAAATGAGAGTTGCCTTGATTCAACAAAGAATGAGAGGGAGAGCTTTGAAAAAGAGCTTTATTTTGTTTCCGATAGAATAATAACAACACCGATACTTATTGATGAGGCTAAAAAAATATATTCAAAAGATATAATTAAAAAAATGGTCTCATTGGAATTTCCTAATGTAGTACCGAAAAAATGTGAAAATCATCATAAATGTGGAGACATTCGTTGCGTTTTTGCTGGCAACATATATGGGGGAATTCGTAATCCGCAATATACATGGCGATTGTTCGATGAAATAGAACCTTGTATAGGTTTAGAGATGTTGGGTTCAATAGAGCCGGAATTCAAAAGACATATAAAGTATCATAAGGTTAGATATGTGGGGCCTAAAGGATTAAAAGAAACACAGAGTGAGCTTGCAACTACTGATATTCTTGTCAATATAGGCAATAGCATGACCAATCAAGTTCCGAGTAAACTTTTTGAGTATATTTCGTATGGCAAACCTATAATTAATATTTGCAAGAATAGAAATTGTCCAACCCTGTCATATCTCTCGAACCATAAATATGTTCTAAATCTTTATGAAGAAGAGGATGTATTTGAAGAACAGGTAAAAAAGCTAAATGATTTTATTTTTAAAAACTATAAAAATAGAATGACGTCAGAAGAAATAATTAGTTTGTATGAAACATGTACTCCTCAGTATTGTGCAAAGCAAATGATGTGCGTGTTTAATCAGTTATTAAAATCGGATGACGGTTGTTAGTGTAAAAATTATTTTTGTCTCAGCTTATATTTGTTTTATGAGGTGTTTTTTTGAAAACGAAAAAATTTATAAAGCTAATAGTATCAATGGCAGTGTCTTTTGTAATTTTAAATATTGTTTGTTTTTTTTATTATAACGTACCTGTTCATTCCGAATCAAAAACGAACTCGACAGATTATATTTGGGAAAAAAGCAAATTCTATTCAAGGGGAACAGAAGGGTTTGCATGGGGTAAAACCGATGCAAACGGTTTTAACAACGTTTCGGCTGAATATAGCCAAAACCCCGAAATTCTTGTCATGGGAACATCACATACTGAAGCGTTTAATGTGGCACAGGATGAAAATTACACCTATCTTATAAATGAGTTTATGGCTAAGTCCGGTGTTGAAATGAATGCCTACAATATAGGTATATCCGGTCATAGAATAACAACATGTCTTAATAACTTCAAAAAAGCCGTTGAGGACTTTAAACCCAGAAAGTATGTTGTTATGGAAGTCAACACAACAGAATTATCTATGGATGAAATTAATCAGATTTCCGAAGGAACTGTAAAAAAAATACATTCATCAGCTAATCCAATATTGATTTTTTTACAGAAAATACCATTTGTTAGATGTGTTTATTATCAAATTAGCCAAATGGATTTAGAAATTAAATTTCCATCATTCGAAAAAAAAGAAGTTAATCCGAGTAACACATCATCAGATATTGTTGAAACAAATGAGGAGTATAAATCGGCATTGAATTCAATGCTGGAAAAAATCGGTTTAATTGCAAAAGAAAAAAACATCAAATTGATTATTACATGTAATTCTGATTTTAGTGTCGATGAAAAAGGCAAGGTAATTCCTCTGAAAACGAGCGAAAAGTCAGAATTGTTTGCTGAGGCTTGTAGTAACAATGAGATAGAATTTATAGATATGCATGATGCATTTGCTGCAAATTACAACGAAACTTACCGACTTCCACACGGATTTTCCAATACTGCTGTAGGTAAAGGTCATCTGAATAAGTACGGTCACGAAGTAATTGCAAATGAACTGTATAAACTAATCGTTAGTTTGGAAAATCAGAAGTCTGTTGAAGCATAGGAGGAAAAATG
This sequence comes from Acutalibacteraceae bacterium, assembly GCA_045602905.1. Taxonomy (GTDB): domain Bacteria; phylum Bacillota; class Clostridia; order Oscillospirales; family Acutalibacteraceae; genus CAG-177. Next base: position 26,334 of record JAZSCL010000149.1, read on the forward strand.
GTTTTTTCAAGCATTGAATTTTTAATATTTTTTGCGATTGTTTTTGTTACTATGCTTATAGCAGAGTGCAATGCGGTCAGCCATCGATTTGCTCAACATAGTATCCGTAAATTCAAACATATACTCTTGCTCTTGGCAAGTTATGTGTTTTATGGCTGGTGGGATTGGCGATTCTGTTTCTTGATGTTTGCTCTCACATTTATCGCATATATATCCGCAAAAAACATTGATAAAGGAAAATATATGAAGTTATACAAGGTTTTGGGCATTGCTTTCCCGCTTGTTATACTTGGATTCTTCAAATATTTCAATTTCTTCCTCGACTCTTTTTCAACAGTTTTCGGAGTAGAGAACCTGGGAACACTCAACATAATTTTACCTGTAGGTATTTCTTTCTACACATTCCAGTCGATGAGTTATACCATTGACGTAATCAGAAAGGATATTAAAAGTGAGAGCTTTTTGAAAGTGGCATTGTATGTTGCTTTCTTTCCCCAACTTGTTGCGGGACCTGTTGTCAAGGCGTCGGATTTTATACCTCAATTAGATGAAGACAGAAGAATCACGAAAGAAAATGTTGTAACAGGAGTTCAAATATTCGTTTTTGGTCTGTTTAAAAAAATAGTTTTTGCAGATCATTTATCGGTATTTGTTGATGATGTTTTCTCAAAACCTGAGGCGTTTCATTCGATTTCCGTAATATTGGCTGTTATATCGTACTCGATTCAGATTTATTTTGATTTTTCGGGTTATTCAGATATGGCTGTTGGATGTGCGAAGTGCCTCGGATATGATTTTAACAGAAACTTTAATATTCCGTATATTTCAAAAAATACAAGTGAATTCTGGAAGAGATGGCACATCAGCCTTTCATCATGGCTTCAGCAGTATCTTTATATTTCACTTGGCGGAAACAGAAAAGGAACAGCCAGAACATATGCAAATCTTTTAATAACAATGGTACTTGGCGGCCTTTGGCACGGTGCAAGCTGGAATTTTGTTCTTTGGGGAGCCTTCCACGGACTTTTATTGTGTATTCATAAGATTTTCAGGAAAATCAGAAAGAATAAAGCAGGCAGTCCAATCGGCAATATGTTAAGCATTCTTGGAACATATATAATGGTTTGTTTGGGCTGGGTGCTGTTCAGAGCAGAAGATTTTTCCACAGCGTTTTCGGTATATAAACAGATCTTTATATGGGATGACGGCATATTGCAGATATATTCATGGGCAATTGTGAGCATAATTGCAGTTGCTGTTGCAACAGTGGTTGCAGTTATATCTGCGAAAAAGAAAAACGAAAAAACCATAAACGGATTTTATCCGATACTTAACCCCGATAAAATGAGCCATCAGATTATTTTTATTACTTGTTTGGGATTGATTGTGATTTTTGCTTATACAGGCAGTAATCCGTTTATTTATTTTCAGTTTTAACAAAAAGCGGCGGAATTTATTTGTTCCGCCGCTTTTTTACTTGTGCTTATTAACTTTATCAAGAAATCTTAATCCTTCTTTTAAAAAGTCAGCAGGTGAAGAAAACACGGTTTGAAAGCATTCTGCAATCATCTGAGGATACATATTGTTTCTTTTATATCCGGCAGCCAAAACCGCATGATATCTGAATTTAATAAATCTTTGCTCTTTTTTATTAAGACGATCAAAGAACTTTTGCTTAAATTCAAACAATGCTTTTTCACCGTTAATTTTATTCATTCCTCCCGAAATTCCTCCATCGGGGTGTCTGTATGCTTTTACATGGCATTCAGGGAAATAACCTATCTTGAGTCCGTTGATAATCGATTTAAGCATCAGATGGAATTCCTGACCAACTTTGACAACGTCGAACCCACCGATTTCACGAAGTTTTTCTGCTTTGTACATAAATGTTGGTGTACCGGTTAAATGCCTTTGCAGATGATAACGAAGAAGGTATTCGTTGTCAAAACATTCAACATCCCTGAATTCTCTATAATCTACCATTTTGCCGTCCGGTGTATAGATTTCGAGGTCAGTAAAGGTCATTTCATAATCCTTTTTCTGCATAAATCGCAGTTGCTTTTCAACCTTTTCAGGTTTATATTCATCGTCATCGTCAAGAAAAGTTATGTATTCACCTTTAGCATTTTCTATGCCTCGGTTTCTCGAGAGAGATCCGCCGAGGTTCTTTTCATTCTGAAGATAAACAACATTTGGAGCATTAAGTGACTTGAAATAGTTTTCGGTATTTGTTCTTCCTTCGTAAGCGGATGTGCTGTCATCGATAACAACAACTTCAATATTCGGATAGGTCTGATTTAAAACAGACTCAACTGCTTTTGATACATATTCAACCGTACGTTTATACGTAGGGATAACTACGGATACAATCGGATCGTTGGTTTTCATAAATTACTCCATCTAACTATTTTTTAGTTTTCGTAAAATTCTTTTGAAAAATGAGAGGTTACTTTTGGGGGGTAAGCAGTATTTAACTACAATAGTTTCTAAGTTGTTCGAATTTAGTTCCTGCAAAAAAGTCTTTCTTGAAGCAGGCAATTTTACAGAATTGGTTGCGGAAGGGTTATATTTTAATGCGGTTTCAGTATCTACTGTTTTATATGTCATAAGGGGCTTGACATAGTTAAAAATATCGGTTGCCTTTTGGTTGCGTATAATAACAAGGGAAGTCCCTTTATCATCATCTGTTTCGGGCAATATGTTTTGTATTCCCCAAAAATCAGCAAGGGTAAAATCGCTTGGACGATATTTGTTTTTGAAACAGCAGTTATAACAAGAGGGACGAAGACTCAAGTCTGATGAAAAGCTTCTAAGAAAAAGATCTTGTTTTAACGGAAAGAATTTTTCATTACCATTATCGAACTGAAGATTCATTGAATAGTGTTTCCAACCGTGTTTTTTGTTTCTGAAAGAAGCACTGATAACAGTAGAATTTTCTGTTTTTTCATGCCACTTTATGTAATTATTCCATACCTTCGGAGAGGGTACACCATGACAAATTATATCTTGTGTAATGAGATTGGTATATTTTTTGTCGAGAAATTTAAGCAATCCTTCTATTTGGCAAGGAGTTCCGGTGAACAAAACAATCTTGCCCTCAGCAAGGTGATTTTTTGCTTGAATATATGTATTACCAATTATACTTTGAACGTATTTTGAGCCCCTAAGTTTTTCAATATCCTCTTTGCATTCAATACAAATATGCCGAACGCAAAGGTTTTTGTCAAGTGTTGCACCAAAAACAACGCCATTATTGTCAATAACATATTCAGCAAGCAACGAAAAGAATCCGCCTGAAGAACTTTGCAACCTGATTCTTTCATTGTTATTCTTTACTGCATAGGCTGTTATATTGTTGTTATATGTGTTCTTTTCAAGAACAGGACAGACTTTTTGGCATTTTTGGCATTCTATACACTTATCCATTGAAATTTTAGGATACATAAATCCTTCTTCATCTGTTTCCATAAATATGCTGTTTGTTGGACATGTAGATGCACATGCACCACAACCAGAACAGATGCTTTTTTCTGCAAGCTTAATCATTTATTCAAAACCTTTCTGATTGGAGTAACAACAAGACTTTTTTCGTAGGTATTCATTCCGATAAAGAACATTGATAAGCTATAAACAATTGTATAAATAATGATTCCGATAGCAAGTGTTATGAAAGAGTCCATAACAATAAACATATTTATCAGAATACCTATAACAATCGGGAAAATCAATCCGATAGAAACTCGGATAATGTTTTTCCAAAAAGAGATAATATCTATTCCGCATTTTTTTTGATAGTATATATTCATAATGAAACCGTTGGCGACCAAAAATGATATAGCTGTACCTATAGTAGCGCCGACGGCGCCGTATTTTTGACAAAGAAAGGACGTGAGAACGACATTTATAAAAGCCATAAATAGATAAACGATACTCCTGAATTTGTGCTTATTTAAAGCTCTCTGAACCTCTATGCCAATATTTTGAATAAGAGCAATTGTTACCGGTAGAACAAGGAGCAGGGTTACATAATAGGATTGTTCGTATTCATCACCAACCCACAAAGTAATAAATTGTTTACCAAAAAAAACTACTCCTGATGCAATGAGGGCGAGAATTATATATTGTATCCTCCCTACTTTTATAAAAAGAACAGAGATCTGTTCGCTTTGAAGTTTCAAATTGTTTTTGGTTTCATTAATTATTTTATGTACTCTTGGCGTGAAGACGTTTGAAATCGATGTGGAAAAAAGCATGTAATAGTGGTAGAGCGAAAAACCTACAGCATAAACGGCAACGCTTTCTGTTCCGCAAAATCTTCCGAGAAGAACTTTGTCAACATTGCTGTTAAGTTGATCCACTATCATATTAATTGCAATGAATGCAGAAAAAGTAAAAAGGCTTTTGAAAAGTCCTTCGGGGAAATTTTTGAACACAAATTTAACATGAAGAATGTTTTTGGTATAATAAAGATAAATTATATCTATTACCAGTGCAAAAGAAATTGTAACTGTAACGATTGCGACAGAACGAAATCCTGCGATAAGAAGAGGAACTGTTACCAATGGACTGGCAATGTTCTTGATAAGACCGAGAAGCTTTAGAAAGATGTATTTTTCGTGCGCAATAATTATATTTGAAAAGACACTCATGGGAAAGGTGATTGCCATGTTGATACTCAACAGGATCATTAGTTTTTTGGCAATGGTGTATTCGCTCGATGTAAGCCCTGTGCTGAAAACAAGTTCAAGATTAAATGCAAGAAAAAGACCACACGCAAGCGCAATAATACCAATAACAGAAAATATGATGATAAATAGACCGTTAAGCTTAGCGATTGATTCTTCATCTTTTTCAACCTTATATTTCATAAAGTATCTTATATAACTACTGTTAAATCCAAGATTCAACACCGCAAGCATAGCTATAGTTGAAGATACCGTGCTGTAAAGACCATATTCACCTTGTCCGAGGGTGCTGAGCATAAACGGAGTGTAGACAAGACTTATGACAATGTTAAAAAACATTTGAAAATAAGACAGAATAGAGCCGGTTTTAAGCTGATTAATTTTCACTATTTTTCATTTCCTTTGCTTTACGTAGATTGCTTAATAAGTATTTTTCTGAATGTTTTTTCATATTCTCAAATTTTGGGAAAGGTTCTGAATAATCTGTTTCTTTTACAGATTCTATATAGTCGATATTAAATTTTTCGGGTGTGTTGCAAAAACGATATCCGAGATCAAATAAATCTGTCAAATCTTTGATTCTCGAGCCAAGAGATTGCTTTATTACTCGATCAAATACAAAGAACTGTTTTTTAAAAATAATTGAAAAAACAACAGCATGAAAACTATCAGTAAATACACATTCCGAGTTAGCAATAAGCTCGATGAAATTTTCTGGCGAAACGTCAAATAATCTTTCGTCACCAAAACTTTTATCGCATTTTCTAAACAGGCCATTTAGGTATGGTAGTGTATATATTTTTAAATTATGATTTTTCGCATATTCCTCTGCAATTTTTCTTTGCTCCAAAGAATCGCCAAGGAAATAACAGAACATATATGAACTATTTTTTTTGTGTTTTAGAGTGATATTATTCCACTCTTCTTGTGAAATAAGAAGAGTGGGATCGAGAACCCAGTCCATTTTTTTGTCGATATGTGATTGGAGAAGTTTAATAGCCTGATTTTCTCTTACGGAAATCGCATGGTAACTGTTAAGACTGTTTTTGTATTTTTCTATAGTTTTGGGTGACAGCTCGTTTGCGGAAACACTTGCAGCATAAGACATTTTAAATGCTTTGTTCGGATTAACGAAATTCAGAAGATAGGCATTACATACAGCAAGAGGATTCCAAACTTGATCACTTCCGGTAATGAAAACATCAAAGTCATCGACGCATGAAGCTATCGTTTTTGAGGTGTATATCTTTGTGTGGGGAATAGAACGATTAAAGCAAAGAACTGTATTTTCTCTTTGCTTGAGTTTCTTGCGAATGGTTACAGTTTTAATTTCAGCAGGAATTCTTTTAACTGTTTTTTGCGTTTTGCGGAGAAACCACTTGATTCGCTTAACAATGGACTTTGGTGGAGGATTATCAAAAGAACGGTCATAGGAGATTTGTTGGGCATCAAATCCGTGGCTTTTGAGGTATGCACAAAGGGCATATGCCTGAAGATTACCACCATAGTTTGTGCTGTTAAGATAGTGGGTTATTATTCCTATTTTCAGCATTTTTCTCTCCCTTTTTTATATTTGTTGTATATATTTTCATAAAAGTCAACATATTCGTTAAATTTGATGTTCAGATCAAATTTTTGTGCTTGCTTTTTACAATTCTCAATGCTGAAAGGTTTTTCATTACAAATACGGATAATTTCTTTTTCCAGGGCATCGATATCATCTTTTTCAACAACGCTTCCACTTTTATCACATATGCATTCCGGACTGCCGCCTGAATTAAAAGTCACAACAGGAGTTCCACAGGCATTTGCTTCAATGTTTACGAGTCCGAGCGCTTCCTCTCTTGTGGGATTTACAAACAAATCAGAAGCAGAGTATATTTCTGCAAGCTCAGACTGATTGTTGGTTTTATGTATTGAAATAATATTTGGATCAAGAAGTTTATCGGTATTCTCGTTTGTACCTACCAGAACGATTTGGTATTTATTGGGATCGAGTCTCTTGGCGAGTTCATTAAAAACATCAAGACCTTTTCGTTCTCCCCAGCCAAAAGAAACACCGAGAAGCATAAATTTATAGTCAGGTATATTGTGATTTTTCTTTACTTCGTTGGGAACCGAGTCAAAAACATTTATATTAATGCCATTATATATTACTTTTGTATGATAATTGCTGAGAAACGATTCTTTTGCACGGTCTGCCAACCATTGAGAAGGGGTTACAAGTGTCATGTTTTCAATACCGCAAAACCATTTTCTTTTTAATTTCCACATTTCTTTGGTTCTGTCAACATTGGAAGCAGGGTAGATGTGGGTTTGCTCACAATTATGGCATCCGTTTTTCCATTTGGAACATTTGACCATATCGAAATAGGCACATTGCCCTGTGAAAGACCAGCAGTCATGTAATGTCCAGACAACGGGGATATTACTTTTCTTGATAAACCTAAATAATAAAGGAAGATTTATGTAACAGTTGTGGAGATTGTGAAGCTGGATTAAATCCGGCTTCAGTTTTTTGATTTTACGAAGAAATTTAATTGTTGAAAAAACAGAGCCGCATCCATTCAAACCAGTATATAAGTTGAGCTTAGTGTGCAAATAATATGCAAGCTTATTACCTATAAGGATACTGTTTTTAACTTCTTTGGAGCGGTTAAGAGGGTGATTATGATAAGCGACCCAAACGTTATGCCCTCTGTTTTCAGCAGTTTTAGCTATTTGCAACATTATTTTTCCGGTACTTCCATAGTTGCACGTATTGATTTCAACAATGTTCACAGCTATTCTCCTTACTTTTTTTTATATTATATCATATTGCCATATTCTTTTCAAGTTAACTTAAAAGTGATAAAGAATGTTATTTATAGTGGAATATTGGTTACACATGAACTCTGATTTTTAGTGTTTTTAATATAGAATTTGGTGTTTTGTTAATTGCAAATACAACCAATCTGTCATAATTAAATCAAATAAAGTGACGAATGGAGTGATGAAGAAGAAAAACAAAAAACAACACAAGATTGGAGGTGAGAACAATATTCATTGATGAATTTTACTACGGAAACATTGACCCACAGGAATCTGAAGTTATGAAGAACAAAGAGTTCAAGCGCCGTATGCAGCAACTGTGTGACACCGAAAACAAGCTTCGGAATAATCTGACAGGGGATTTAAGAAAAACATTTGAAAAACACTGCGAATGCTGGAGCTTTATCAACAGCGAATGCAACCGTGATGCATTCAAAAATGGTTTTAAACTTGGTTCGAAATGTGTTTTTGATATTTTTGCAGATTAAGCGTGATGTGTATCTGTCATAATTAAGATAACTTGATATGACAAATGGAGGCGAAACAATGCAATAGAGGAAAATGAAATCAATAACTAAACGAAGAAAGGAAGCAGAAATATGACATTGATTGAAAGATGGCAAGACGTCGAAGACGGTGAAATTATCAAAGAAACCCAACTGTTATTCAAGAATTTTTTGAATGCGATTAACTTGTTTACGGTTGATGAGAATTATGACAGGATTCACTATTGTGTAGACCACAGTAAAGATATCGGCGAGATAAACACATACGGAAAAGAAACCGGAATATGCTATTCAGAAAAAACCGCTTTGGAAAGAATAAAACAAATTTTGATGAATCATATCTTTTTGTTAATTCCTTTTCTGAAAAGCGATATGCCTACACTGGACTTCGGCGTTCGCGGACTTTCGGATCCAATTGGTTTTTATTGCGATGAAGACGGAAAAGAGCATGAAATCAACGAAGCAATTTTTGTTTTTGAGAAATGTGCTAATATGGCAGGGTTTTGCGTAAGTAAGGTTATTCCGCTTCGATGATTGGAGGTGAAAATGACACTGTTAGAAAAATGGCTTGACCAGGGCTGTTCTCCAAAAAACATTGAAAGAAAACTAAAAACATTACTGAGAAATCCGCATTGGACTGAATTCTTTTGTTTTGACGACAGAGATATCTGCATAACATATTGTTTTAGTCGCAGGCATATGTGCAATGAGCTTGAACTATATGATATTCCATATATCTCAAGCGTTTACAACGAAGAATCAGCACTTCAAATAATCAAAAAATGCATTGAAGAAAACGCTTATCAAATAGCGGATTGGTTCAGTAAACCTGAAAAATTGATGAGTTTTCTATATGTCGGTGATGAACCTGTAGGGATTGTCCGATTACAAAAAGAATCTGAATTCACACCATCATTTACAGCACTGGTAACGCTGAAAAAATGCGGACACTCGAACCGAAATTGTAGTGGATTCTTCGTGAGCGATTTATGCCCGATTCCTGAAATTTCGGTATGAAACGGCTGATTTTAATTATTTTGCTGATGTTTGTTTTTTGCGGATGCAGTGCAGAAGGGACAAAAGATGGTTACGAAGAAAAAATAACAAACATTGAGACTGTGACAAATCCATTTCTGATTGAAACAAAAATAGCAGAAACAATCACAGATTTTGTTATTGAAATTACGACCCTTATAGAGAAAACACAAACAAATCGAGAGGTTGAACAAACAACCTATACAACTAAATCAACCATGCCTGCAATGATTTCAGACATGGTTGAGATTATAAACAGTTATCGAATTAAAGAAAATCCGAATCAATTAAGAGTGTCAGGTTTTTTATGTGAAATTGCGGAAATCCGAGCAGAAGAAGCGTCGATTAGTTGGAGTCATACCAAACCAAATGGTCTTGGTATAGATTCGTTGATTCCTGCTTCGAATTACAAGTGGACAATCGTCGGCGAAAATCTTGCAAAATGTGAAAATGCTACTCCGCAAGAAATAATCGATGCTTGGATGAACTCTAAAATACACAGAGAAAATCTGTTAAATTCCAGATATAAATATTGCGGAATAGCAGAATATCAAAACAGCGAAATTCGTTATATATCAATCATTTTATCAGATTGAATTAATTTAAATTTCTACTTATTTTCCATATCTCCTTTATTTGTTTTTCTTTTGTTGTTAGACTGAACCTCGCCCGTAAAACGGCGGGGTTTGGTCGTTCTTTGAGAAGAGTTTATTTCATTTTTTACATCGGAAATAATCTTTTTCATTTTATCGTCCATAGCCACAGCAACGGGAATCAGGTTTTCATCTTTTATCTCACTTCTTTTTAAATCTACAGTTGATCTGCTTTGATATTTAATGTTTTCTGAAGTGTCTTTATCATCTTTATTTCGAATGCTGAACCATATTTGTTCAGGTTTACCAAACGGCTGATGAAATCTCTTTTTTATACGAATATCAGAATAAGTGTTTATGTCATTCAACGCAGGAGTTAAAACTCTTTTTATAAACTCTGATTTGGTTTTGCAACACCCATCTCCCAAAAATGATATTGCATCGTCAAGACTGATTTTATAGAATCCCAAACCCTCTGCAGATTTGAGAAATTCGTATATACGGTACGAATATTTTGATTTGAATTTTGATACGGATTCATAATTGTATAACGTGAATTGATTATCAAGCTGTAACAAATATGGAACAATGGAGTTATCCAGTTTTAAATGAATTTTATTATCTGAAAAATATGATTCATCTGACAGCCATTTGACTGTAACATTATCTACAACATAATATCTGTTAACCATGTTTTCTATTGCGGTTTTGAGATTTTTGGTTTGCAAACCGCCCCAGGATAAATCGAAGAATTTAGCGAATTCCGAGACAGTAATATCGATTGCTTCAAATTCAAAATCTTCTTTTTGAATCAACGAAATCATCATATATCTGATTCTGAACTCCATTGGCGATAAAATCAGACAGCTTTTTGAATCAGCAGGTGTGATATCACGGATTAATTCGTTTGCTATTGCGACTGAGTACATAACATAACCTCACTTTTTAGATTTTGACAAGGTTATGACAGATGTATCCTGAAAAGTATGTATTTTTTGAAAATTGTAAGGGATTCCGTGAAAATGTAAATGTTTTTTGGAACATGTATGTTTATCTTTTTCGAACCCTCAATCCGTTTGCTGTCAAGGATTTCAAGCGATGATAAATAAGCAGAAATAAGCAGAAACTATAACAAACAAATATCTAAAAAAGAATAGAAAAAAGAGCAAACAATTTATTGCCATTGTTTATTGCATATGCTAAAATAATTTATATAACCAATGATTATATGTATTGTTTTATGCGTTTAGAAAAGGAGCTTTGACAATGAAAAAAGCAATAAAAGCTGACAGTAAAACACTGTTTCTGTTTATTATGAATATCATGCTGCTTTTGCCTCTTGCTGTATTCGGAGGACAAAATTTTAGTATAGATTCTTATGGCGTTTCATTGGACCAAGGTGTACATATCAGGGCATTTATAGGCAGTTTTCGTTGGTTCGGAGCGTTCATCTATAAATTGTATCATTCTTTGACCGGTCATAATCCGGTTTCAGGCAGTACTGTT
>JAZSCL010000150.1:0-3987 GCA_045602905.1 Acutalibacteraceae bacterium
TGTTCAGCCGAACGGAATCCCGGCAATAGTTCCGCAAGAATTGTTCGACAGAGTTCAGGAGAGAATGAAAGAAAATAAAAAAGCTCCTGCCCGTCATAAAGCAGAAGATGATTACTTACTGACAACAAAATTGTTTTGCGGTAAGTGTCAGAGTATGATGGTTGGTGAAAGCGGAACGAGTCACACAAAAGAGGTTCATCGTTATTACAAATGTGTGAGCGTAAAACGTCATCGGGGATGCGACAAGAAAACAGTCCGCAAGGAATGGATTGAAAACATTGTGATTGAAGAAGTAAAAAAGCTTCTTGCCAATCAGGATATTATCGAGGATTTTGTAAACAGAACCATAGCTGTTCTTAATCAGGAAAACATAGTTTTACCTTTGCTTCGCAAAAGATTTGCGGAAACACAGAAGGGCATAGACAATCTGGTCAATGCAATACAGATGGGAATTATCAGCCCGTCAACCAAGCAAAGATTAGATGAGTTAGAACGAGAAAAAGCAGAACTTTCAGTTGAAATAATGAAAGAAGAAATGGCGAGACCGACCATTACAAAAGAAAATATCCTCTGCTATTTTGAACAATTCAGAAAATTAAACACTAACAAAATCGAACACAGTCGAAGACTCATTGACAGCTTCATCAATGCAATCTTCCTCTATGATGACAAAATGGTCATCACATTCAATTACAGAGAACAAACGAAAACAATCACCTTTGCTGATCTTGAAAAATCGGGCATTGGTTCGGATATTAACGCAGTGGCCGCACCAAGCCAAAACACCTGATATTTCAACGGATTTAACCGTTTTTGAAATATCAGGTGTTTTTTGCTTTTATGGATTTCAGAGGGTTTTGGGTACTTTTGAGGGTACAATTTGTGACGGATTTTGTGACGTTTTTGAAAGAACTTGTAACTTTATAATTGTATTTGCTTATTGATTTTTATGGCTATGCTGTATATGAAATATCCAATCTTTGAAATGTTAAGATAAAAATAAAACATTTTGGAGGTTACTTTATGAAATACGGATATATGAGAGTGTCGAGAAAGGAACAAAATATTAATCGTCAGATTGATGCATTGACCATATTTGATATTGACCCAAAGAATATCTTTGTTGACAAACAATCAGGGAAAAATTTTTAAAGGCCGTCATATACAAGGATGGTGAAAAAGGTGATTTGATTATCATAAAGTCTATTGACCGTCTTGGCAGAAACTACGATGAAATTCTTGAACAGTGGCGGATTATCACAAAGGTCAAGCAGGCGGATATTTTTGTTGTGGATTTCCATTGTTTGATACACGCAAGAAAGACAATGATTTGACCGGGATGTTTATAGCTGATTTGGTTTTGCAAATTTTGTCTTACGTTGCACAGACAGAGCGTGATTTTATTCATCAGAGGCAAGCGGAAGGCATAGCTTCCGCAAAAGCAAGAGGGGTTGAATTCGGAAGTGAAAGAAAAGAACTTCCTAAGAATTTTTATGATGTGATAAACAAATATAAAAACGGCGAAATATCGTTGAGAAAGATAGCTGTTTTGTGTGAAAAAGAGTTATGGAACATTCTGTAGAAGAGTGAAAGACATTTAAATGTTTTTTTGTTAAAAATTGTAGACTTTTTGAATTGACGATGATATACTATAAAATATATATTCTTATTTTGAAAATACATATGATTCAAAAAGTCTGATTTTTGAATCGGTATATATTTTTGGGGTGAGCAGCAATGATTGAAATTAACGGAAAATATATGTGCGACGGATGTTTTAAAGAGCTTGACAGCAAGCACAGTTGTGACTGTGGCTTTTTGAATAATCCTGCAGATAGTCTGGCATGCGGGACGATTTTAAATGGAAGATATGTTGTCGGCAGGCAAATCAGAGAAAATAAAGTTGTGAAAGAGTATGTGTGCTATGATTCACAAAACGATTCTGTTGTTTTTATAAAAGAGTTTTTTCCGAAGGTTTTTGTTTTAAGAAGTTCCAAAACAATCATTGTTCTTGATAACGAAGAAGATTTGGATGCATATAATGCTTCGATGCAGAAATTTATAAAGCTGATGCAAATTCCTCAAAGCTTATCAAACTCTGAGTGCTTTATCAAAGTCCAAAATGCTTTTTACGAGAACAATACAGCGTATTTTGTTGTTGATAATCATTCCTTAATTACCGTTAAAGAGTTTGTTGATAATAACAGAAGATTGGCTGACAAGAAAGTGGCAAGTATCTTTTATGCGGCAATTAAAGGTTTGTGCGAACTTGAACAAATGAAAGTTTTTAACGGAAATATTTCCGCAAGCAATATTTACATAGAATCTGATGGTATAAGAATAGATGGATTTGAACCTAATGAAGATGATTTTGTACCGTATATAAAAGAATCAATGGTGTTTAACAGAACGTCATATTATATGTCTGCATCGGATTTTTCGAAAAAAGGCAGGGATATTTTTTCGGATGTTTTTTCTGTCGGAGCAGTGCTCTACACAATGCTTACGGGCAAGTATCCCGAGTCACCGTTTGAGTGTGAATCGCAGTTTGATAAATCCGCACTTGAAACTTGCGCAAACGATAAGCTGTTTGTTGAAATAATAAAAAAGATGTGTCGGATTGATTCTTGCAGTTACGAAAGCATGAATTCACTTATTTCTGACACCAATAAGATTTTCAAAAAATATGGTTTTAAAGAAATGAAAATTGAAAAAAACGGATCTGAATCTGAAAACTCTTCGGCAGACAGAAAATTTTTAAAACCAGTGATTGCGTTTATTGTTATTTTTGCGGTGATTTTGGCGGCGGTTTTTGCGTTGGTTGTAAAGAGGAAAACTGTTGTTCCGGAAGGCGAAACAACCGCCACATCGGTTTCAACCGAAATGAATACGGAAACAACGGTTTCTGAAACTGAATTATGATTTTTTAGGAGGCAATATTATGAATTACAGTTCTGTTGGAAAAAGACTTGGTGCATTTATTATTGATACACTTGTAACAGGCTTTGCAGGTGCAGTTTTGACCTATATAACGGGTGAATGGTATACAAGTTTTGTTTCTGCCTTTGTCGGTGCGGCATATTATATTTTCTGCGAAGGCAGTTCTTGGCACGCAACACTCGGCAAAAGAGCATTCGGAATTATTGTTGTTGATCAAAACGGTGCAGGAATTGATTACGGCAAGGCAGCAGTCAGATACCTCGGAAGAATACTTTCCGGATTGTTGCTTGGTATAGGATATCTTATTGCTTTGTTCTCCGATGAGTGTCAGACACTTCATGACAAACTAGCAAATACATATGTTGTCGACGGCACATTTGAGGGATCTCTTACAAGTTCCGGAAGCGGTAAAGCTGTTGTTGGTGTTACGGGTGAGGCCGCAGGAATGAGCTTCCCCATAACAGGCAACGGAATAATGATAGGACGTGACCCCTCGGTTTGCCAGGTCGTTCTCAAAAATTCAGCCGGAGTGAGCAGACTGCATTGCTTGGTTTCGTATAATTCCTCAAGCGGAATGTATATACTCAGCGACAGAAACTCAACTTACGGAACATACACACAAAGCGGAATCAGAGTTACTCCCGAAAGGAGCGTTGCATTAAAAAGCGGAGAGCGTTTCTACCTTGGAAATTCCAATAATTTGTTTGAAGTTAAATAAGAAAACAGGGTGATAGCATGTTGAATGTAAACGGAAAAAATTTATGTGAGCACTGTTTTGCGGAGATGAATCCGAATATAGGAAAATGTCCTTTCTGTTCGTATCCTAAAAATAACGATAAATATCCGACTGCTTTGTCAGAAGGCTCAATTCTTGCGGGCAGATATGTCGTTGGCAGAGTTCTCGGTAAAGGCGGATTCGGTGTAACCTATCTTTGCTATGACTCAAAAGACAGAACAAGAGTTGCAATAAAAGAATATCTTCCCGATTCACTTACTCACAGAAACACGGGTGAAACTCAGGTTTCAACCTACGGAGGAGAAAGCGAA
>JAZSCL010000151.1:0-3449 GCA_045602905.1 Acutalibacteraceae bacterium
TTCAAATCACTTCTCTACCATCGGTCTTGTTGGTATGAACGAAGTAGGTCTCAATGCAAACTGGCTCAGAGCCAATATGACTAATGCAAAAACTCAGCAGTTTGCTAAAGATGTTCTTAACCACATGAGGGAGCGTCTTTCTGACTATCAGGAAATGTACGGTGACCTTTATAACCTTGAAGCAACTCCTGCTGAATCAACATCATACCGTCTTGCGAAGCACGATGTAACCCGTTATCCCGGAATTATCACTGCTTCAGATGGAACACCTTATTACACAAACAGCTCACATCTTCCCGTTGGCTATACTGAAGATGTATTTGAAGCTCTTGATATGCAGGATGAACTTCACACCCTTTATACATCAGGTACTGTTTTCCATGCATTCCTCGGCGAAAAACTTCCCGACTGGAAAGCTGCTGCAAATCTCGTAAGAAAGATTTCCGAAAATTACAGACTTCCTTATTACTCAATTTCTCCCACATATTCCGTATGTAAAGACCACGGATATATTGCAGGTGAACATTTTGAATGTCCCGAATGCGGTCAGAATGCCGAAGTTTACAGCCGAATCACAGGCTATTACAGACCTGTTCAGAACTGGAACGACGGTAAAACTCAGGAATACAAAGAACGCAAGGTTTACAACATGAACAGCTCCGATATTTCAAAGCACGGAACCGTTAAAACCGTTGCAAAGGCTGAGGTTGAAGAAACAAAGGGATGCTCACTTGAAGACGGACTTTATCTCTTCAAAACAAGCACTTGTCCTAACTGTAAGATAGCTCTTTCTCTTCTCGGTAAGGCTGATATTTCCGTTAACGAAGTAATGGCTTATGAAAATGAAGCACTTGCTATCGAACTCGGTGTTAGACAAGCTCCCACACTTGTTGTTGTTTCAAACGGCGAAACAGTAAAATATTCGGGTGTTTCCGAAATCAAAAAATTCATCGAAGCTGCAAAGGGTGCGGCAATATAAAATCCTCAAGGAATGAATCATATGTATGATATTATCGTAATCGGCGCAGGACCTGCAGGACTCACTGCTGCGCTTTATGCACTGCGTGCAGATAAATCAGTTCTTGTTCTTGAAAAAGGTACTTTCGGCGGACAGATTACCTATTCTCCTCTGATTGAGAATTATCCCGGTTACGCCCAAATGAGCGGAAACGAATTTGCGGAGAAGCTCATTGACCAGGTGCTTTCCCAAGGAGCGGAAATAGAAATGGAAACCGTAATTGCCATCCGTGATAACGGTGCTACCAAAACGGTTGTAACCGAAGACGGAGAATTTGAGTCAAAGGCTGTTATTATCGCAACAGGCGTCAAGCACAGACAAATCGGTTTACCCAATGAAAACGAACTTGTCGGAGAAGGCATTTCTTATTGTGCCGTATGCGACGGTGCGTTTTTCAAAGGACAAACTGTTGCTGTTCTCGGCGGAGGAAATTCTGCATTGCAGGAAGCAGTTCTTCTTTCCGAAGGCTGTAAAAAGGTTTATGTTATCCAGAATCTTGATTATTTCACAGGCGAAGCACGTCTTGTAGAAAAACTTAAGAGCAAGGATAATGTTGAGTTTATCATGGGAACGGTTATTTCCGCTCTCAACGGTGAAAAATCTCTTGAAAGCCTTACTCTTCGAAAAGGTTCTGACGGTACTGAAAGCAATCTTCCTGTTGACGGACTTTTCGTTGCAATCGGACTTATTCCCAATAATTCTGCATTTGCTGAAACAGCAGGTCTTGATGAATGGGGATATATCGATTCTGACGAAAGATGCTTAACCAAAACCGAAGGCATTTTTGTTGCAGGTGACTGCCGTAAAAAGCAGATTAGACAAATCACTACTGCAACAGCTGACGGTTCGGTTGCAGCTCTTGCCGCTTGCAGATATATTGATTCCATGTGATTTATATAATACAGGCTGTTTTATGACGGCCTGTTTTTTTATTTTATGATATAATTTATCAAATTTAATGATATAATATATTGACGGAGGTGAAGATAATGAAGATGAATATTAAACTTACAATTATCGGAATGATAGCTGTAATAATTTCCGTTATAGTTACGGGGTGCATACTCGGTGAACCGGTTCAGGTTATTATTGATCCTGGTCACGGAGGAGATGATTCAGGTGCTGTATTCAACGGCAGAAACGAAAAAGACGATAATTTGAAAATTGCACTTCTTGTAAAAGAAAAACTTGATAACATGGGTATTTCTGCTGAATTAACAAGAAAATCCGATAAATTTGTTTCTCTGGAAAAAAGATGCAAGATTGCAAATGTAAAGAATGCAGAACTTTTTGTTTCCCTTCACAGGAACAGTGCAGAAAATGCGCAAGGTGTTGAAATTTGGATAAGAGACGATTCTCCCGAAGAGGATTATTTGTTGGCAGAAAATATACTTAATTCACTCGATAATGCGGGGATATCGCAGAACAGGGGAGTAAAGGCAGGATATGCACGGAAAGACGGAAATAATTATTATGTAAACACGCACACTGATATGTCGAGCTGCCTTGTTGAACTTGGGTTTATCAACAATAAAACTGACAACAAACTCTTTGATGATAATACAGAAAATTATGCACAGGCAATTGCAGACGGAATAAAAAACAGCTTGAATTGAAATATAAACTGATGTATAATTATTATAGGTGATAATATGAAGTTTAAATACAGCGCTTTTTCAGTATGGTTGAAATGTTTAACGGTTTTTCTGCTGACGATTCTTGTTTTAGTCTGTATAATTTATTTTTATAATGGTTCGGTATATTATGATATTTCATTGAAAAAAAGTATAATCAAATCATTTGTGTTTTACATTAGTGTTATTTCGGTATATGTCGTTGAAGAATCGAGAAAATTTGTTGAGCTGACCGATAGCTGTGTTCGTTTTAATTCATTCAGATTCAAAAAAATCAAGCTTAAAAATTCAGCAGCTTTTGCAGTCAGATATGAAGATATATACAGTATTGAAGCGGTCAGAATTCCATTAATTGGTTTATGGGCAGTGAAAATAGGAGCAAAAAATCTCCCCGAGAAGATAAGACTGTCACGTAATTTCCGCAAAGAAAACCTGATGTTTTCGGAGATTATAAAATGTGTTAAACTGAACAACCCCGATGCGTATATAGATGGAAAATTAAGTAAATACATAATAAATGATTAAAGCAGGGTAAATTACCCTGCTTTTATACTTCTCTTTTTATTTTTTCAATGATTCTTTTTTCAAGTCTTGATATGTAACTTTGTGATATACCGAGTTTATCGGCAACTTCTTTTTGAGTATATTCTTTTCCTCCGCCGATTCCGAACCGCATTGTCATTATCATTCGTTCTCTTTTTCCAAGTGATGCAACAGCTTTATATAGTCTTCCTCTTTCGTCATCTTCCTCAATGTTTCTGTAAATTTCATCGGGCTCGCTTCCGAGAATATCGGAA
>JAZSCL010000152.1:0-11653 GCA_045602905.1 Acutalibacteraceae bacterium
GACCTTGCACTGCACGGGTGGAATACTGTTCCTTCGGAGCGTAGCCGGGTTTAAGGATGATGGAAAGGCTTTTTTCGTCTGTTCCGTTTGCAATTCTTGCTGCACCGAAATCTATCAGTTTAACTTTACCGTTGGCGCACAAAAAAATATTATCGGGAGAAATATCACGGTGAATGAGCCCTGTTTTATGGATTTCAGACAGTGCGTCAAGCACCGGAAGCATAAACATAACCGCCGTTTCAAACGGCATTTTTCCTTTTAAATCAAGAATTTCTTTTATGACATATCCGTCAAGAAACTCCATAACGATGTAGGCGGTTTTGTTTTCATGGAACACATCGTAAACTTCAACAACGCCGTCAAGGTCTGAAAACCTGGCAAGCTTTCTGCCTTCATCGAGCACCCGCTTTTTGCCATCGTCAAAAAGCTTCTGCGATTTTTCGTTGTAGCAGGTAATATCTCTCTGACCGGTTATCCTTGATGCCAGATGATTGGGCATATATTCTTTTACGGCAAGTTTTATTTGCAGACGGTCATCCCACGCAACATAGGTTATGCCGAAGCCGCCCTGACCGAGAGATTTACCGATGATATAGCGGTTAGCAATCTCTGTGCCGGGCTCAAGATGATTTCTTGACTTGGCAGGTGTATCCTTTACGTAGCCGCAGAAAGGACACAAATCATATTCGGATTTATATTCTCTCATACAGCCGAGACATCTGTGCATTGTATTCAACTCCCGATTATTCCGTGAATACGGCAATCGCCGTGTAGTTATCCATTTCTTTGTTTTTGCCGTTTTTGATTATGATTTCTTCCATTTTGCGGAGCCAGAGTCTTGGACTGTAGCTCTTTTTGAGAAGAGAACACATCTGCTTTTCATCAATCAGTTCCCAAAAACCGTCGGTGCAGAGCAGAAAAGCCTGACAGTCGCTCAGGTCAACGGAGTCGGATACCGTGAATCTCGGAGCATCTTCGTCGCTACCGAGCACTCGAAGAAGTCTGTTTCTGTCGGGATGAAAACGGATTTCTTTTTCTTTTATTTCGTTTGAATTGGCAAGCATCTGCGGTACGCTGTGGTCGAGGGTGCGTACCTTGACTTCGTTGTCTTTGAACAGATAAAGTCTTGAATCTCCGAGGTGACTCCATGTGCATTTTCCGTCTGCAATAACCAACGAAACGACCGTGGTTTTCATTGAGAAACCGCAGCCGTCTTTGTTCTGGAGAGCGTGAACAATCTCCTGAGCCTTGTTATATGCGAGATTGAAGAATGCGGAAGGTTCAAGCTCTGTTTTTTTGAAAATTGCGGAGAAGGTTTTTGCTGCCGCAGACGACGCAACCTCCCCCTTACCGTGACCGCCCAGACCGTCACAGACGGTAAAGCAGTAGCGCTCATCCTTGCGTACGATACTGCCCGAATCCTCGTTGACGGTCCTGCCACCGTTTTTTGTTATATAGCTGTGTTTTATCAAATCAATCACCCTTTTTGGGTCAGTTTATTATAAAATAGAGCAGAATGCCTGCTGCAACGCCGATTGCGCCGATAACCGCATAAATAAAGTTGCGTGAGTTTTTTTCTTTTATGTCTGCAAGCTGATTGTCAACGCTGACGATTTCTTTTTTTGAAAGAAGACAGTTTTTGAAATCAGCGGCATTTTTGAAACGGAGCTCGGGAACAACGTCCATTGCCTTTTTTATTGACAGATTTACCGTGTCGGTTATTCCCGGGTTGAGCTCTTTGGGAGCAATCATATCATCGGAAGAAAGTCTGTTGAGGGAGTCAGCCGGTTTCTGTCCGGTAAGAATTTTATAAAGCACCGCACCGACCGAATAAATATCCGAGAAGGGACCCTGTTTACTGCTTGAACGGTACTGCTCGGGGGGAGCATAGCCGGGAGAGAAGTAAACGGTGAGTTTGTTATCCTTATAAGGCGAAGCCTCGCGGAGCGAACGGAAATTGATGATTTTGATTTTGTTTGTTGTTGTGAGAATTATGTTTTTGGGAGTTATGGCTCTGTGAACAAGACCTGCTTTATGAATCAGTGAAAGGCCGTCGAGTACGGAGCATATGATGGAAACCGCTTCATCGGAGCTTAATTTTCCGCCGCAGCTTTCAACATAATCGCCCAGAAGCATACCTTCGAGATATTCGCTGACAATATAAACCGTATTGTTTTCTTCAAAGGAATCATAAATGTTTATGATGTTTTCCGAGGTTGAAAACTCGAACATCTTTTCAGCATTTTTTCTGATTGTGTCAACACTTTTGAAGTATTCTTCCGACAAATCCTGAGAAACAACCTCAAGATTTGCGGAATCCTTTTCACGGTTTGCAAGGTCACGGGGAAAATACTCCTGAATTTCAACAATTTTGTTTTCTTTTGTATCCCATGCTTTGTAGTTGACGGCAGATTTATCGAGACCGAGAACCTCGCCGATAACATATCTTCCGTTGAGAAGAATTCTTGCGGGAAGCATTGATTTTTTTCTGTTACCCGATTCCATATATCCGCATTGGGGACATGAGTCTCCTACCATTTCTCCGAAGCATGATATGCACAGATTTTCATAATTCATTAATTGTTTACCTCTTTGTATCAGTTAAGTCTGAAGGTGTTGCTCTCGTCGCCGATTGCAATGAGTGTACCTCTTGCAACCGAAACGGCTTCACCTTTTGGCAGTTTTTTGCCGTCTGCAAAAGTGCCGTTGGTCGAAAGATCCGTAACGATGTAGCAGTTTGCGGAAACACAGCCAAGGATTGTGCAATGCTTTCTGCTGACAAGCTCACAGTTTTCGTCAACAACAATCTGAGCGGATTTCGGGTCTCTGCCTATGGTTATTTTTTCGTTGGGGTCAATTCTGAATATAGCGTCTGCGTAGATACCGTTAACGCCCATGATTGAACCCACGAAAGAGTCATCTGATTTTTTGAATATTTTCATTTTATTTCTCCCATGTAAAGGATTCTGAACAGAAGGGAACGAACATAAGCTCAGATTCGCCGAGTGAAATTCTGTCGCCGGCTTTGAGCGGAGTGGGGATGAGAACAAGCTGACCGTTAAGGTAGCAGAGCTCTGACGAATCACCGGGCTGAATCATGAAAACATTGCCCTTCGGGTCATAGGTGAGAATTGCATGGCGTTCTCTTGAAATTGCTTTGTCACCGCTGAGGCAGATGTTCATGTTTCCCGATCTGCCGATAAAGTTTCTGCCGGATTTGATTTTGAAGTCTTCGCCGAAATGAACACCTTCAACGCAAACAACCCAGCCTACTACGGGTTCTGTGCCGAGTGCACGCTGATAATAGTGCATTGTCATGCTGTCGTTGTTGGAAACTGTGTTTACGGGTTCGGGAACAACATTCTTAACCTGCTCGTAAATCTGCTCGCTGTCAATTGAGGGTTTGATATCTGTTTCGGGTACGGGAGCATTGATTACGGATTCAACCGATTCCCCTTCAAGAGCATCGAGAAGTTTTTTATGTGTTGTAACGTTGGGGATGCTGTTATTGTTGCAATGGGGACATTCTTCATATTTTCCGCCGTCAAAAAAATGGCCGTTCTTGCATCTTGTGAGTCTTTTTATTTCTTTCATGTTGATTACTCTCCTTATTCTTCTATTTCAAGATATTTCATGAATTTGCTTTTGACTTCGGTGTATCTTCGCTGGCTGACGGGAACAAACAGACCGTTGCTCATCGTCATGCCGTCTTTCGTGAGGCTTTTGATACACTTTATGTTTACTATGTAGCTCTGATGTGTACGGATGAAATCGTCGCTGTCAAGCTGTTCTTCAACCTCATCGAGCTTGGAATAGAATTCGCAGTCGCCTCGTTTGTTGACGATGATGCATTTTCTGCCGTTGCTGGTGAAGTAGAAAATATCGTCAAGCCTGATTTTCTGAACGGCACCCGAAACTTTGTAAGAGAAGCATTCGTCTTCATAGGAATCAAAGTAGCAGAAATATCTTTCAAGTGTTTCCGCAAGAGTTTTGATTGGTATGGGTTTGATAAGATAATCAAAGATTCTCAGCTTATAGCCGTAGAGTGCAAAGGAATCGTCTGTTGACATAAAGATTATTTCGGTTTTGATAACACCGCTTTCTCTCATTCTTTTTGCAATTTCAATTCCGGGGAAGCTGTCGGCATTGATTTCGATAAAAACAATGTCAAAATCAAAGTCTTTCGTGAAATCCATATTGAGCGCCGCAAGAGGGTCGGTGTATGCTTCGTAGCCGAATTCGCATTTATCAAAAAGAATGTTAACAAGAACATCCTCAAGCCTTCTTGCGTTTTGCTCACGGTCAAATACCGCAATTTTAAGCAAAGTTTATCACCGTCCTATCCTCTCAATAATTTTTCGCTGTTGAGCATTCTGACACAGAACACCCAGATTATTCCCGAATAAGCAAGGCACGAAAGGGTTGCCAATGCAATGTGCAGAGGCTGGATTGTTCCGAGAAAAATCATTTTGATTGCCGCAATTGTATTGAAAACGGGAATGAGCATTGCACCTTCGCTGATGTTTGCGCTGTCCATAAACATTGTAAGTCCGCTGAGAAGGGTGGGGATGATTGTTATCATGCTCATCTGTGACTGAGCTTCCTTGACGGTTTTTGCATTGAGACCAATGAATGTCATGAGTGAAACGGCAAAAACCGAAAGCGCAAAGCACACGAGAACAACCTGAAGCACCTGCGGAGCGGTTATTATTTTAATATCATCAACATCTGCGTTGAGATTGCCTGTGTAAAGACCGAGAGCAGACGGATTGAGCTTGAATGAGATAACATATGCCGCAATGGAAAGCACCATGCTCAGCAGGCTGATAACAAGAATTGCGGTGAATTTTGCCATGAGAAGACTCATTCTGCTGACCTGAGTAGTGAGCAGGCTTTCGAAAGTGCCTTTTTCTTTTTCGCCTGCAAAAAGGTCAACCGCAATCGCAACTCCGCCGCTCATAATAACCATAACAAGAAGCATGGGTGCGATGGATGCCATCATGGAGTTGCCTGTGTCGTCAATAATTTCCGAAAGGTCTGTAAGCTCGCCGTTGTAATTAAGAGATCTGAGCTTGGTCATATCTATTCCGGTGTCTGCAATTGACTGAATATAAAGCGAATTTGAAAACTGAGTTATATATTGGCTTACATAAGATATGGAGGTGATTGCTTTGGTGCTGTTACGGCTGTTGATAACACGGATTGTTCCGTTATCAATGGAGATTATTCCGTACACCGCACCTTTTTTTAAGTCGGTATACATATCTTCAACGATATCTGTTTCTTTAACAATATCCGTACCTTTAAAAATCATTTCATAAACAGCTCTGTCGTCTTCTGTTGCGCAGTCAACAATGCATGGTATATTTTCGGTAAGATTGCTGTCTGTAAGCTGAGTTCCCATAAAGAAATACATCAGCGGAAACATAAGAACGGGAACAAAAAGCATTGCTATGCTTCGTTTGTCTCTGAAAATATCTGTAAGCTCTTTTTTCAGAATAAGAATATAGTCTTTAAACATCAGTCGGCACCCTCCGCAATTCTGAAAAACATTTCCATAACATCGTCCGTACCTTCGTTGCGAAGAATTTCCTCTTTCGGACCGTTACGGATTATTCTGCCGTCGGAGATAATAACAAGATTATCGCAAAGACGCTCGATTTCGTGCATATTGTGAGTTGAAACAAGAACGGTTTTGCCTTGTTCCTTGCAGGTGAGAATGAAGTCCTGAACATCTCTGATGCTGTAGATATCGAGTCCCGTTGAAGGCTCGTCAAGAAGAATAACCGAAGGGTTGTGCACTATGGATTTAGCAAATGCCACCTTCTGACGCATACCTCTTGAAAATCCCGTAACTCTTTTGAATATGTATTTATCCATATCAAGAAGGTTTGACAGAATCTTTATTCTTGTTTCAGCTTCTGCATCGCTCATGCCCTGAAGCTTTGCGAAATACATGATGTTTTCCCATGCCGTAAGGCGGTTGTAAAGCGAAACATCACCGCCGAAGAGCACGCCGAGATTTTTTCTTGCGGCGGCAGGGTTTGAAACCGCATCCGCGCCGTCAACGATAATGCTTCCGCTGTCGGGCTTGAGAATGGTTGAAATAAGACGCATTGTTGTTGTTTTGCCCGAACCGTTAGCACCGATGAGGCCTGTTATCTGTCCGGGTGCCGCAGTGAACGATATATTTTTGATAACCTGAGTTTTTCCGAATGCTTTTGAAACATTTGATACCGTAATCATAAAGCTTCCCCTTTGTTTTTATTATGGGCTTATTATATATTAAATCACTGAGTAAAACTCGGAAATGACAAAAATGACAGGTTTTTTGTAATATTCGATGAATTGTTGACGGATATTACATATGTGTAGTTCTTTTTATTATAATCAATATATATTTTATTGTCAATAAAACAAAAAGAAAACCGGTCAGAAGTTTCCCCAAACCTCTGACCGTCTTTCTTTCGTGCAAAAAATTCCGGCACTGCCGTTCATCCATCCTCAGAACGGTTTTGCCATACAGATTGTTGCCACCGAAAAACCGGTGGTTACAGCAAAGAATGCTGCAGCTGTAATTATAAAAGTCATCTTTACCCCTCCGTTTTCTGCCGCCTGCTCTCCTCGCTGCAAGCGGCATTCTTACCCTCTTATATACAACTCTTTTTTAAATTGCAATGCAAATCATTGCAATGGCCGATGTCGCAACAACGGCTGTTATTGCCGCAGCAATAATAAATGCCATTCACTGTCCTCCTTTGCGATATTTTTTATCAATCAAAGTGTGCAGCCAACAAGAACAATTGTTGCTACAACTGCGATTGCCGCAAAAGAAGCTGTGAAGAAAAACGCCATTGCGTCGACACTCTTTTCTACAAATCTCTTGATACTCATTTTTTTCGGATTGCGGCGTCTTACACCGCTTCCTTTTCCTCCCTTCATAATCTGAAATATGTTTCTTACCACATACGGTAAACAACTGTTATTGTTGCCGTTACCGTTATCAATGTGATTGTTGCTGTTATTACCACTGCCATCTTTCAATTCCCCGTTTCGTTTTTTTGTTTTGTTTTCGGGGTTTCCCCTGTCGACACCCATACAATACCGCAAAAAAACGAAGAAATGTTAAAAATGTCAATTTTGATGTGTTTTTTGTAATTTTTGATGCAGATTTGATGTTTTTGAAGTTAACAAACCCGGTTGAGCCTGAATATCATGGAGTAAACAGCAGTTTCGGAGGATTAATTATGGATGAATATATACATCTGAATCAATTGAAAAAGGGTGAGTCTGCAGAAGTTTCGGACATATCCGGAAACACCTCGACGGTACGCAGACTTGCGGATATGGGACTTATCGGGAATTCAACCGTTGAGTGTGTCGGAAAAAGTCCTTTCGGAGATCCGTCTGCATATCTGATTTCGGGTGCGGTTGTTGCAATCCGTTTTTCGGACAGTGCCGGAATAACCGTAAGAAGGCGAAAAACATGAATGATATGACAGTTGCACTTGCGGGGAATCCGAATGTGGGCAAAAGCACGGTTTTCAACGCACTTACGGGAATGAATCAGCATACGGGCAACTGGGCGGGCAAAACCGTTGCCAATGCAGTGGGCAGATTTTCAACCAAAAAACGGAGCTATAAGCTGGTAGATATACCCGGCACATATTCGCTTAATGCACGCTCAAAGGAAGAGGAGACGGCACGGAATTTCATCTGCTTTGAAAAACCTGATTGCGTGGTTGTTGTGTGCGATGCAACCTGCCTTGAAAGAAATATGGCTCTTGTTTTGCAGACTCTGGAGTTAACACGGAATGTTGTTGTATGCGTCAATCTTATGGATGAGGCAAAGAGAAAGGGAATAAAAATAAATCTCGGTTTGCTTTCCGAAAAACTCGGAGTGCCCGTTATCGGTACTTATGCAAGAAAAAAGAAAAGTCTTGCATCGCTTACGGATGCCCTTGACGGATTGCCGTATGGTAAAGAAATATATAAAACCGTATATCCCGATGCGTTGGAAAAGGCGTCGGAGATAATCGTGCGTGAACTTCCCTGTGACTGCGTGATTGACCGCCGATGGCTTTCTTTCCGTCTGCTTGACGGGGATGAAAGCATCATATCGGAACTCCGTGCAAGAAAAATCGGGCACGAAACCGCAAATCTTATAAAAGCGGTATCAAAAGCAAGAGCATACCTTGATAAAAACGGATTTTCTGCGGAGAATACCGGCAAAATAATTTCTTCATGTATTGTTAAAGCGTCACGGGAAATCTGCCGTGACGTTGTTTGCGGCAATATCGGATACCACAAAAGAGACAGATGTATTGACAAGATTCTGACAGGGAAAATAACCGCATTTCCGATTATGATTATTATGCTGGCGCTGATTTTCTGGCTGACTGTCAGGGGAGCAAACTATCCCTCACAAATGCTTTCCGATTTCCTTTTCGGATTGCAGGATAATCTGAGTGATATTTTTATAAAAATCAATGCACCGGATTGGATTCATGACTGCGTTGTTAACGGAATTTACCGTGTTCTTGCGTGGGTTGTTTCGGTTATGCTTCCGCCGATGGCAATATTCTTTCCTCTTTTTACCGTTATGGAGGATTCGGGATTCCTGCCGAGAATCGCCTATAATCTTGACAAACCGTTCAGTATCTGCAACGCCTGCGGAAAACAGGCTCTTACGATGTGCATGGGATTCGGATGCAATGCTGTCGGCGTTACGGGATGCAGAATAATCGATTCGCCCCGTGAAAGACTGCTTGCGATTATAACAAACAGCCTTGTGCCGTGCAACGGAAAATTTCCTACAATGATATTGCTGATAACTGTATTTTTTGCGGGAGATGTGTTTTCTTCGGTGACATCTTCATTGATTCTGACGGCGATTATCCTTGTCGGCGTTGCCGCAACATTTGCCGCAACAAAACTTTTGTCGGAAACCGTTCTTAAAGGGCAAAGCTCTTCGTTTATTCTTGAACTGCCATCCTATCGCAGACCGCAGTTCAGCAAAATTCTTATTCGCTCTGTTTTTGACAGAACGCTTTTTGTTCTTGGCAGGGCAGCTGCGGTTGCTGCGCCGTCGGGACTTATCATATGGCTTTTTGCGAATATAAGCTTTGATGGGTTAACTCTTCTTGAGCACATATCATCGTTTCTTGACCCCTTTGCAAAGCTGATGGGACTTGACGGGATAATTCTTGCCGCTTTTATTCTAGGATTTCCTGCCAATGAGATTGTTCTGCCTATAATACTTATGGCTTACGGCGCATCGGGAACACTGCCCGACCTCGGTTCAACAGCCGAAATCGGTGCGGCACTTGCCGCCAACGGCTGGACAAAAGCAACCGCAGTCTGCTTTATTCTTTTTTCGCTCATGCACTTTCCGTGTTCAACAACGCTCATTACAATCAAAAAAGAAACGGGTAGCTTGAAATATACACTGATATCTGCAATTCTGCCTTCGGTTATGGGCGTTATAGCCTGCATGATAGCTTCTGAAGTTATGAGAGTTACGGGTTTTTGTTGACAATTTAAAAAAGGAGTATTAAAATACTATCATCAAAAACGGAGGAATATTAAAGTGACCGGTACTTTGGTTAATGCAGCTGCGGTTATAGTCGGCGGACTCATAGGTCTGCTTCTGAAAAAAGGAATAAAAGCCGAATATACAGAGGGAATAAACAAGGTTCTCGGCCTTGCGGTTCTTGTGATAGGTCTCAACGGAGTTATTGCAAATATGTTTACCGTAAGTGACGGCAAGCTTTCAAGCAGTGGGGAACTTCTGCTTGTGGTTTTTCTTGTTATCGGTACATTTATCGGTGAAATTCTTAAAATTGATGAGCGTTTCAGTCGCTTTTGCAACGGAATAGAAACAAAATTCAAATCCGAAGGCTTTGCGTCGGGTTTCATCAGCGGAACGGTGCTTTTCTGCGTTGGCGCAATGTCCATAATCGGCTCAATCAATGACGGGCTTACGGGCGACAGTTCAATTCTTTTTGTCAAGAGTGCACTCGACTTTGTGAATGCCGTTATTTTCGGAGCAACCCTCGGCTACGGTGTTGTGTTTGTGTTTATTCCGATTATAATTTATCAGGGAGGGATTTCGCTTCTTGCAGGCACTCTCAGCGGAATTCTTCAGGGTGAACTGCTTACTCAGATATGCATGGTCGGTTATGCGATAATCATGGCAATAGGCTTTAATTTCATTCTCACAAAGAAATTCAAAACCCTCAATATGGTGCCCGCATTGCTTATGCCCGTTGTGTATCACTACATTCTTGTTTTAATTGAATATATCAAAACTTTGATCTAAAAGTTTTCCGTTAAATCAAAAAATATGTTAAAGAGACATTTCAAAATGCAGATTTTGCTGTTTTGAGATGTCTCTTTTTTATTCCGGCATAATGCACAGTTTAATTAGCTTTGGTTTGTGCAAAAAGCAGAAGTTTTAAGAATCATAAAAATTTTTTCGTAACATTTTGAGTTTTTTGTCATATATATGAAACCTTTTCAGAAACAGTATTTTTTAAAGGTAATCATAATGCAAAAGAAGGAAATTCCGATGGGTCAAATGTGAAAAACACGGTACTATAAAATGCAGGAAGAAGGAGATTAAATTTTGAAACAGAAAACCATACGGATCATTTCATCAATTCTTTGCATTTTTGTTTTGCTGAGCAACATTTCTGTTGCACACGGAACGCAGGATATTGACATTACGGAAGAATCATCCTATACTGAATTTGAACATACCGAGAGCTCAATTTATTCTGTCGGCAGCACCAAATCGCAAAGCAAAAAATCAGCTGTGATAAAAACACCGTTTTTTATCGTCTTTGTTCACGAGTCACCCCATCCTTTCAGCACTGTAAAAACAGTTTTCTTTATTGGTTCAGAAGTTGAAGTTAAAGCCGAAACAGAATTTTACAGTTTGGTTGTAAACAAAAGTGGTGCAGAAGGCTATGTTTTCAACTTCTGGCTTTCCGAAGAAACAAGAGAGAACCCCGAAGAGGAAGAACCGACGGAAAAGCCGGAAGAAGAGATTGTTGCTGAATTCAACAGAAAATATGACCATGTTTATGCAGGCAAAACAAACCAAGATTCATCGGGTAAGCCGAGAGCGAAATTGCTTTATACAGGCAGTGGAAATGTAGCTTATTCCACGAATAACACGAATGTGATTTCAGTTGATTCGGAAACGGGACTTATAACCGGCAAAAAGCCGGGAACGGCATATATAATTGCATCGGTTGACGGAACAGAAAAAGACAGGATTCCAGTTTACTGCATTTATCAATGGAAACAAGGATGGACGGGAAAAGCCAACAAATCTACCAAAATTTATACGGGAACATCTGCTTCAACGGCATCACTCGGAACTTTATCGACAGATGCAAATTTTTATGTGTACGGTGATGACGGCGGTTCTGCGGGATGGGCATACGGAAAAGGAATCGTTGAGGGAAAAGAAAGATGGGGGTTTGTTAAGATTAACGACATATCTACCAAAGGCACCGTTTCGCAGTATAACAGTTTAGGTTGGACTTATCCTATAGAAAACACGAAATTTAAAAATATATTCTCGGTTTATGGATGGAGAAGCGGAAACAAACATTTGGGGCTTGATATTAACAAAGGCGCATAT
>JAZSCL010000153.1:0-7575 GCA_045602905.1 Acutalibacteraceae bacterium
GTGATTCTTGACGAAGCGGGCGGCATCGGAATGTTCGGCGTCGGCTATCAGCGTGCGTGCAGAAAGGCTGATGAAAGCAAGGCGGGCTGTTACAGCTGGAGCGACCTTGACGCTATTCAGGAAACAATCAACGAAATCAAAAAGACCTGCCGCTGGTGCGTCGTTGTTGCCCACGCGGGCGAGGAGTTTACGCCGCTTCCGTCACCCTATACGAGGGAGCGTTACCGCAAATTCCTTGAAATGGGTGCGGATATCGTTGTTTCGCACCATCCCCACGTGCCGATGAATTACGAAACCGTCGGCGATAAAATCATATTCTATTCGCTGGGTAATTTTATTTTTGATACGGATTATCAGCGTTCGCAGTACAACACCGAATTCGGTCTGCTCATTAAAATCAATTTTACCGAAACCGATTTTTCGTGGGAGCCGATGGGACTTGAGATTCTGCGCGGAGAGGAGCACGTTGTCAAAGCGCCTCTGCCGAGAATTTTCACCGACGTGCAGGAGGAGGAATTCAACCTGCTTTCACCTTTGTCGGCAAAGATGCATATAGCCGCAACAAAACGGCAGATGACTTATCTGAATCCTGCAAGATTCAAAAACGCCACCGAGGAAGAGTGGGCGGAGCATTTTGCGGAGCCGCTCAGGACGGGCAGAGTGCCCGGAGAAACGCTCGATTTCTTTATTCTTTGCCCCCTTGCGGAAAGGGAGAAGGAAAAGGAATGGGAAAAGAGCAAGCTCGAAAACGTCAAGCAGTATATCCTTGAACAGATGTAAACAACAGCAAAAGCACCTCCGAGGGGAGGCACTTCATAAGGAAGATGCCTCCCTTTGGCTTTTGTAGACAGTCAGAATGATGAATTGTAAGGATTATCAATCTATTACGGAGGTTTACAAAATGTCTGGTTTTATTGAAGAATTTTATTATGGCAACATTGAACCGCAGGAATGCTGTTCGGAGTTAAAAAATGAATTAAAGAAGAAATTAAGAATTCTCACCGAAAAGGAAGAAGAACTCTATTCAAAGTTAAGCGGCAAAGAAAAAGATTTGTTTGTAACATACACAAGTGCATATAACGATTTTCTGACAGTCAGTATAGCCGATAGTTTTATTTCTGGCTTTCGGTTTGGTGTAAAATTCACACACGACACATTTGTTACCAATTGAAAGGAAGATGCAGTTATGAATAAATCATCATTTAAACTCAACAACGGGACATACAGAACGGTTGGTGATTACAGAATCCCGAATATTACATTACCTGCCGAAGCAAGAAAGCTTATCGGTGTATGGGGACTGAAACGCAAAGATTATCTTATTAAGCACAAACGAGTGCAATTCAACATTATGCTTATGACCGGAACATTGTGGACTCATCTTGCAGAGGTTGATAAACAAGCATCAGATACGTTCTCTCAGATAGCAGAACAGATGAAGGTCAGTGAGGGAATTACAGAACAACTTAAAGAGCAAAACCAAATGGAATGGGTTGCACGTATGAACAATATTGAGGCAAGAGTAAGAGAATTTGTAAATACAGAACTGATTTACAACTGACAAAAGCGGTGACAAGGAAATCCTTGCCACCGCGCTTTAATTATCGCCTATCTACGGTGTGTTTCACCTGATAAATCGCCGTATAGTGGTGTTGCAAGACCGAATCCGCCCGATACAGTTAAAATCTGCCCCGTGGTATAAGCAGATTCATCACTTGCAAAATAAACTGCCGCCGCTGCGATTTCTTCGGGTTTACCCATTCTGTTAAAAGGTATATGACGAAGAAACAGATCTTTAAATTCTTCAGAAAGCTTTTCCTGCACGGCATCGGTTGCGGTCATTCCGGGAAGAATTGCGTTGCAGCGAATGTTATTTTTCGCTTCGTGGACTGCTATAAGCTTTGTCAGATAATTGATTGCCGCCTTGCTTGTTCCGTATGCAACCTGTGAAATATCGGGCACAAGACCTCCCACGGAAGAAATGTTCACAATGCTTCCGCCGCCTTGCTTTGCCATATATTTAACAGCTTCTTTACTCGCCATAAATACGCTTCTCAAGTTAATATTTATGGTATCAAGAAAAACATCGATATCAGTGTTTGAAAAGTCAAGGTCTTTTCCCGGATTTGAAGTGCCGAAGTTATTTATAAGAACATCGATTCTGCCTGCATCCTTTATAACATCTTCTGTCATAGTTAAATATGATTCAGGCTTGCCTGCATCGTTATAAACATATTTTACGTTACAGCCTTGAGAAATCAGCTTGTCGGCTTCTTCTTTTGCAAGCTCAAGGTTTCTTGCAGCCATATATACTGTTGCACCTTCTTTTGCACATGATTTTACACAAGCCAGACCGATACCTCTGGTGGACGCGGTGATTAAAACAATTTTGTCTTTTAATTTCATGTTTTTGCTCCCTTTTTATTGTTATAAATCTGAGGTAGAAAAAGTACGGTAATTATTCCGATTACAACACATACAGTTTCAACCGTGGCAAGTAATTTTATGGAATCTACGGCAGCAGAAATTTCAGTTATTCCTGTACCGATAAGATTTGCTGCCCTGTTAGTAAACATTGGTACAAATACGGCAACTCCGAACGGGGCGGCAAGGTCACGGAAAAGTCCGTATGTTCCCGTTCCCGCTCCCGAAGTTTCGGGAGAGACACCCGACAGAACAACCTTCATAAATATAGTGCCGTTTCCGCCAAGCCCAAATCCGAGTATTCCCAATGAAGCAGCGAGCAAAGCAAGTGAAGTGTTTGCAGAAAATAAAAGCATAACGGCACAGCCGATTCCTGTAAGTGCTAATGAACCGACAAGCACTTTTTTGGGCTCATAACGGTCAGCCAAAGGTCCGAGAATAACAGCACCCAAAGACATTCCAACATACATAATGGAAATTGCATATCCCGATATTACAGAATTTTGCGGCTGAGTATAATTTACAAAAATGATAAGATTAGTCATATTTGCCTGCATAAGTCCTTGAGTGAGAAAAAGAGCAAGCACGGAAAGAACAAACGCTTTTCTTTTCATAAAGCCCCATTGCAGGATGGGATTTGTTGCCTTTTTCTCTGATATATACAGTCCGATTCCCGAAATAACAGCCGCAATCAGAACTGCAAAAAACAATTTGGATTGCCAACCGAAATTCTGACCGAAAGACGGTACACAAAGCAGCAGACTAAAGAAAATCAGCACGAATACTGCACCGACACCGTCAAATTTCTTTATCTTTTTTCTCACATATGCTTTTTTATCCTTTATTAAAGCACAAAGCAGAAAGACAACTGCTGAGATTGCGACACACACCCATATCATAGTGCGCCAGCCGTAGTATTTTATAAGCAATCCGCCGATAGTCGGGCCGAAGATCACCGAAACGCTGGAAATGAACATATAAAGAGCAAAACCTTTTGCAATTTTGTCGGGAGGAAATTCTGTGACAATATATGAGATTACAACAGGTGCAATGGCTGCTGTTCCGACACCGACAATAAAACGGGCAATAAGCATAAAAAATAACGAATTAGCAATCGCTGTCAGAATATTGCCGAGCATAAAAACGGCTATGCCGATTAACAGGGATACTCTTCGCCCTATCATATCCCCTAATTTACCTAGAACAGGAGCAAAAGCGGCAGTTGACATTGCCATAGCAAGCGCAGTCCATGTCGTATTGTTGTAAGGAAGGTTTAAATCCTTGACAAAAGCCGGACCAAGTACAGCTGTAAACCCTCCAACTATGCCAACAAGAGAAGCTGCAAATGCATATGGAATAAAGCCTTTTATATGCGGCTTGCGAAAAAAGTTTTCCATATTGTTCACTTCCAATCTGTTCATAGTATAACCGCATTGTTTTGAATTTATTTAATTGTTTTAGGGCATACTTTTATTCGGAAAGGAGGAACAGTTTTGAAAATTCGATTTTTTATTTGTAATCATTGCGGAAATATAATTGCAATGGTAAAAGACAGTGGCATTTCCATACAGTGCTGCGGTGAAGAAATGGAAGAAATTATTCCCGGCACAAGTGACGGAGCACAGGAAAAACACGTGCCTGTCTATAACGTGAACGGAGAAACCGTGACCGTTTCCGTCGGAGCGGCAGAACACCCTATGACTTCCGAACACTATATTGAGTGGGTGTGCGTAGAAAGCGAGGAAGGTCTTCAATTTAAAAAACTAAACTCTAACGCATCACCTCGTGTGTCTTTCTCTTTATCAAAAGGTGACAAGGTTAAGGCGGTTTATGCCTTTTGTAACCTGCACAGCCTTTGGAAGGCATAACAAATCAAAAGGAGTATTACTATGTCAATTATCAATAAAGAAATTTCAGATTTCAAGACTTATGCATTTCACGAAAACGAGTTTAAAACAGTTTCAAAGGATGATATTCTCGGCAAATGGAGTGTTTTCTTTTTCTATCCCGCCGACTTCACCTTTATTTGTCCTACCGAACTTGAAGATTTAGCGAATAAATACGAGGATTTCAGAAGTGTCGGCTGCGAGATTTACTCTGTTTCTACCGATACTCATTTTGTTCACAAAGCTTGGCACGATGCATCCGAGCGAATCAAAAAAATCAACTATCCTATGCTTGCAGACCCTACTCACGCAATTTCAAAGGACTTTGAAGTTCTCATTGAATCCGACGGGTTAGCTGAGCGAGGCACATTCATCATCAATCCCGAAGGTAAAATTGTTGGCTATGAAGTAACCGCAGGTAATGTGGGCAGAAATGCAGAAGAGCTTTTCCGAAAAGTTCAAGCTTGTCAGTTCGTTCACGCTCACGGCGACCAGGTTTGTCCTGCCAACTGGCAGCCGGGTGCCGAAACTCTTAAACCCAGCCTTGATCTTGTAGGGCAGTTATAATGGGTGCTCAGAAAATCAAATCCGAGGATTTATATGATGTAATTGTAGTTGGCGGCGGTCCTGCAGGACTTACCGCCGCACTTTATCTGGCACGCGCAAAATACAGAGTATTGGTGCTTGAAAAAGAACAGTTCGGCGGACAGATTACAATTACAAATGAGGTCGTAAACTATCCGGGCATTGGAAAGACAAGCGGTAAAGCACTTACAGAAACAATGCGCCGTCAAGCAGAAGCTTTCGGAGCAGAATGCCTGCTCGCCGAGGCTAAAGGCTTGGATGTAAATGAAGATGTCAAAACAGTTCATACCACCCGAGGAGATTTTAATTGTCTTGGCATCTTAATTGCAACCGGTGCACATCCCAGAACAGTCGGATTCAAAGGAGAAGAAGAACACAAAGGACAGGGCGTTGCCTACTGTGCAACCTGCGACGGCGAATTTTTTACGGATAAAGAGATTTTCGTTGTTGGCGGAGGTTTTGCTGCCGCTGAAGAAAGTGTATTTTTAACCAAGTTTGCCAAGCATGTGACAATTCTTATACGTAAAGACGATTTCAGTTGTGCTGCTTCTGTTGCAGACAAAGCAAAAAATCACGAAAAAATAACCGTTATCACCAATACTGTTGTTGAAGAAGTATCAGGCGAAAACGGTCTGAATTATATCCGATATAAAAACACCAAAAACGGTGAGATAACCGAATACCGTGCTGAAAACGGAGACTTTTTCGGAGTGTTTGTGTTTGCAGGATATTCTCCCGATACTGAATTGGTAAAGGATATACTCGAATTAAATGAGCACGGATATATCGTTACCGATTCGGAACAGAAAACAAGCGTTGACGGAATTTATGCCGCAGGAGATGTGTGCATAAAGCCTCTCCGTCAAATTGTTACCGCCACAGGCGACGGCGCTCTTGCGGCAACAGAGCTTGAAAAGTATGTTGCAACCATACAGCAAAAAACGGGACTGTATGCAAAACAGCCAACAGCAAAAGCTATTGAAGAATCACCCGTAACGGAAGAAAACACTGTTCAAGATTCCGACGAAATCTTTTCCTCTGATATGAAACAGCAATTAAACGGCGTATTCAGCAAAATGCAGAACAATCTAAGATTAAAACTGTATTTGGATAACCGTCCCGTTTCAACAGAGCTTGAGAGTTTTATTACAAATCTCGCAGCACTTACGGACAAACTCACGGTATCAGTTGTCGACAGAAACGATGCTGAAAATAAAGCGCCTTGTGTACGTGTTTTTCTTGAAGACGGAACTGACACGGGTATTGCATTCCACGGTGTCCCCTCAGGTCACGAGTTCACCTCGTTTATGCTTGGATTATATAATGCGGCTGGACCGGGTCAGAAAACAGATGAACAAACCTATCAGGAAATCAAAGATATAAAGGCTTCTGTTGATATAAAAATATTGGTAACTTTATCTTGTACGATGTGCCCTGACTTGGTTATTGCTTGTCAGCGAATTGCTACGCTTAATCCGAATATCCGTGCCGAAGTTTACGATATTCAGCATTTTGAAGAGTTGAAGAAACAATACAATGTTATGAGTGTTCCGTGTTTGGTTATTAATGATGATAAGGTGTCATTCGGCAAGAAAAATATAAATCAGATTTTGGATTTAATAAAACATTGATAACAATTAAATCGGCTATATAAAAAAATCAGGTGCATCGGAATTTAATTTCTGCTACACCTGATTATATCTTTTTATATAAACTTTTTATGTGGGGTGTAAGGGGTGCCCCCCTTAATTGCGGATTTGAGGGGACAAATCCATTGCTCGCTAAGACAAATGCCAGCCACGAATTACTATTATATTTCGGATGTTGATTTTCCATTGTATGTTTTGCAAATTAAAAGGTAATTCGAGCAAAGTTCAGCTTGCGGTTTTCATCGGAATACCGTTTTCATCTGCAGAGAAAACAGAATCTGTTGAGCCGTCATAGACAGAAAGCAGAAGATTTTCGGGGTCTGTCGGCAAGGCAAAAACATTATTACCTCTGTAAAGCAAACCCATATCCGTTTCGCTGACCTGCTTGATTTCACCGTTTTTGAGGCTGAATACGCACAGAATCATCTGACGGTCTTCCTCTTCGCTTTCCTCGCTGAACACATAAAGGAAGCTGTCACCGTCTGCGGTTCTGACATAATACGGATTCAGGTCATAGGAAAACCAATCTACCTCATAGCTTGAGCTTTCCGAATTTATTCCGAGCGTGTAATAAAATCTGTCGTTATAGTCGTAGTTACCTGAAACGGTAAGTTCATCTGCACGCTTGTCACCCGTGATGTCGGTAAAGAACGGTGATGATAAGGGCAGGCTTACAACATAGGCATCAGGTACGGCAGTATATTTTTCTTTGAACAAATCGGGATATTCTGCAAAGGTCACCGTTGCTGTCCGGATACCGAAATTTGTGGGAGCAACAGCACCCGGTCCGAAATAAAAGGTTATGCCGTTATATTCAAGTACCCACGTGATATCTTCTTCCGGAGTGTTCTTGAAATAATCGGGAATGGCGGTTTTGCCGAAGGGCTCTTCTTCACCTATACGGCTCATAATCACTTTTTCAACGATTGACGGAAGCTTTGCAATATCCGTTACAACATCGGAAAGAGCAAGCAGTTTTCCGCTTTCTGTGTCGTAATTAAGGCAGTTGAAAGCTCTGTCAGTTTCCGAAT
>JAZSCL010000154.1:0-7896 GCA_045602905.1 Acutalibacteraceae bacterium
TGACGGTCATCTTATCTGTGCTGAAACCAAGGATGAAAGACTCGGCTTTGTCGGTGAAATAACCGACGTTAATCCCGAACCCATTCTTGATTTGCTTGAAAAGGGCTATGTTCCCGTTGTTTCAACAACAGGCTGCGACAATGAGGGCAATGTTTATAACATAAATGCTGACACAGCCGCCGCAAAAATCGCAGGCGTGCTCAAGGCTGAATGTCTTATCTCGATGACGGATATCGCAGGAATTCTCCGTGATAAGGATGACCCCTCAACGCTGATCCCCAAAATCTATGTCAGCGATATTCCTCAGCTTGTCAACGAGGGCATTATTTCAGGCGGCATGATTCCCAAAATCGATTGTTGCGGCGAAGCAATCCGCAGAGGCGTCAGCAAGGTTTTTGTGCTTGACGGCAGAGTGCCTCATTCACTTCTCATAGAAATTCTTACAGACGAAGGTCTTGGAACAATGTTTGTTCAGGGGTAATTATTATGGCGATTTTTGAAAAAGATAAAGAATATGTTGCGGGCACCTATGCCCGTTTCCCCGTTGAACTTTCCGAGGGCAACGGTTCTCTGATTTACGGCGAGGATGAAAAAGAATATATCGACCTTGCAAGCGGTATCGCCGTTAACACTTTCGGTATGGCAGACGATGAATGGGTTGAGGCGGTTACCGTTCAGGCGTCAATGCTCGGACACACCTCAAATCTCTATTACACAAAGCCTTGCGCCGATCTTGCGCAGATGCTCTGCGAAAGAACGGGGATGAAGAAAGTTTTCTTCGGAAACTCGGGTGCTGAGGCTAATGAATGTGCAATCAAGGTTGCAAGACTCTGGGCACTCAAAAACAAGGGTGAGGGCAATTCAACCATTATCACCCTTAAAAACAGTTTCCACGGCAGAACAATAACAACGCTTGCTGCAACGGGTCAGGATAATTTTCACACCGATTTCGGACCTTTCACTCCCGGTTTTGTTTATGCAGAGGCAAACAATCTTGAAAGCGTAAAAGAACTTGCCGAAAACAATAACTGTGCCGCAATCATGATGGAAACCGTTCAGGGTGAAGGCGGTGTTCTTCCTCTTACCGAAGAATTTGTTCACGGCGTTTGCGAAATCGCAAAAGAGAATAATATGCTTGTTATCATTGACGAGGTTCAGACCGGTAACGGCAGAACAGGTAAGCTTTACAGCTATATGCACTATGGAATAACTCCCGATATAGTTTCAACCGCAAAAGGTCTTGCAGGCGGTCTTCCTCTGGGATGTACAATGCTTGGCGAAAAGGTAAAGGATGTTCTTACTCCCGGTTCACACGGCTCAACCTTCGGCGGAAATCCCATCTGCTGTGCAGGTGCAATCAGCATTCTCTCCCGTCTTGACGATGTGATGCTTGCAGGTGTAAAAAGAAGAAGCGAATATATTATTTCAAGGCTTTCACAGTGTAAGAAGGTGAAGAGCGTAAGCGGTAAGGGTCTCATGCTCGGCATCGAATGTGAAAAGCCTGCAAAGGAAGTTATCGCATCGGCAATGGAGAAGGGTGTGCTTGTTATAAGCGCAAAAACGAAGGTGAGACTTCTTCCTCCTCTTAATATCCCCTTTGAACTTCTTGAAATGGCAATGGATAAGCTTGTTGAAGCAATCGAAGAATAAATTGAGGAACAGTCTCATCAAGTGAAGACCAAAAGAAACAGAATAAAACAGAAGCGGATTGCATCGTTAACATAACCTTTGCAACCCGCTTTTTAAATTGTTAAGATAAAAGCAGCTTTTTCATTTTGCCGAAACAATCCCGTTAAGCATAAATTTTTCAAAGCCTCTTGAACAAATGTTTTTTCTTTGGTATAATATCTTCATATTTATGAAAGGCAAGGATTATATATGTCGGCACCTTTAGCGGACAGACTCCGCCCCAAAAAAATTGATGATATCATCGGTCAGCCCCATCTTCTTGGTGAGGGCAAGCCCTTGCGTAATATAATTGAATCGGGCGAATTGCCCAACATGGTTTTTTACGGTCCTCCGGGTGTGGGTAAAACCACCCTTGCAAGTATCATTGCAAAAACAACAGACCGTCATCTTGTTAAGCTCAACGGCACAACCGCAGGCACTTCCGATATCAAAGAGGTTGTTGCAAAGCTTGATACTTTTATTGCACCAAACGGAATTCTGCTCTATCTTGACGAAATTCAGTATTTCAATAAGAAACAGCAGCAGGTTTTGCTTGAATACATTGA
The DNA here is from genome assembly GCA_045602905.1 of Acutalibacteraceae bacterium. Taxonomy (GTDB): domain Bacteria; phylum Bacillota; class Clostridia; order Oscillospirales; family Acutalibacteraceae; genus CAG-177. The sequence goes on from JAZSCL010000154.1 coordinate 2,235, forward strand.
AAACGGTGCGATTACTCTTATTGCATCAACCACGGAAAATCCGTATTTCTATGTTTACAGTGCGATATTAAGCCGTTCAACCGTGTTTGAATTCAAGAGTGTGACTCCCGAAGAGGCTGAAAAAGCGGTCAGGAGGGGATTTGAATTTATTGCTGCAGACAGAAACGAAGTCTATGACATTGAAGACGGCGTTGTTTCGCATATCGCAACCGCAAGCGCAGGTGATGTAAGAAAGGCAATAAACAGCGTTGAGCTCTGTGTACTTTCCGCAAACAGTGTTGACGGCAAAAAGTCAATCACTCTTGAAAATGCGAAGTCGCTGACTCAGAAAAGTGCCATGCGTTATGATAAAGACGGCGATGAGCATTATGATATAATTTCCGCCTTTCAGAAATCAATGCGCGGCTCAGACCCTGATGCGGCGGTGCATTATCTTGCAAGGCTGCTTGAGGCAGGGGATTTGCCCTCGGCTTGCAGAAGACTTATGGTCTGTGCCTGCGAGGATGTCGGACTGGCGTATCCGCAGATAATTCCCATTGTCAAATCTGCAATCGATGCGGCGAATATGCTCGGTCTTCCCGAAGCAAGAATTCCTCTTGCGGATGCGGTTATACTTGTTGCAACAAGTCCCAAATCCAACACGGCTTACGGTGCAATCAATGCCGCAATGGCGGATGTTGCGGCGGGCAGAACGGGCCCTGTTCCCCGTCAGCTTCAGAATATGCATTATGACGGAGAGGACAACCCCAATAAAGGACAGTTTTATAAATATGCACATGATTTTCCGGGTCATTGGGTTGACCAGCAGTATCTGCCCGAAGCACTGAAACATAAAAAGTACTACGAATTCGGCGATAACCGTAATGAGCAGGCGGCAAAGGAATACTGGGCAAGGATAAAGAAGAAATAATGAAAACGGATTGCAGAGAAAACCTTTGCAATCCGCTTTGTTTTATCCTTTATAATATAAATCCGTTCCGATATAGCCGACCTCTTTGAAATCTTCAAAGTTGTGGCGGATAATATAATCAATATATGATGCAACCATGTGTGCTGTCAGCACATAACCCATGGGATTCAGATGACCGCCCATATAGAATTTTTTGCGGAAATCCGCATCGTAAACGGGACCGTACGTATAAAAATCCAGAACATAGGTGTTGTCAAAATATTCCGCAAGCTCAAAAAGGGCGTTTCTGTGTGCTTCAACACCGTCAGTGTTTCTGTGGCTTTCCTTCTCATTCATCATAGTCATAAGAAAGAACTTTGCACGGGGCTGAATTTTTTTGAGATGCTGAATAATCTGTGCATAGTATCCTATGAAGGATTTGCCGTTTTTGGTGTAATCCTCTTTGCAGATATCGCTGATTGAGCCGATTTCCTGCCTCTGATTCTGGATGTCGTTAACACCAAGGGCAATAATGTAGCATTGGCAGGCAAACTGAGGGTCCCAGAAACGCATGGAATCAGCAAAGCTTTCGCAGTATTCCTTTGCGGTCATACCGCCTCTTGAAAAATTGAAGCACTTGCTTCCGCAGATTCGGGCAAGATTCTGACCCCATGAATATTCAAAATAATCGTGATATCCCTTGTTGCCGTTTTCGTCAAGGCTCTCAAACTCGCCGGATGAAAGGCTGTCACCCACAACGCCGATGCGGCGGAAAATTGCGGTGTATCCGCCGTTTATGGGGAGATTATCAAGGGGTTTTTCATTTTCGTTTGTGAGAATCATTGAATTTATATGCATATTAATTGCCTCCTGTCATCTGTTTTATTTTAACACAATTATATATATTTGCAACAAAAAATTCAGGGCAAGTCCGTTTTGGACCTGCCCCGAATTTTATGGAGGAGTTGAGCAGTCAAAGATGAGTCTCTGACACACGAAATAATCTTGATTTATTTGCGGTTAATGAGCTTTGCTCTGATTCCGCGGGTTGATTTTGCAACCTTCTGTGCGGCATTGACAGCAACAAAGCCGAGTTTATCAATAATAAGGTCTGCTTCGCCCATGAGCTCCATGTAGTCGTTGCAGAAGCCTTTCTTGAATTTAAAAATACCGTGAAGGGGATTGTTTTCATCGGGATATCCGCCTCTGAAATCGTAGTATTTACAGCCTCTTTCGATCGCCCATCTTATCATTTCCCACTGCACAAGGTAGTTTGGCATAACATTTCTGTATTCATTTGAGCTTGCACCGTAAACATACCATTCCTTATCGCCGCAAACAACGTTGAGTGCACCTGCGATGGTCTTGCCCTCGTATTTTGCAAGATAAATTCTTGCATCGTCGCCAAAGGCATCCATGATGCGCTTAAAATATGAGGTATCACGGGTTGCAAAGCTGTCTCTTTCACCTGTGATAAGCATAAGGTCGTGGAATTCCTCGCAAGCCTCTGCACCCCTGATTTCGATTGTTACTCCTTTTCTTGCGGCAAGTCGGGCATTGTAACGGGTTTTGGGATGGAATGAAGCCATAACTTCTTCCTCAGTTTTGCCGCCCACATCAAGGCGGAAAATATATCTTGCCTGAATGGTGTCGAAGCCTGCACCGTGCTCCTTGAAGGTGAAGCCGATTTCCTTGAGAAGATTGATGTATCCGGTGTCCGATGCAAGGGTGTCGGTATCGATTTTGAAGGTGTATGCCTTGTTCCTGATTCCGTATTCTTTAACGGCAAGAAGCAATTCTTTAACGGTTTCCTTGTCTGTGAGGTCGCATACAGGACCGCGGGGAGCATACATCATTTTAAACGGTGTCATGGGAATCTGACGCAGAAGCACTCCGCAGGTGCCTTTTATATTTCCGTCGGCATCACGGCAGATAAATCCTCTCCAGTCCCATTCTTTTTTTACATTGCCCCATGCAGAGGTCTGAAACATATGACCCTTGGGATGCGAGCGTACAAAGCTGTCAAATTCCTGAGCGTTTTCAATTTTTACTGTCTCCATCATCTTTCCTTTCCTGCGGATTGATAAACCGCATAGCTCTCTCCATCAGAGCATCGTGTGTATTTTCGATTGTTTCATCCATAACTTCATCAAGAAGAGCTTCGAGCAATCTGCCCATTTCGGGTGACGGTGTGATTCCGATTTCCTTAAGCTCTTTTCCGCCTATTGCAAGGTCGGAAACGGTGAAGCAGGAGTTTTCTTTTTCTATTTCATCAAGGATTTTCAAGCCGATTTCGTTTTCACTGATACATTCAGCAAGGTATTTCGGGTTTTGAGCGGAAACATCGGCTTTCCGTATATCAAAAAGCTCTTTTATTGTTTCGATACCAAGCTTTGCAATATATTTTTTATAGGTTTTTTTGCTGATTTTATCGGGCAGAAAATCGTGATGTTTAACCAGGTCACAAACATGGTTTCTGAATTTCAGCGAGGTTTTCAGCCTTATAAAAACATCGTTTGCGATTTTTTTGCTGATTTTTCCGTGGGAATAAAAGTGGTCAATGCCGTTTTCGTCAGTTGATTTGCAATGAGGCTTTCCCGAATCGTGAAGAAGCATTGCAAAACGCAATTCTGCAATCGGTGGAACGCTTTCAACCGCTTTAACGGTGTGTTCCCATACATCGAAAATGTGCCTTTCATGATTCTGAGTGCAGTTTTTCATCGGCTGAAGCTCAGGCAAAACGAAAAATATAACATCTTCGTATTCCCGCAGAATTCTGCCTGCATCCTTTCCGCAGAGGAGCTTTGAAAGCTCAACAAAAATTCGTTCTACGGAAATGTTTTTCAAAAGAGGATAGCTTCTGTGAATGCTTTCGGATGTATCGGAATCGATTCCGAATCCGAGCACCGAAGAGAATCTCAGGGCACGCAGAATACGGAGAGAATCTTCGCTGAATCTTCTGTCTGCATCTCCTACGCATCGTATAATGCTGTTTTTGATATCTTCCTGACCGCCGAAAGGGTCTGAAAACCCTCTTACGGGAGAATATGCTATTGCGTTAACCGTAAAGTCACGGCGTGAAAGGTCATCTTCAACACGGTCGGTGAAGTCAACCTTGTCGGGATGGCGGTTGTCCGAGTAGCCGTGCTCAATGCGGTAGGTAGTTATTTCAAGGTCCGCTCCGTCAATAATAACCGTGACGGTGCCGTGCTTAAGACCTGTTTCTATTATTCTGAATCCGTCAAAGGCTTTGATTGTTTCTTCGGGGAGAGCACTTGTTGTTATATCCCAGTCGTGTGCCGGTCTTTTCATTATCGAATCACGCACCGCACCGCCGACAACATATGCGCTGTGGCCGTTTTTTTCAAGAATATCAATTGCTCTATTGACTTGTTGAGGAATATTTATTACCATAATATCATAACCCGTATCGGAGGAAATTTTTATGAATATACAGATTTTCGGAACAAATAAATGTTTTGACACAAAAAAAGCACAGAGATACTTCAAAGAAAGAGGAATTAAATTCCAGTTTATCGACCTAACTCAGAAGAATCTGAGCAAGGGTGAATATCAGAGCGTTAAGTCTGCGGTCGGCTCAATGGAAGCACTCATCAACGAGAAATCCAAGGCGTATGAAAAGCATTTCATCAAGTATCTTGCAAGCAAAGAAGCTGTTGAAGAAAAGCTTCTTGAGCACGGTGAGCTTTTTAAAACTCCGATTGTACGCAACGGAAAGAAAGCAACCGTCGGCTATTGCCCCGAAATCTGGAAGGAATGGGATTAATAAGCCTCAAACTTTGCAATGGTAGCAAAGCACCTTGCTTTTTCGATAACGAGTTTGAAATAACGAACTCTGATTTCTTCAAATCTGCAGATACGCTTGTGGCCGATAACCGTTTCGGCTGCAAGCTTTTTCCATTTGCCTTTTACTTGTGCGTAAAGGGTGAACTTTTCTATCTGCTGACCTGTTCTTATATGCTCACCGAGAACGATTTTATCAATGTCATATTCATCGCCGAGGTCAAGAACGAGCTCGGCACCTTCGGGGTTATCACCCGAATGCCAGTATTCTTCGGGGTCATAGCTGAGAGCCATCTGTCCGGTGTGGTTTTCGTCAAGATGACGGTTATCGGTTATTATTGAACCCTCTGCAAGGTTTTCGTTGAAGTCGATTTCAAGCTGTGCACCCATCGAAAGAAGAGTTTCAACATCCTTTTCGTGAAGCTTTCCTTCGGGCGTGGGTGGGATGTTAAGAAGAAAGCTTGCGTTTGCTCCAACGGAATTGTAGTATATGTCCATAAGCTTTGACAAAGGCTTAACCGAATAATCCTCTTCGGGATGATAAAACCATCCTTTTCTGATGGAAGTGTCAACCTCTGCGGGATACCATATAAGCTTGTTGCATTTTTTGATTGCTTTCCTGCTGCCCAAATCAAGGGCGGTGGGATTGATTTTTTTAGGCGGCTTCGAAACATCTTTCTGGCTGGCAGCAGAAATTAATTCGCTGTTTGAATGCCAATAGGGAACAACATTCCACTCGCTCTTTCTGCAAACGCCCGCCTCGTTTCCGCACCAACGGACATCGGGTCCGCAGATATTGATTGTTGCATCGGGCTGAAGCTCACGGATAAGCTTGTAGTAGCCTTCCCAGTCATATTCCTGTTTTCTGCCGTTTTTGCCCTCGCCGCAGGCACCGTCAAACCATACGCAGAAAAGCTCGCCGTATGCCGTGAGAATCTCACGGAGCTGATTTTTGAAAAATCTGTTGTA
>JAZSCL010000155.1:0-3169 GCA_045602905.1 Acutalibacteraceae bacterium
TTCCAGATATTTGAGCATTTACGGTAGTCCTCAGGAGAGAGAGGGTCGATTGTAAATTGTTTATCCATAAAATTTCTCATAAATTCATTTACTTGCCTTTGTGTTTTGAGCACAACGGTTTTTTCCTTGTATTGCTCTGTAATTTCAGCATAAGAAAGCCGTCTTTCTTTATTTCTGCAACCAAATAACGTAAATTTAACAAACCACCAATTCAAATCATTTTTGTATCCGGCTTTTCTTCGTGATTCAGTTCTTTTAATTGCACGGTAAAAGCAGGTCGTTCGAGGGAGCAGAAGCAGCACTATGATATCTGCACTTTCAAGACGTTCTCTATAATACAGATAATCATAATAACCGTCGATTATCCAGCTGTCATTCGCCATAAACTCCGAAACCTGCGGCAACACCAGCGAATTGTCAATCGGTTTCCATTCCTTATCCCACTTAATCTCGTCAAGATGAAGAACGGGAATATTTTTCTTTTCGGATATGTAATCGGACAGATATGATTTACCGCTGCCAGCATATCCCAAAACAGCTATTTTCATTCTGCCACCTCTTTAATCAGCTCAAAAACTGCAGTGCCGTGCTTTTTCATATCAATCAAAATAACGTCTGTTTCACACTCGGCAAAATCTGCACCAAAAAGCGGTGCAACCCTATATTTTGAGGGCAAGGATATTTTAACCTCCCCGTCATTCACGCTATGAATTGAGAGGAAGCCTTCACCGCAATAAATAACATTACCGTCAGTATCATAACAATGAACACCTGCCGACACAAGAAAATCACGCAGTTCAACTTCTGAATAAAACGGCTTTTCATCACTTGCCTGAACATAGGGAATTCCCATCTTTTCGCACATTTCAACTGCGAATTTGCCGCTTTGTGACGGTATAGGTGCGGCAAAGATTGCCGCACGGTATTTATGGAGCACTCTTGCGGCATCTTCAACCATACAAAGGTCAAACGGAATACCCGTGTTACCCATCGCTTTCCTTATAACATTCACACTGTGGCAAAGCTGACTGCCGCGAGGATTATTGAGATATGCCTTTTCGTCAACAAACAAAACCGTCTGCGCGCAGGGATAATCCTCAGATTTCTTATCTTTTGATGCTTCGGCAGCAGCTTTCATTTTTTTAAGCTCTGCCATAATCTCTGCATCGTGATACCAGCCGCCCCACATATCAAACCACCACACGCCTGACCCTTTTGTAATCTGATGAGCAAAAGCCTTGCGTATGGCAGAGAGTGAAAGCTCAGGTGCATCAGGTCCGCTCCATACAGTTTTGTTGCCGTTTTCATCTAAGATATTATAGATATTATCGGGATATCTGCCGCTTCGGGAATCTTGCATTCTGCGGGTGAGGTGCGTTCTTATATCACACTCAACGAAATAGAGCTTACCGTGATTTTTAACCGATTCACTTGCAAGCATATCTCCCCAGTCAACGCCGAGATTCCTGTTATCATCATAGCCGCAGGGGGACGAAAAAAAGTCTATATACGGAGAATCAACAATAAATCTCAAGCCGTGAAGACCCCAGAGATAATCATTCACAAAAGCGTTATATCCGTAAAAAACGCCCACAATCTGCTCACCGTTTATCTGTTCTTTAAGAACTTTCGCGAAATGCTCAACGGTTTTTGCAGTCATTTCTCCGCAGAATTCTCCGTATCTGCCGGCGGTTTCGTTGAAAACGCCGCAAAAATCCGATTTGGAAAGCGTCGGAATATCGGTTACACCGTATTTTTCTTTCATCCACGCACTGAATTTACGCAGCGACATATCAGAAAACGAGCCGAAAAGATCGTGATGAATCCACTCCTGCGTGGTACCGCCGCAAAGCTGATAGCCCGCTATTGAGTGAGCATAACCGGCAGAGCGTATATGGGAAACAAGCGTGAAAAGAAGCTTAGCACCATCGCGAAGAAACGCATCAGAATAAAGAGATTCCCTTGCGCCGTTCGGAGTTTCAACAGTTTCGTCGGAATGGTTTTTGATCCATTTACGCGGCATTGCAATATTGATTCTCGGGAAAATAAACGCATCCGGGCACTCCGAAAGAATGCGGCGCACGGTAGCGTCAAACTCGGAATAATCGGGCTTATCCCCCTCAAATACACCCGTTAAAAACGGAGTAAACCCCGTAACGTTATTTATGGGTAAATCAGTAAACGAAACGTTCACAAAGAACATTCTGTATCCGCTTTTAATAAAATCGGAGTATTCGCCGCATTCTTCAAAATACGTTGTATACGCAAACGGAGCGTGGAGATTTCCGTTGACGGAAATAAAGGGCTTGCCATTTTTAACATTAATCTGCGTTTTCAGCATATCAGTCAGCAAACATTCACACTTCTCTTCCATCAACCCGCCCTTGGTTTCTGAATCTATTTTAGTATATTTTAACATTTCTCTCATACTTTTCTCACTTTCACGATCAAAAAGTTCGGCTTGATATATTCCTTTACCCAGGCAGGTACTTTTGCAATTACCCTTTCTCCAGGTGTGGGTTCGCAGACTTCTTCGATAACAAATCCTGCTTTGGCAAGTGCATTTACAATGTTGCTGAAAGTACGGTGATACTTTATAACGCCGTCAACATACCAATGGATTTTGCGTTCGCCGGGTTGGTTATAGTTTGAAAAAGTATAAGATATTTTTTCACCGTTTTCATTCTTGTTGAAATGACCTGCACCGTCAACAGTTGAGGTGATAATCGGATGCTCCTGCGAGAACAAAAGCTGACCGCCTTCGCTCAGAACAGAATACATATCCTTTGCAAAAGCATCAAAATCTTCAACGTAATGAAAAGCAAGTGAACTGTAAATGAAATCAAAGGTTTCGCCGAGCTTTAATATATCTGTCATACTCATACTACGATATTCGATTTTTCTGTGTGCGGATTCTTCTTTTGCAACGGCAAGCATTTTTTCGGATATATCAATGCCGACAACCCGTGCCGCACCTCTGTTTACGAAATCAATGCAGTTGTGACCGTAGCCGCAGCCAAGATCAAGAACGGATTTGCCGTTCAGATCGGGCAGAAGTTTACGCATTGCAGGCTGTTCAATCAAATCATTGGCGTTGCAATCGCTGTCACGAAGCGCTTTGTAGCCGCTGAAAAATGTTTCGTTGTCAAATATATTTTGTCTGCTCATA
>JAZSCL010000156.1:0-6493 GCA_045602905.1 Acutalibacteraceae bacterium
AAGATAAAATTAACATAAAAATCCGAACAACAAGACACAACCCTCCTTGTAAGACGGTAACACCATACAAGGAGGGCATTTTTTGTTCTGAATCTTATTGCATCAATATACTATATATATCGGGGAATTTGTGACAGAAAGCTTCTTGCCGGTTTTGATTTCGTTTCCGTACATATCGAAAGCATTATAGTCCCCTTCAGGGGAATTGATTTTACTTTTTTCGCCAAGGCTGTAATATAATTCAATTTTCTTTCCGTTTGCTTTGTATTCATCAATCACGAGATTTTTTTCGTTTGAAATATTTCTGACAAAATCTGCTTTTCCGAGAAAACGAATAACCGTTGCATAGGAAATCACGGCTTCTTCAGGCTGAAGATATTCATTGAAAAAGGCAAAATCATTTATATCATTTTCGGGTGTAACGGTTTTTCTGAAAGAAAAGGAAACAAAACCGTTTGCACCTGTTGAACGGGTGTAAAGTGCCTTGCAGGCGATGGTTGAAGCATCCGTTCCTCCGACACCGCTTTCGCTGTTAAAGCCGCCGTCCGTAAGACCTGCATTGTTTGTAAGGGTAAACAAACGGCTCATATAATCGTAGTAATTATCAAGTCCGTCGTGGTTATGATAACCGAAGCAGTCAAGCAGACCTTTATTTATAAGCTCTGCAGATTTCTGATAATATACCGAATTAGTTTCCTTCTCGGCAACTGCAAGTCCACCAGAATAAACATAGGCAGAGGGATTTTCGGCTTTAAGTATGACTGACGTTTTTTCAAGAAGTTCAAAATATTCCTCGTCAGTTCCTGCGAAGAAATGCAAGTTCGGCTCGTTCCAGATTTCCCACAAAATATCAACATTATAAGCATAATGACCGGCTATCTTTTCAGAGAAATCACACCAGAGGTCAATATCAGGAGGAAAGGTCCAGCCCATAGCCTCATCGTAATTCTCTTTATATTTTTCGGAAGCCGACCACTTCCCTGCATTGTATCCGAAAAGCCAGTTATACTTCATTCCCTTGTCATTAACCTTACCGACAAGTAAATCCTGAACAGAAAAATTCAGCTCTCCGTAAGGCTCACTCTGCATACCGCCCCATCCGACACTGTCTTCACGGACAAGGTTTACACCGAGATACTCTGCCGTATCAAGGATTTTGTCAACAGACTCCTCCGGAGAATAATTCGGGAGCTGAAAGCCCTCCCCCCAGGTGTATGCACGGGTTATATAAGGCTGAATACCGTAATAAAAGCTGTCATCTGCCTGCTCATTTTTCGGAAGCACTCCGACATTAAAGCTAAACGCAGTTGCATCATATAGCTTTATCAGAACAGTAAAAATTCCGTTTTTATCAGATGAAAAGGTAAAGGTGTTATAGGGTAAATCGCAGTCAAAGACAGCATATCCCCGTTTATTAAAACCGGTCTGCTCGCTTTTAACAGAAATTCTCGCTCTTTTGCCGTCAAGTACTTCATCGAGACACTCAATAACAACCTTGATTTCGGTATTTGGTTCAAACAGATTTCCCTCTCCCACAACACCGAAGCGAATACTCTCGTTTTCTCCGTTTATGTAATACTCAGCTTCAGTGTCTGCCATAGTAATAACAAGCTCTTTGTCTGGAAATAAGCCGATAAAAAACGCACCGACAGCAAACACCACAGACAGCAAAAATGAAATAATCCGTGTCATATTTTTCTCCTTTATATTCTAATTCTGTCATAATTTCAGATAAACTCTTAACCAATTCGTTCTGACCTGATTATTTTATTTATCTATTCCTATAATCCTGCGGATTTCCTTTGCGTCAATTTCATTAAGCTTCCTATTTCCGGTAACAGAAATATATGCAGCTGCACCTGCCGCCTCTCCTATACCTATGCATATCGGCATTACTCTGAAATTTGAATGAGCCATATGCGTTCCTGAAATATTTCTTCCGCAAAGCAAAAGATTTTCTTTGATTTCTGGCAACAGACAACGGTAAGGTATCGTATATCCTTTATCCTGGCTGAAATGCTTCTGCACCCCTGTTTTATCAAGTCCTGCCCCTGTAATGTTATGAACATCAAAATTGAAGTAGGCATCCTTTACAACATAATCATCAAATACCTTCGCTTCGAGAATATCCTGCTCATTCAGGGTATATTTGCCCCTGAAATGTCTTGTTTCTCTGATTCCTATAAGAGATGCTGAGCTGATAATATAGCTGTTTTCATAACCGGGTACAAATCTTCGCAGATATTTAACTATATCATCCATCTGTTTGCGGCAGGTAAGCGTTGCCGTTGTAAGGTCATCTGCATTTGTTCCGTCAATATTAATTGCATTTGTCATATTACATGTTACAACACCGGGAAGAGTTGATTTATAAGTGAGAATGTGTCCTGCAGGATAAGGTATATGCTCCTTGGCAAGGTTCTGAAGCTCACCCTCAGGGGTTTCATATGTTGACTCAAATGAACCTAAGAACACTGCTTTGTCATAGTCCACACCGCCAACCTTGAACATCAGCGTTGCAGGCTGCATTTTATTATCACTTTCACGGCCAAGAACAAACTCTGCACCTGCTCTTGCTGCAATATCACCGTCGCCTGTCGCATCAACAGTGATTTTTGCGTAAATATCTGTTTTGCCTGATTTGTTGACGACAGTTGCACCGAGGATATTATCTCCTTCACAGATTGCATCCTCTGCAAATGTATAAAGCATAACCTTACACCCAACCTCACAAAGCATTTCAAGATAGAGTGTTTTCAGTTTTTCGGGATCAATAAGATTGGTTATTCTGTTTTTGAATTTACCCTCGTTGTTTTCAGCTGTTCTTTTGAGAATTTCATAATACAAAGGACTTCCGCAGCTACCCGTCCAATGGCTCATAAGTCCCGATGTTGAAATTCCGCCCACATCACCGCTTTGTTCAACAAGAATAACTCCGGCACCGTTTTTTGCAGCAGTATAAGCCGCCGCAAAACCCGCAGGTCCGCTTCCGAGCACAAGAACATCCGTGTGAATTTCAACTCTGTTAATCATATCCATTTCCCCTGGAAAAATTATTTTAGAATAATTATAACACATAAATGCAGTCATTTCCACAACAATTCCATCATTTCCAATGGTGCAAATTATCGGTACCGTTGCATATTGCAATCTCAGGTTATACTTTTATCGCATTAAAACCGAACTTAGAATCTATAATGTACAACTCCGATTTATACAGCAGTACAAATCGGAGCAGTTAACTACATAGCTATTAATATTTTTTATCATTTAAAATTGCTTTATTGCAAAAGTTTAAGTATTGCTTTATAATTCATTTATGCGATTAAATAAAATAAAGATGTTTTATGACCACTTTTCAACAAGGACAGCGAAGGATGAAGAGAAATGAAGCCTGTTAGTTTTTATCTTGTAACCGATACCCATTATTTTGAAAATGAATTGGGTGCAGAGGGAAAAGCCTTTGAAGCAAAGATGGCGACCGAGCAGTATTTTGTCAGAGAAAGCAGTGCAATCGTAAAATCAACATTTGCTCGGATCAGCGAGGATAAGGAAACGGATATTGTTATAATTCCCGGTGACCTTACACAGAACGGTGAAAAAGAAAGCCACAAAAGCTTTATAAAAGAGCTTTTCAAGCTTAAAGAAAGCGGTAAAAAGATTTATGTCATAACCGCAGGTCACGATTACGGAGAGTTTTCATACGCATTCAGAAATGATGAGCGTATTCAGGTTGAAGGCACTGATTTCAACGAGCTTCCCCATATGTACCGTGATTTCGGTTACGGAGATGCCATTGCAATTGATGAACCCACACATTCTTATGTTGCCGAAATTACCGAAGGTGTAAGAATGCTTGCAATATGCTGTGACAGTAAGGATCAGCCCAAAGGGGCAATGGATGAAAGACACATGGCATGGGCAAAAGAGCAGATTGATAAAGCAAAGGAAGATAACTGCTCAATTTTTGCAATATGCCATTATCCGATTATTCCGTCTGTACCCGTATTCGACCTGGTCGGAGATGCAAAAATCAAGGAATGGCGGAAGGTTGCATCATTCCTTGCCGACAACGGAATTGAGCTTATCTTGACGGGTCATATGCACATTCAGAGCATAAATGAGTTTTATTCCGAAAAAGGCAACAGACTGATTGACATCTGCACAGCCTGTCTTGCGGGCAGTCCCGCAAAATACAGAAAAATCGAAATAGATGAAAATTCTGTGCTGAAGGTTGAAACAATTGATGTTGAGGATTTCGGATGGGATATGAACGGTCTGACGGCACAGGAATATTGCCATAAGAAGTTCTACGATGCAATTATCGCCCGTGTGAGAGGCGCTCTCAGCGGCGGCAAAGGAATTGTAAAGATTCTTAAAGCCTTCGGAAGAAAACGTTTTGATAAAATCACCGTAGGAGCAGTTGAGCGTCTGCTCTTCATAAAAAGAGATAAAGCCATTAAAAACAAAAAACTGAAGGAACTCGTCGGTGAAGTCGGAGTGGGGATATTTCTTGGTGACGGTCCTCATACCGAGGGTACGCCTGTGTATAACTTTATTTCAGGCATTCTCACGAGATTTTCATTTGTGCTTAAAAAGTTTGAGCCTAAGCTCAGTAAAAACGGTGAAAAGATTGATTTAAGAGGCATGCTTCTTGATACTATCGGAAACAATAAAGGCCTTTCGGATAATAATGCCGAATTTTCTCTGAAATAAATTCATATACATCGAGAAATAAAAGTATTAAGTAATACGAAAGCGAGAGATTACGCAATGAAAAAACGGATATTAAAAACAATAGGAATTATTGCATTAGTATTGGTGGTGATTTTTGTGTCGGGAATAGTTTATTTTGAAATCGAGCCCAAAAATAAAAATATTAACTATGAGCCTGCTGATTTACAGAATGAAACAGATACAACAATAAGATTCAATTCTGACGGCAAGCTTAAAATACTGCATATTGCAGATACGCATCTAAACTATGACAAGCATTTTGATGCATCAATATGGGTAATTGCTGAAGCCTGCGATGTTGAAAAGCCTGACCTTGTTGTACTTACGGGCGATAATACTCATCCGAACGAAGACCCCGAAAAAACAAAAACGCTTATCAATGCTCTTATGAATATATTTGAATCAAGAAGCATTCCCGTTGCCGTAACCTTCGGCAATCACGATGCTGAGAAGGGACCAATGACAAGAGCAGATATTATGGAGTATTACAGCACCTTCTCTTGCGTAATCACAGCAGATGAATCAGTAAGCTTCAAAAACTGCGCAACCTTCAACATTCCCGTTCTTGCTTCCGACAGCGACAAGGTTAATTTCAACCTCTGGGTGTTTGACTCAGGCGATTATGATGAGGACGATCCGTGACATTATGACCGTGTACGCACCGAACAGATAGAATGGTATAAGGAAACCTCTGCAAAGCTCAAAGAGGAAAACGGCGGTGAAACAGTTAACTCTGTTGTTTTTCAGCATATAATTGTGCCTGAAATTTATGACGTGCTTAAAAAAATGGATTCTAAGCAGCCTTATGCAATTGAACATATCTACAATAAAGAGGAATATTACGCTTTTAACCCTGAAGAGGTTAACTACGGCATGCTTAACGAAAAGCCTTGTCCCGGATATTACAATGACGGACAGTTTGATGCTTTGGTTGAAAACGGCGATGTGCTCGCAATGTTTACCGGTCACGATCACACAAACGCTTTCGGAGTAAGAAATCAGGGAATTGATATTTATACTTCTCCTATGACCCGTTACAAAGGCCTTGCTTATACTACACAGTACGGCTACCGTGTGGTTGAGATTGATGAAAATGATACCTCAACCTATACAACAAGAGTTGAGCGCCTTTATGATGTTTTTGACTTTGGTTATATAAAAGTGGCAAAAGACAACGGTGACAAATACTCAAAGCGAATTGCTTTTGAGCTTGCAGTAAAGGGCTGTGTTCAGAAAGGCTTTATGAAGCTTTATCAATCCGCTGTTGAACTTTTTACAGGCAGGCAGGTTACATATCCTGATTAAAAACCAAACAAAAATCTGATTTGTCAGCTACACTGGTGTTCATGGTACACACCAAATAAACACCAGGCGGATTTTTCGGGTAAAATGAAAAGACTCTGAGCAAGTACAAAAAGCTTGTTCAGAGTCTGATTTTTTGGTGTTATTATGGTGGGAAGTGTTGATATATAAGGGATTTGGGGGTTAGTGAAGAGGGAATATTGAAGAGGCAAAAAGTAAAAATCCACGTTCGATAGAACGAGGATTTTTAGTGCGGATGTTCATAACACAAGTAGTTCTCCGGCAATACGTATTCTATCTTTCGTACTCTAATATATTTCCTCAGATACGGAGGAATACATAATGTCAAATATCATTGAAGATTTCTACTATGGCAACATTGAGCCGCAAGAAGTCAATTCGGAATTAACACCTAAACTCAAGAAGAAACTGTACAACCTTGCCGAAAAAGAAG
>JAZSCL010000157.1:0-13926 GCA_045602905.1 Acutalibacteraceae bacterium
CATTATCGGGCAAACAGAGACAAATAAATATTAAATAGCACATTTCACCAAAAAAGACCGCTTTTTGCGGTCTTTTTTCTGCCCTTTTTCGGAGAGGTAAATATTGACTTTGGGGTATAATTAAGGTATGATTAAACCATAAATATTATAATGGCGGGAGTTTTGGATATGATGAAAAACACAGACAAAACAATGGAAAAAATCGTTGCTCTCTGCAAGGGCAGAGGCTTCATTTTCGCAGGCAGCGAAATCTACGGCGGTCTTGCAAACACATGGGACTACGGCCCTCTCGGCGCAAGAATGAAAAACAATGTTAAAGACACATGGCGCAAGAGATTCATTCAGGAAAGAAAGAACAGCTATGAAGTTGATGCTGATATTCTCATGCATCCCAGAGTATGGGAAGCAAGCGGTCATGTAGGCAGTTTCTCTGACCCCCTTCTTGACTGCAAGGAATGCAAAATGCGTCACAGAGCAGACAACCTCATTGATGACTTCAATCCCGATGCTCATGCAGACGGCATGACAAAGGAAGAAATGTTTGAATACATCAAGGCAAACTCAATCCCCTGCCCCCATTGCGGCAAGCACAATTTCACAGACATCAGAGAATTCAACCTCATGTTCCAGACATTCAGAGGCGTTACAAACGACAGCAAGAGCGTTATCTATCTCCGTCCCGAAAACGCTCAGGGCGAATATGTTAACTACCTCAATGTTCAGAGAACAATGAGAGCAAAGCTTCCCTTCAGCATCGGTCAGATCGGTAAGGCTTTCAGAAACGAAATCACTCCCGGTAACTTCACCTTCAGAACAATCGAGTTTGAGCAGATGGAGTTCCAGACCTTCTGTAAGGAAGGCACAGACGCTGAGCTTTACGATTATTTCAAGGAATACGGCATGAAATATTATCAGGATCTCGGCATCAAAGCTGAAAATCTCCGTTTCCACGATCACGAAAAGCTTGCCCACTACGCAAAGGCAGCCTGCGACATCGAATTCCTCTTCCCCTTCGGTTGGGGCGAAGTCAACGGCACACACAACAGAACCAACTTCGACCTTACAAGACATCAGGAATACAGCGGTCAGAAGATGGATTATCTTGATCCCGAAACCAACGAAAAATATATCCCCTTCATCATCGAATCAACCTACGGTCTTGACAGAACCGTTCTCGCTCTTCTCTGCGAAGCTTACGACGAAGAGGTTATCGACGCTGAAAAGAATGACACAAGAGTTGTTCTCCACCTCAGCCCTGCGGTTGCACCCTTCAAAGCAGCTGTTCTTCCCCTCTCAAAGAAGCTTTCACCCGAAGCTCTCAAGGTTTACGAGAAGCTTCAGAAGAAGTTCATGGTTGATTTCGACGAAACAGGCTCAATCGGTAAGAGATACCGCCGTGAAGACGAAACCGGTACTCCCATCTGCATCACATTTGACTTTGATTCACTCGAAGACAACTGCGTAACAGTGCGTGACCGTGACACAATGCAGCAGGAAAGAATTTCAATCGATGCTCTCGAGGATTATATCGCAGCGCGCATCGGATTCTAATCAGGTTTATAATTAATTCAATCATACAGAAAGGAACATGAGTTTTATGAAAGTTAATTTCACAGAAACCGTGCTCAGAGATGCCAACCAGTCACTTATCGCAACAAGAATGCCTTTCTCGGATTTCAAACCCGTTCTTGAAAAGCTCGATAAAGCCGGCTATTATTCTCTCGAGTGCTGGGGCGGAGCAACCTTCGACTCCTGCCTTCGCTATCTCAACGAAGATCCCTGGGAAAGACTCAGAAACATCAGAAAGGCTTGCCCCAACACCAAGCTCCAGATGCTCCTCAGAGGTCAGAACCTTCTCGGTTATAAGCACTATCCCGATGATGTTGTCCGTGCATTCATCAGAAAGAGTGTTGAAAACGGCATCGATATCATCAGAATCTTCGATGCTCTCAACGATGTACGCAACATCGAAGTGGCAGTTGACGAAACTCTCAAGTGCGGTGCTCACGCATCAGGCACAATCTGCTACACAATCAGCCCCATCCACAACCTCGATAATTACGTTAAACTTGCAAAGCAGATTGAAGCACTCGGCGTTCAGTCAATCTGCATCAAGGATATGGCAGGCATCATGAGTCCCAAAGAGGGTTATGACCTCGTTAAGGCTCTTAAGGCAAATGTTAAAGTTCCCATCGTTGTTCACACACATTCAACAACAGGTCTCGGCTTCATGACACTTCTTAAGTGCGTTGAAGCAGGCGCAGACGTTATTGACTCCGCTATTTCATGCTTCTCGGGCGGTACTTCACAGCCCGCAACCGAAACTCTTGTTTACACTCTCAAGCAGTACGGTTACGAAGTTGACGTTGACGAAAAGGTTTGCAAGGAAATCAACGATTTCTTCAAACCCATCCGTGCAAAGGCTCTTGAAAGCGGTCTTCTCAATCCCGTTGTTATGGGCACTCAGACCGACGCTCTTATCTATCAGATTCCCGGCGGTATGCTTTCAAACCTCGTTGCACAGCTTACTGCACAGAATAAACTCGATAAGCTTGATGAAGTTCTTCTTGAAACTCCCAGAGTTCGTGAAGACCTCGGTTATCCTCCCCTTGTAACTCCCATGAGCCAGATGGTTGGTGTTCAGGCAACGGCAAATGTTCTTGCAGGCGAAAGATACAAGAACATTTCAAAGGAAGTCAAGAGCTATATCAAGGGTGAATACGGTCAGGCTCCCGGCAAGGTAAGCGAAGACCTCCAGAAGCTTGTTCTCGGCGAAGAAAAACCCTTCACCGGCAGATTTGCAGATACTCTTGCTCCCGGCATGGAAGAAGCTAAGGCTTATCTCGGCAACAAGGCTACCTGCGAAGAAGACGTTCTTTCATATATCGCATTCCCCACTCAGGCAGAAGCTTTCTTCGAGAAGCGCGAAGCTGACAGAAAGAACACATTCACTTACACAATCACTAGAATTGACTGAGGGTATTAAATATGTTTGCAGACAGAATATCATTAACAATGCCCGAAACACTGCTTATTGCGGTTGCAGGCATTTTAGTTGTTATAGCTGAGCTTGCTCTGATTACCGTTATCATTCTCGGTATTTCAAAAATAATGAGATCAATCGAAAGCAAGCTTACAGACAAAGGCGCTGAAGTTCCCGAATCAGTTTCGGCTTCTGTTGCAGCACCCGTTGCAGCACCCGTTACCCCCGCCGCACCTGCAGCAGCTCCTGCTGTTTCTTACGGCACGGCAAACGGCATTCAGCTTATTGATGTTGACGAACCCACAGCCGCAGTTGTTATGGCTCTCGTAAGCAATCAGAGCGGTATTCCTCTTGAAAGACTTGCATTCAAGTCAATCAAGGGCATCACAGAGCTTGTTGATGTTGACGAACGCACAGCGGCAACAATCATGGCAATCGTCAGCAATGAAAGCGGCATTCCGCTTAACAGACTCAACTTCAAATCAATCAAAAAAGTGGAGGAATAATTATTATGAAATATGTTGTTAATCTTAACGGTAAAGCCTACGAAGTAGAGGTTGAAGAATCCCAGGCAGTTATCATGAACGTATCAGATGCACCCGTTGCAGCAGCTCCTGTTGCTCCCGTTGCAGCTCCCACACCCGTTGCAGCTCCTGCTCCCGCAGCAGCACCCGCACCTGAAGCAGCACCTGCTCCCGCACCCGCAGCAGCTCCCGTTGCAGGCGGCACAAACATCACAGCTCCCATGCCCGGCACAATCCTTGCAGTTAACAAGCAGCCCGGTTCAGCTGTTGCAGCAGGCGATGTTATCCTTGTTCTTGAAGCTATGAAAATGGAAAATGAAATCGTTGCTCCCTGCGCAGGTACACTTGCTCAGGTTCTTGTTTCAAAGGGCTCAACCGTTGAAACAGACGCTGTTCTCGCAGTTATCGCATAAGGAGACCCCATATGGAGTTTATCACACAAATATTATCCGGAATCTGGGAGAGCTCGGGATTCTCTTTGCTTTTCACTCAGGAAGGCGGCTGGAAATATGCGGTTATGATTCTCGTTGCCTTTGTTTTCCTGTATCTCGCCATAGTTAAAAAATTCGAGCCTCTTCTGCTTGTTCCCATTGCATTCGGCATTCTTCTTGCCAACATGCCCGGTGCAGGTCTTATGGATGACCCCACGGGACTTATGGACACCTCAAACATCGTTGAAGGTGCTCATTGGTATGATTCGGGTGTTCTCAGGCTGATTTACGCAGGTGTTAAGAGTTCAATCTTCCCCTGCCTCATCTTCCTCGGAATCGGCGCAATGACCGACTTCGGTCCTCTGCTCGCAAACCCCGTAAGCCTTCTTCTCGGCGCAGCGGCACAGTTCGGTATCTATGTTGCATTCGTTGTTGCAATTCTTCTCGGCTTCACGCCTCAGGAAGCAGCATCAATCGCTATCATCGGCGGTGCAGACGGACCTACGGCAATTCTTGTTGCATCAAGACTTGCAGGCCATCTGCTCGGACCTATCGCTCTTGCGGCATATTCCTACATGGCACTTATTCCCCTCATTCAGCCTCCTCTCATGAAACTTCTCACCACAGAGAAAGAAAGAAAGGTTGAGATGAAGCAGCTCCGTACGGTAAGCAAAACAGAGAAAATTATCTTCCCCGTTGTTGTTTTCGTTGTTGTTTCGCTTCTTATACCCGATGCCGCACCTCTTATCGGTATGCTCATGTTCGGCAACCTTCTTAAGGTTTGCGGAGTTACCGACAGACTCAGCGACACCGCACAGAATGCACTCACCAACATCGTAACAATCATGCTTGGTGTTACGGTAGGTGCAACCACCAACGGCACTGATTTTCTTCAGTGGACCACTATCAAGATTGTAATTCTCGGCCTTGCCGCTTTCTGTTTCTCAACAATCGGCGGTCTGCTTTTCGGCAAGCTTCTCTATATCATTACGGGCGGAAAAATCAATCCCCTCATTGGTTCTGCAGGTGTTTCCGCAGTTCCCATGGCAGCCCGTGTTTCACAGGTTGAGGGCAGAAAGTATAACCCCACAAACTTCCTTCTCATGCACGCCATGGGTCCCAATGTTGCGGGTGTTATCGGTTCAGCCGTTGCAGCAGGCTTCCTGCTTATGATGTTCGGCAAATAATCAAAAAAATATGGCTTGTACGGTAAAATGTACAAGCCATTTTTGTTTTTTGGAATCAGATAATCTTTTCAATCGCTTCAAACATCTGCGAAATAGCGTCGTTATATCCGTCGAGAACAGCAGTTAAATCAGCTCCGAAAAGCGTTTCAGCCAAAGCTGCGATATAATAAGGAATATCGCTGAGTATTGCAATAATTGCCATAATATCTTCCTTTCGTTAAATCATTTGTTTGCGAAAATCTATTTAAAGTATTATACCATATCCTTCATACAATTCAATTCGCAGAATAGACAAAAACGCCAAACTGAATCATAAGATATATCAAGACGGGAAACAGTTGAACTCCTCGCCCGGCAATTGAAAACATTTCAAGAATTGTGTTATTGCATTCAGAGAAACTATCCGATATTATAAAACCAAGCTGATCAGCAAATCAGAAACGAGGTAAAAAACAATGATAAAAATTGGTGAAAACATAAGAAAGCTAAGACGGGAAAAAGGTCTTACACAAGAAACTCTTGCCGAATTTCTCGGCGTATCCTTTCAGAGCGTAAGCAAATGGGAAAGAGATGAAAGCTATCCCGATATAACAATGCTGCCTGCGATTGCTTCATTTTTCGGCATTACCGCAGACCGTCTTCTCGGAATCGACAGCTCAGAAAGAGAAAAGAGAATTCAGCAATATATCGATGAATACAAAGATTTGAGAACCAAGAATTCTCCGTATGTATATGAGCAGATGAGCAAAGCAATCAAGGAATTCCCCGGCGACTTCCGACTGATTATCCGCTATCTCGAAATGCTTCTTATGACAAAGTCAAATGCAAATTCTGACAGCGAGCTTATTCTCGAAGAGGTTGAAGCAATCTACAGCAACATTCTCCGTTACTGTACAAACGACACAATCAGAATGTGTGCAAAACGACTTGTCTGTATGTACTACAACACCCTCAGTCATACCACCAAAAAAGAAAAATATACAGTTAAAATGAGGGAAATCGCAGAAGAAATGCCGAATATTCTCGACAGCAAGGATTATATTTTAACAATAATAAACCTTTCTGAAGAGGAACATTTTGATGCCTGCCGAAATGCTCTTGATTCCGAGATGCTGCTTCTCGTGAGTACCATAAATAATATTATTCAGTATCCCGAATCCGAATTTTCAACCGACCGCAAAATTAAAGCGGCCGAAAAATGCCTCAATATCCTCAACACTTTCTATGACGATGGAAATTACGGCTCATGCTGGCGCTCGGTAATCTATATTCTCGGCGACCTCGGTCGTTGGTATTACGAAATCAATGATGCGGATACAGCAGTTATGTATCTTGAGAAATGTGCAACAGAAGCCGCAAAACACGACCGTCTCTCCGGAGAAACAAAACATGCTTCACTTCTCATGGAAGGTGCTGTCTACCAAAAGAACAAGTACGGCAAAACCATGTGCGAAAGAATGAAGGATAATTTCATTTTTAAATATAAATTCTCCTCCGTGTTCAAAGACACCGATGAATTCAAAAAAATCATCCGTATTTTAGGCTGATTCCCTGCATTCACTGCCTCTATTGAAAAACTGCGGTAGTTATGATAATATAACATCATAAAATATAAAGGGATTGATGTTATGCTCTTTAGTAAAACAATTATTTCGGGAATTTCCGTCAAAAACAGAATAATGCGCAGCGCAACCCATGACGGGCTTGCTGATGAAAACGGTGCACCAACCGAAAAACTGATTGCAAAATACGAGCATCTTGCCAAAAACGAAATCGGATGCATTATAACGGGATATGCCGCTGTCAGCAGAAACGGCGTTTCACCTTATCCGAGAATGATGAAGATTTACGATGACAGCGTGATTGATAAATACAGAGAATTAACCGATGCCGTTCACCGCCACGGAGCACCCGTTATTCTTCAGATTGCCCACTGCGGCAGACAAACCTCGTCAAAAGCAATAGGAGTGCAGAAGGTTGCGCCGTCGAATGTGCTTCACGCATTTTATCCCGACAAAGCAAAAGAGCTAACGGAATCTGAAATTCACGGTATCATAGAGGACTTCGTTGCAGCTTCGGTCAGAGCGGAAAAAGCAGGCTTTGACGGCGTTCAGCTTCACGGCGGTCACGGCTATCTGCTCCACGACTTTCTCTCCCCTTACGGCAACAGAAGAAAAGACCGTTGGGGAGGAAGCCTTGAAAACCGATGCAGAATAGTTGAGATGATTATCAGAGGTATCAAAGAAAAAACCAATCTTCCCGTCTGGATTAAGCTCAGCGCAGAGGATAACAGAAAGGGCGGAATGAACATCGAATCATCCGTTGAAATCTGCAGAAGGCTTGAAGCAGCAGGCTGTGATGCAATCGAGGTTTCATGCGGCACCGTGCAAGACGGCATGAACACCATGCGAAGCAAGCTTATGCCCATGGATGCCGTTTTCAGATACAGAGAACCCTGCGCTTCATTCCCGAAGATTCTGAATAAAGTTGCTCTTCCTGCCGCAAACCTCATTAATCCTCTTATAAAACAGCCGACTCCCCTTGAAAACTTCAATGTTGACAATGCGGCAATAATCAAAAGAAATGTTTCGATTCCCGTAATCGTTGTCGGCGGAATACACAAGGTCAGCGATATGGAAAGCATTCTCTCCGGCGGCAAAGCGGATTTTGTTTCAATGTGCAGACCGTTCATCTGTGAGCCCGACCTTACAAAGAAGCTCATAAGCGGTCAGTCAGAGGCTAAATGCATTATGTGCAATTACTGCGGTCTTGTAATCGAAAAAGAACCCACAAGATGTCTTTACGGCAAAGTACGAAATCGGAAGTAATATATGGAAAAAGAGGGATAATATGCTTTTAAAAATAGTTTCACTTTTAGCTTCTCTGATTTTGATGTTTACTCCGTCGGTTGACCTGCCTCAAAAAAGCGATGTACTTGTCGAAACGCTTGATAACTTAAGCAAAAACAGAACGGCTGACGAAATAAACGGTGCAAACGGAACAAGATTTTATATTCAGCGTCCCGAATCCAACAAGCTCAACGAAATAAACGCTTCCGATTTCGGACTCTCTGAAAGCAATGAGGATAATTTTGAGGCCTTTCAGAATGCACTCAATTACTGTTCTCAGCATCCGCAGACAAAACTTGTTATTGAAAAAGGAACATATTATTTCCGCAGTCTCAACGGTCTTGATGCTAACAACTGCATTAATTTACTGATTGAAGGTTCCGATGCAACATTTGTTTTCTCCTCAACGGGATACAAGTTTTTTATCAGAAACAGCGATTGCGTTGAAATCCGAAACCTCAATTTTGATTGGTACTGGGGAGAAAATCCTCTCGCCTCGGTTGTTACCGTTCAGAACAGCAATCCAGATTCCAACACCATCGAGCTTGTTTTTAAAAATGCAGAATACTGTGATGAAAATAATCGACTTGCTGCAATTACCCAATGCGACCCCGAAACATTCACCTTCGGCGCAAAATATTCAAGCAAGGAAGTTTATCTGTATCAGGATGCAAACTATGTTAAATCTGTTCAGAAGATTTCGGATAATACTCTGCGTATTACCCATAACGGTTGCATGGATAACTTCGAAAACGGCGAAACATATATTCTCAGGCATTATGTCTATGACGGAACAATTTTCAGTCTCAGAGATTACAGCAAAAATTTAACCTTTGATAATGTCAGAATCTACGGCAGTGCAGGCATGGCTTATATTTGCGAAGGCAACTGCTCACATTTTCAGATTATCAACAGTTTTATCGGAGTAAAGCCTGAAAATAAAGAAAGCAGGTGCGTATCAATGACCGCCGATGCGATTCATATTGTAAACACCAACGGCTGCTTCAATATTTCAGGCTGTGACATAAGCGGAATGGGTGATGATGCCGTTAATGTTCATGACGGTCTCGGCTATATTTCGGCGGCAAACGGCAACACACTTACGCTTATTGCATCCGCAATGAGACTGAGCGAGGGCGATACTCTCACTTTCAAAAACCAAAAGTTTGAAAACACGGAATTAACCGCAAAGATTGTTTCTGTCAATGATATTGATTGGATAACAAAAGAGATTGTTGTTGAAAGCTTACCCGAAAACGTAACGGCAGGCTGGACTGCTTACAACACGGAATGCAACAGCAGTAACTATGTAATCAGAAGCAACTTTTTCCACGAAAACAGAGCAAGAGGTCTGCTCCTGCAATCATCAAACGGACTTTGCGAAAATAACCGCTTCTATAAAACTATGGCTCAGGCTATAAAGGTTGTTATGGATATTGAGCCCTCTCTCTGGCAGGAAGGCACGGGTGTTGATAATCTTATCATCCGCAACAATATCTTTGAAAAATGCAATTACAGCGACTGGGGTTGTGTTATAGAAATCGGCACGAACATTGCAGGCAAGCCTGCCGAAACCGCAGTATTCACAAACATCGAAATCACCTCAAACATATTCGCCGATATCCCGTCAACGCTTATGAGAGCGAACAATGTAAACGGTCTTGTTTTCAGCGGAAACACTGTTGATACAGGCGAGTTTTTTGATGAAGAGTCCGTTCAGGGCAAGATACAGATGTCTGAACACTGCTCAAACATCACTTACTCGGATAACAATTTCATCAACGGCGGATTTCTTGATAACAAAAAAATAGTCCGAACCGAAAGCATATCGGTATGGGCAGAAGTTAATGCACAGTTATAAAACACAGCACAAAATAATTCCAGGCCGCACCTCTCCGAAGCTTTCGTTTTATAAAAAACTCTGTTTCACTAAAAGAACATCTTTCAGTGATTTCGTGATGCTGTTTATATTGAAACAATAAAACTCTTTTGAATTTAAAACCAACACTTTTGCATCACAATCGAAAACTGTTGACAAAATATTCTTATATTGTTACAATAGAACAAAATAATCGAAAGGCAGGCGGACAAGATGACAAGGATGATTAACGCCATGAATCGGAGAGCCGTTTTGTCTGTTTGCGATTGATGTTATTTATATCTTCCCGTGAATTGCAAGGCATCTCCGTTTCGGAGGTGCTTTTAGTTTTTAAAAGAGGATTTATTTATGAGAATTGCAGTTTTGGGATATGCAGGAAGCGGAAAAACATTCCTCTCCGACTGCATATCCGAAAAGAAAAATATCCCCGTTCTTCATCTTGATTCTGTCAAGTGGAATAAAGAATGGAAGCCGATTGACGATTCCGCCGTATTACCTCAGGTCTCGGAATTCATGGCAAAGGAAGATTGGATAATCGACGGATATTATAAATATCTGTTCTATGATGAACGTCTTGAGCAGGCGGATACAATAATCCTGCTTCTGTTCCCCCGACTGACCTGCTTTTTCCGTGTGCTGAAACGAACAAAGTCCCGCAGAAAAGACGGATATAAAAACGACCTTAATTGGTGGTTTGTGAAGTTCACTTTATTCGGATGCAGAAACAAAGAAAGACGGCAGACCTATGCCGAAATCAGAGAAAAATATAAAGATAAAACCGTTGTGCTTAAAACACGGCGGCAGGTTTCGGAATTCATGAAAAGCATTTGAGGTGAGAACTATGAAAGAGATGTTAAAACAAATCAGTTTCAAAAAAATGAACAGCGACGAATTCAAAGTATATGCAAAATGGTCTGCGAAAGCGTATGCCGACCACCTGATAAAATCGGGAGATGAGAGATTCAGATTCAAAGCATTGTGTGCAGCAAAAAGTGAGTTCCGTGAGGTGTTCCCCGATGGCGCAGATTCTGCTGATAACTATCTTTACATTGCAGTGAACGAAAACAACGAGAAAATCGGTGTTATCGGTTATCAGAAAAGTCCGTTTGAAGAAAACGCCGCTTTTGTAACCGAGAACGTAATCAAAGAGGAATACAGAGGCAAAGGCTACGGAAAAAGTGCGTTTGTGAAGATTCAGGAAGATGCCCGCGAAAAAGGTTTTTCAAAAATGGTGCTCAATGTTTTCAAACACACTCCCGTATCATATGCGATGTATGAGAAAAACGGATTCAAAGTAATCGAGGACCATGGCGGAAGTGCTATAATGGAAAAAATATTTGATTCTGTTGAGGAATAAAAAATGAAAAAAGTGATAGTAATAGGCTGTCCGGGAAGCGGTAAAACAACTTTTGCAGAAAAACTTAATAAGCTTACGGGACTGCCGTTATATTATCTTGATGCTATATGGCATAAGCCTGACAAAACTCATATCCCCAGAGAAGAGTTTGACCAAAGAATATCAGAAATATTTGCAACTCCAGAGTGGATAATTGACGGCAATTATAACAGAACAATTGAGATGCGTCTGAAAGAGTGTGATACGGTTTTTCTTTTTGATTTGCCGACAGAAGTCTGTTTGCAAGGAGCTTCCATGCGTCTTGGCAAAGGTCGTTATGATTTGCCGTGGATAGAAAAAGAACCAGACCCCGAATTTGAAGGGTTTATCAAAGAGTTTCCAAAAACATCCTTGCCTAAAATATATGAACTTATAGATAAGTACAAAGAAATCAGAAATGTTTTTGTCTTTAAGTCAAGAGAAGAAGCTGATGAGTACCTGAAAAACATAAGGTGAGAAAATGAAATTTCTTAATAAAATATTTTCAAAAAATGCAACCGCAGTCATTGAGCCCCTCAATCCCGATGATTATCGCAAATGCTCAAATATCTGGAACATGAAATCTCAGCCTCTTGCCGATAAATGGCTTGAAGAAATAAAGTCAGGCAACCGTATTGTTTATATTTACAAAATCAACGGCGAATTTATCGGCGAGGGTGCGTTGGTTTTTGATACGGATGACTCCGATTATACAATTACGAACCACAGAGTCTATATTTCAAGAATGATTGTCAAAAAAGAATACCGTAATCAGGGTATCGGCAGTGAAATCCTCGCTTTTCTCATTGAAAAAGCCAAGGAAATGGGATTCAGCGAAATAACAATCGGCGTCGATAAAGATAATGTCAATGCACTTCATTTATACAGAAAACACGGATTCACCGAGGTTTTGTTTGACGGTGCAGATGAAAACGGCGAATTTTTTAAATTAATGATGAGGATATAGAATATGACCTTATATGATATAAATTTCGAATATCTCAACAAAACCGATTTTTCAACCGTTTCAGATAAAATATTCAACATTCTCGCTGACAATATGACAATAATCGCACCTACAGGCAACTCAAGGAAAGATGATTATGAATGCTGGTATCAAAGTGTATCCGATGGGCTTAACCGTGATGAAAGACAAATTATTCTCATAAGGAACAATGATAACATCATAGGTTTCTTTCAGTACTATACAAACAAAGAAACTTTTATGATGGAAGAAATTCAGTTCAGACCCGATTATCAGGGCAAAGGTATTTTAAGAGCATTATACGGTTTTGTTATTCAGCATTTAAAAAAAGATATTGAGTTTGTTGAAGCATATGCAAATATCAACAACGGTAAATCAATCGGTATTCTTGAGAAATTCGGACTGAAAAATATCGGTCTTAACAAAAACGGCAAAAGCTTTCATTTTAAAGGATATTATGCCGATTTGTTGAAATGGTATCATTCGGAGCGTGATTTATGAACAAATATCTGAAAAATCTTAACCGAATAGAGTTTGTTGTAACCTCTGCCTGTACGGGCAAATGCAAACACTGTTCACAAGGTGAACATAAAAGCTCGGAGAACATCGATAAATCCTTTGCCGCTGATGCGGTACGAAGAATTGCCGAAGAATACAACATAAAATCCGTTATGACCTTCGGCGGAGAGCCGCTATTATGCCCCGAAACCGTTTGTCGGATACACAAAGCAGCAATGGAAATGCATATCCCCGAAAGGCAGCTCATAACCAACGGATACTTCACCAAAGATTTTGATAAGATAAAGTATGTTTCTCAAAAGATAATTGAATGTGGCGTAAATGAAATTCTGCTTTCCGTCGATGCTTTTCACCGTGAAACCATTCCTCTTGAATATGTCAAGGCGTTCGCAAATGCAGTTAATGTTCCCGATGTTAAATTGCAGGTTCATCCTGCGTGGCTTGTGAGTACCGATGACAATAATCCTTATAATAACGAAACAAGAAACATTCTTGCTGAATTCAATCAAATGGGTATCGAAGCAAGCGAAGGTAATATAATATTTCCAAGCGGAAATGCCCTCAAATTTCTTGGCGAATATTTTGATTTAACCGAAGAAATCAAAAATCCCTATGAAGAAAACCCGACCGATATCCGTGCAATCTGTTTCAGTGCCAACGGTGATATCCTCGGCAGTAATTTTTATGAGCAGGATATATCAGAGATTTTATCGGCATATACCCCGAAATAACGCAAAAGTGAATCAATGCTTTGTGCACCGACTCTCTTTTCTGTCCGGCAGAAAAGATTCAGTTACAGCACTGATGCTATTGAAATCCTGATTTCCTTGTGATATTATTAGGACATTAAAATCAAGAAAGGAAAATAATAATGACCAAAAGAATTCTCTCTCTGGCAATATCATTCGTAATGATTTTTAATTTTGTTTTTATTGCAAACGCCGCCGAATCTCCATCTCTCAAATTCAATGAAAGCGGCAAATTCAGAATTATGCTTGTCAACGATACCCATGACGACACCACAACCGACAAACGATTGATAAAAGGTCTTAAAGCTGCCATTGAAAGCGAAAAACCCGATCTTATTGTCTTTAACGGTGACATTTTCTATGAAAGATTTCTCAATCCGACAAAAGAAACTCTTTTTGAATCAATGCACGGAATCTTTCAGGTTGTTGAAAATGCAAAAGTTCC
>JAZSCL010000158.1:0-6428 GCA_045602905.1 Acutalibacteraceae bacterium
TTTGCTTTATAATGATTCAACCGCTTTTTCAAGCTTTTCAAGATTTTCGTCTGTTGTTGCCCAGCTTGAGCAGAAACGGACTGCGGTTTCGTTTTCGTTGACAGAACACCATTTTTCAAAAGAAAAATTCTTTGAAAGCTCGGCAATTTCTTGGTTTTTAAGAATGGGAAATTGTTGATTTGTTTTTGAATCGGCAAGAAATTTACAGCCGTGATTTTCAAAGATTCTGAAAAGTTTTTTTGCAGCTTTTATTGCATGTGCAGAAATTTCATAATATAGTCCGTTCTCGAAAAGAACTTCAAACTGAATTCCGAGAAGTCTGCCTTTTGCAAGAAGACCGCCTTTTTGTTTGATTATATAACGGAAATCTTTTTTGAGATTATTGTTATTTATTATGAGTGCTTCTCCGAAAAGTGCGCCGACCTTTGTGCCGCCGATATAGAACGCATCGCAGTTTGCTGCAACATCCGCAAGAGTCATGTCACATCCGTCGGATGCAAGTGCATAGCCGAGTCTTGCACCGTCAATATAAAGAATAAGTCCGCATTTACGGCATACCGAATATAATTCTTCAAGCTCGGGTTTTGTGTATAATGTGCCCATTTCCGTAGGCTGTGAAATATAAACCATTGCAGGCTGAACAATGTGTTCGTGCGCCTCATCGCTCCAATGTGAATTATAATAATTCTCAACCGATTCTGCGGTTATTTTTCCGTCAGAAGAGGGGAGAGTGATAACCTTGTGTCCCGTAGCTTCTATTGCACCGCTTTCATGAACATTTATATGGCCTGTTTCTGCACTTATAACTCCCTGATGAGGTCTGAGTGCGGCAGAGATTACAGTTGTGTTTGTCTGTGTGCCGCCAACAAGGAAATGAACGTCACAATCATCTTTTTTACAAGCTTTTTTGATAAGGTTTGTGGCGTTTTCACAATGTGGGTCACAGCCGTAACCTATTGTTTGTTCCATGTTTGTTTCGGAAAGTCTTTGAAGTATAAGAGGGTGCGCACCTTCAAGATAATCGCAGTCAAAACGTATCATTTTATTTCTCCTTCATTTTCTTTTCGGAAAGCATTCCGGCAAGGCAGATGACAGCCGCACCAACGCAGACCGCAAGCATAATAATAAATACGGCATTCCAACCTTTGGTTTGGGAAACGGCGCCGAGAGTATAAGAGGTTACCGTACTACCCACATAGCAGAATGTGTTGAGCAGACCTGCTGCAAATCCTGCGTTGAGAAGCCGTCTGTAGTCGAGTGCAAACATGCTTGTGATAACATTGTTAATCATGGACATTCCGCAGGCAACACCGATAAAGCAAACCATAATCGCAACAACGCTGTGTATTTTGAGTGAGATAAGGATGCCGAAGCAAAGCAATGCGGAAATTATGTAGAATATAAAATTCATAGCAGCGTGGGAAATGATTTTTTCATGAACTTTTTTGGCAATTGCGGCGCCCATTGTTGAAACCATAGGTAATAAAAGAGTGAGAAGAATGGAGAATTCCTGAGGGATTTTGAATTCTTCGTAAAGCACTGAGGGTACCCATGTGTTGATTCCGTCTTTTATAAATCCGTTTGCAATTCCGGCAAAAGCGGTTATGAAAAGTGCAAGAAGAACAACCTTACCCATCTTGACCTTTTCGTCTTTCTTTTCTATGGGTTCGGCAGTTTTTTTGCTGCTTTTCCCAAACATCATAAACCATATTATTGCGCTCGCAACAAGCACTGCACTTGCAACAAAGAAAACAATTTTCCATGTGCCGAAGCGTACAGAAACAGAAGAAATACCGTAAGCAACAAGTGTGCCGATTGCAACGGTTGTGCTCATTGCAAGGATTGCTTTAGGCAGTTTTTTATCCGAAACAAAATCTGAAAGCGTCTTTATAAGTGTACTCCATAGAACCGACTGAACGATTCCGTTGCCCATCCATATGTATTTCATAACGGATATGTCTGCACAAACTGGCATAAGAATATTCATTACCGCCGAAATAATCAGCGAAAGAAAAATCATTATTTTTGCATTGTATTTCTTTGAAAGAATGCCGTTAATCAGCTGGCCTGCGCCGTATGCAAAAAAGAAGAATGAGCTTACAAGTCCCGCATCGGCTTTTGTTACTCCGAGGTCAGATATGATTGCAACAATCGATGCGTTAAAATTCAGTCTGCCTACATAAGCAGCGGTATAAGCCAGCCAACATATAAAAATGATTTTATTTTCTTTGCGGCTGTCTGTTTTTGAAACTGTTTCCATTTTAATCATCTCCAAACGGATAGTTTACCACTTTCCCATAATAAGGTCAACCAAATTTGATTAAAATAATTGACACTCATCAAAAAATCGATTATAATTATTATATCCTGACACAAGGACAGGCAAAAGCCATCCGAAGGAAAGGTGCAAAATTATGATATATACCATAACTGCACCTTTTTGTAGGTGCAGTTTTTTATTTGGAGAGTAAATTATGGAAAAACGGATTGCAGTTATAGGCATTATAGTTGAAAACCCCGAATCGGTTGAAAAACTCAACTCTCTTCTGCACGAATTCAGTGATTGGATAGTCGGCAGAATGGGTCTCCCTTACAGAGAGAGAAACCTGAGCATAGTCAGCCTTGCGGTTGATGCGCCTCAGAATATTGTTTCGGAGATGACGGGTAAAATCGGCAAGCTTGACGGAATAAGCGTTAAAACCGCCTATTCAAACAAGATTTTCAATGATTGAACTGATTGAAAAACTCCAAAAAACAAACAGCCTGACCCTTGATGAATATGAGTATCTTATCAAAAACAGAACGCCTGAATATGCGGGAATTCTGGCTGAAAGAGCAGTTGAGGCGAGAAAGAAAATTTACGGTAATTCGGTTTATATAAGAGGTCTTATTGAAATAAGCAATATTTGCAAAAACGATTGTCATTATTGCGGAATACGAAGAGGAAACAAAAAATGCGAGCGTTATCGACTCACAAAGGAGCAGATTTTATCATGCTGTGATGAGGGATATCGGCTCGGGTTCAGAACCTTTGTTATGCAGGGCGGCGAAGATGCTTATTTCTCCGATGAGGTAATCTGCGACATAGTTTCGGAAATCAAAAAAAGATATCCCGACTGTGCGGTAACTCTTTCCCTCGGTGAACGCAGCTTTGAGAGTTATAAGCAGCTTTACGATGCGGGTGCAGACAGATATCTCCTTCGCCACGAAACGGCCGACAAAGAGCACTATGAAAAACTGCATCCGTCTGAGCTTTCGTTTGAAAAACGCATGGAATGCCTTGATAATCTCAAGAAAATCGGCTTTCAGACAGGCTGCGGATTCATGGTGGGTTCACCGTATCAGACTAACAAAACGCTTGCAAAAGATTTGAAATTTATCGAAGAATTCAAGCCTCATATGTGCGGAATCGGTCCGTTTGTGCCTCACCGAGAAACTATATTCAGGGATATGCCCCAGGGTACGGTTGAACTTACCTGCTATTTGCTTTCGGTTATAAGGCTGATATCGCCGTCGATTCTTCTTCCGTCAACAACAGCACTCGGCACAATTGACCCTGAAGGCAGAGAAAAAGGTATTCTTTCGGGAGCGAATGTTGTTATGCCGAATCTTTCGCCTGCAGATACAAAAAGCAAATATGAGCTTTATAATAACAAACTTACGGGCGGTGCGGAAGCCGCCGAAAACAAGCGGATTCTTGAAGAAAAAATGAACAAAATCGGTTATGAAATCGTCACTGTCAGAGGTGACTTTAAAACAGTATAGTTTTGCCAAAGAAAGGAAGATTAAAAATGGCTGTATATAATCCCAAATCATTAAAAGCGGAAGAATTTATCAATAACGAAGAAATTCTTGCAACTCTTGAATATGCGGAACAGAATAAGAATAATGTTGAGCTTATTGACAGCATTCTTGAAAAAGCTCGCCCCAGAAAGACTGCAGACGGTACTGTTTGTGCAGGTCTCACTCACCGTGAAGCATCAGTTTTACTTGCCTGCGAAATTCCTGAAAAGGTTGAGGCAATGTTTAAGCTTGCGGAGGAAATCAAGCTTGCATTCTACGGCAACCGAATTGTTATGTTTGCGCCTCTTTATCTTTCAAACTACTGCGTAAACGGCTGCGTTTACTGCCCTTATCATCTCAAAAACAAGCATATTGCCCGTAAAAAGCTTACCCAGGAAGAAATTGCAAGGGAAGTTATCGCTTTGCAGGATATGGGCCATAAGCGTCTTGCAATCGAGGCGGGCGAAGACCCGGTCAATAACCCCATTGAATACATTCTTGAATCAATCAAAACAATCTACAGCATTAACCATAAAAACGGTGCTATCCGCCGTGTTAATGTAAATATTGCCGCCACAACCGTTGAGAACTATCGTAAACTCAAGGATGCAGGAATCGGAACATACATTCTTTTTCAGGAAACCTATCATAAAGAAAGCTATCTCAAGCTTCATCCCACAGGACCCAAGCATGATTACGATTATCATACCGAAGCAATGGACAGAGCGATGGAAGGCGGTATAGACGATGTCGGCCTCGGTGTTCTTTTTGGTCTTGAGCTTTATAAATATGAATTTGCAGGACTTCTCATGCACGCTGAACACCTTGAAGCCGTTCACGGTGTAGGACCTCATACAATCAGCGTTCCCAGACTCAAGAGAGCAGACGATATTGACCCCGATGCATTCGACAACGGTATTTCCGATGAGCTTTTTGAAAAGCTTATTGCCTGCATCAGAATTTCCGTACCTTACACAGGTATGATTATATCCACAAGAGAATCCGAGGCAGTCAGGGGCAGAGCGCTCAACATGGGCATCTCACAGATAAGCGGTGCATCAAGAACATCCGTGGGCGGATATACGGAAGAAGAAAGACCCCATGATTCCGAGCAGTTCGATGTTTCCGACCAGAGAACACTTGATGAGGTTGTACGCTGGCTTATGGAGCTCAAGCATATTCCATCGTTCTGCACGGCTTGCTACCGTGAAGGCAGGACGGGTGACAGATTCATGCAGCTTTGCAAAAACGGACAGATTCTTAACTGCTGCCATCCCAACGCTCTTATGACCCTTACCGAATATCTTGTTGACTACGCTAGCGATGAAACAAAGAAAATAGGATTTGAACTTATTGAAAATGAGCTTAAAAAGATACCCGGTGAAAAGGTAAGGGCAATTGCAAAGCAGAATATAGAGGATATCAAAGCCTCAAACCGTCGTGATTTCAGATTCTGAGGTGTAATATATGAGCCTTAATTCAACAGTATCCTCCGAAAGAATACATATAGGCTTTTTCGGACTGCGCAATGCAGGTAAATCCAGTGTTGTCAATGCAATAACGGGGCAGAAGCTTTCGCTTGTTTCGGATGTTAAAGGCACAACAACAGACCCTGTCAAAAAAGCAATGGAGCTTTTGCCTCTCGGTCCTGTTGTGATTATTGATACTCCCGGTGTTGATGATGAAGGAACACTCGGTGAAATGCGTGTCAAAAGAGCAAAGGATGTTCTTAATCAGACTGATATTGCAGTTCTTGTTGTGGATGCCGAAAAGGGAATTCAGCCTGCGGATAACGAACTCAAAGTATTGATTGAAACCAAGAAAATTCCATATATTGTTGTGTTCAACAAGTCGGATTTGCTTGACGGCATTCCCGAAGCATCAGAGAATGAAATATATGTCAGCGCCGAAAAAGGTACTAACATAAATGAGCTTAAAGAAATGCTTGCCCGCAGAGTTAAATCCAAAGGAGAAAACAAAAAAATTGTTGCTGATCTTGTTGCGCAGAATGATCTTGTTGTGCTTGTTGTTCCTATTGACGAATCTGCACCCAAGGGAAGACTCATTCTTCCTCAGCAGCAGGTTATCCGTGAGCTTCTTGAATGCGGCGCGGCATCTGTTGTCTGCAGGGATACGGAGCTTAAAGAAACTCTTGCGTCTCTCGGTAAAACGCCGAGGCTTGTCATAACCGATTCTCAGGCATTTGCAAGAGTTTCGGCTGATACTCCCGCCGAAATACCTCTTACTTCTTTTTCCATTCTGTTTGCACGGTATAAAGGTGACCTGACCTCGGTTGTAAGAGGTGCGGCAAAGCTTGATAAATTAAAAGACGGAGATAAAATTCTCATTTCCGAGGGATGCACCCATCACCGTCAATGCAACGATATCGGAACGGTCAAAATCCCCAATCTTGTGAGAAAGTATTCGGGCAGAAATCATGAGTTTTTCTTCACAAGCGGAGGAGATTTTCCGGATGACTTATCTTCATTTGCTCTTGTTATTCACTGCGGAGCGTGTATGCTCAATAACCGAGAAATGCAGAGCAGAACAAATCACGCACGGGATTGCGGAATACCCATGACAAACTACGGAATCGCCATTGCACAGATGAACGGAATTCTCAGAAGAAGCATTGAACTTTTCCC
>JAZSCL010000159.1:0-7167 GCA_045602905.1 Acutalibacteraceae bacterium
ATATTCGCCCCAATCAGCTTTCTGAACGGGCAACGGATATGTTTCAATTGTGTCATCCGTTCTGGGTGCCATGGTCTTGGTTATGCCTGCACCCGCAACGATGGGAACTGCATCTCTGTTTTCCCAGTCGGAAACCATAACAGTCTTGCCGCCGCAATTCCAGTCTGTGATAACCGATGTTCCGTTTTCGCCGAGCATATACCACAGCGGAAGTTCAATAAAGTTGCTGGTTGTAACCTCAACATAGAATGAAAGTCCGTCATCAAAAATAAGAGTTGTGCGGAAACCGTCATCGCAGTTTTCGTTTGTAACGTTTGTAAGCTCCGCATAAACGGTTTTCAGTTTTCTGGGTAAGGTCATCATAAGTGCTTGGTCAAGCAGATGAATACCCCAGTCAAAAACCATACCGCCGCCGTGCTGAGGCTGATTTCGCCAGTCACCGGGCACACCTCTTGAACCCTGAACACGGGATTCGATTCTGAAAACATTGCCGAGAGTATTCTCATCAAGAAGCTTTTTCATGGTGAGATAATCCTCATCCCAGCGTCTGTTCTGATGAACGGTGAAAAGCTTGCCGGTTTCCTCTGCGCAGGCAATCATTTCCTCAAGGTCTGCCGTGCAAAGAGTAACGGGTTTTTCACTGATAACGTTTTTGCCGTGACGCATTGCATCAATTGCAATTTCCTTGTGAACATCGTTGGGAGTTGCAATTGTTACAAGGTCAATGCGTTCATCGGTGAGAAGTTCTTCTCTTGACGAAAAGAAATGAATTCCTTTTTCGTCAGCAACCTTTTTTCTGTCGGGGTTAATGTCGAAAACGCCGATAAGCTCGGCAAATTCGCCCATTTCTTCCTTAATTTTTCTTGAGTGCCAGCCACCCATACCGCCGTATCCGATAACAGCACATCCGAATTTATTGTTAACCATGGTATCGCTTCCTTTGATAAACGGTTAAAAAATTATTCAAATAAGATATAAACATTTCAGTTTGACGACGGATTTTTTGTCAAGACAAGGAAATCCGCCGAAGGAATATGCAGATATTTCGAGGAGGATTGACGCAGTATTGGCAAAAAATCCGCGTCAAACCCACCACATTTCGCCTGTGGATTCTGTAAGAATTACATTCTTGAGGAACGAAACAGCCTTTGAAAGACCTTCATTCTGGCTCATGAGTGAATCCTCGTGCTCAATGCTGATTGCATAGTCATAACCAACCATGCGAAGATTGGATATAATGTCTTTCCAGTATGCATTGTCATTGCCGTAGCCGATTGTGCGGAAAATCCACGAACGGTTAATTTCATCGCCGTAGGGTTTATTGTCAAGCACACCGTTAACTGCCGTGTTGTATTTATCAATCTTTGTATCCTTTGCATGGAAATGGAAGATTGCATCACCGAGCTTACGGATGCAGGCAACGGGATCCATACCCTGCCAGATAAGATGGCTGGGGTCGAAGTTTGCACCGATTTCAGGGCCTACAGCTTCACGGAGCTTAAGGAGCGTTTCTGTGTTGTAAACGCAGAAGCCGGGATGAAGCTCAAGAGCAATTTTGTTGACGCCGTGAGCCTTTGCGAATGCAACGAGGTCTTTCCAATAAGGAATAAGAACTTCGTTCCACTGCCATTCGAGGATTTCGCCGAAATCGTTGGGCCACGGGCAGGTTACCCAGTTGGGATATTTGGCGGTTTCACAGTCACCGGGACAGCCAGAGAATGTGTTAATCTGGCTCAGACCGAGTTTTTCGGCAAGAAGAATTGTGTTTCTGATGGTCTTGTCATAATCAGCGGCAATTTCCTTATTGGGATGCACGGGATTTCCGTGGCATGAAAGTGCACTGATTTCAACATCGTATTTCTTCAGAAGTGCCTTGAATTCTTCAAGCTTTGCTTCGTCATTGAGAAGGATTTCGGGGTCTGCGTGTGCATTTCCGGGATAGCCGCCGCAACCGATTTCAACCATCTCGATGCCGAGTGATTTAAAATATTTCAGAGCTTCTTCAAATGAAAGATTTGAAAGAAGAGTTGTAAATACGCCGAGTTTCATAGTTTTTCTCCTTAAATAATACCTTTAAGATACTTAATACTTCTTGCAATATCCTCAAAGCCTGTGGGCACGGGGTCATCATTTTCAACGATGAGCCATTCCATGCCGATTTCCTTTGCAGCCCTGATAACCGTGGGGATATCGCAGTTTCCCTCGCCGAGAGCCTTGGGTTTGCCGTCGATACCGTCTTTAACATGAAGATGAACAATATTGTCCTTCTTTTCGGTAAGGAGCTTGTAGTTGTCCTGACCTGCGTGGAAGCTCCAGTATGTATCAATTTCAAGCGAGCAGAGTCCGCCGATAACATCGATGGGATAAAGTCCGTTTTCAAGAGGCATGAACTCTTCGCAATGGTTATGGTAATAAACCCTGATGCCGTATTTATCCATGGCATATTTCTGAGCATCGCCGAGCACTTTACCCGTATTTTCAGATTCTTCCATTGTGCTGTGGGGAGCACCGCCTACACCGACAGCCTTAAGACCGAGTGTATTTACAAATTCGATTGTTTCCTCAAGCTTATCTTCCTTGAAATCGTCAAGACCCATGTGTGCACCGACTGCAACAAGACCGACTTCATCAAGCTTTGCCTTGATATCTGCTGCAGGAGTACCGAAATATCCTGCAAATTCAACGCCGTCATAGCCGATTTTCTTGATTTCTTCAAGAGCCTTGAGAAGCGTTTCGGAATCATTTATATGGTCTCTTACAGAATAGACCTGAACTGCAATTTTCATATTCTCACCTTAGTCGTTATTAATATATACGGGTTTGCCTGTGTTAGCGGATTCATAGATAGCTTCAAGAATCTGAGTAACTACCATTGCCTGCTCAGGCTTTGTGCGAAGCTCTGCACCGTTGAGAACTGCATCATAGAAGGCTCTGCATTCAAGCTCTTCGGGTCTGTCGCTTGCGCCGTCATAGAACGCAACGCCGCCTGCATCGAAGTTGGGAGTTTCGATAACCTGTCTGCCGTTCTTGACGTAGTTGATGCGAAGGTCGTCGCCGAGCATATCAGCGCCGCCGTTAACGCCTGCGATAAGAGTTGATGCCTCGCAGGGGTCAGCAATATTGAGCGCCCATGCGGATTCAACACTTACGGTTGCGCCGTTTTCCATAACAACAAAACCGAATGCCGAATCTTCAACCGTATACTTTTCGGGATCCCAGTCACCCCATGCATTAGCGGTTCTCTTCTGGTCGCCGAGTTTCTTATATTTTGTACCTACAACCATCTTGGGTTTGTAGTTATCCATCATCCAGAGTGTGAGGTCAAGTGCGTGAGTACCGATGTCGATAAGAGGACCGCCGCCCTGCTCTTCTTCGTTAAGGAATACACCCCATGTGGGAACTGCACGTCTGCGGAGCGCAAGTGCTCTTGCATAGTAGATTTCACCGAATTCGCCGTTTTCACAGCATTCTTTAAGATAGAGAGAATCACTTCTCCAACGTGACTGATAGCCGATTGAAAGAACCTTACCTGTTCTTACCGATGCCTCATACATCGCTTTTGCTTCAGCATAAGTTTTAGCCATGGGTTTCTCGCAGAGAACGTGCTTGCCGGCTTCCATTGCATCTATTGCGATGAAGCTGTGGGACTTGTTGGGAGTGCAAACATGAACAGCAACGATTTCTTCATCCTTGAGAAGTTCTTTGTAGTCTGTGTATACTTTTGCATTTTCTCCGCCGTATTTCTTTGCGGTTTCGATTGCTCTTTCTTCAATTATATCGCAGAAAGCCACGGGTTCAAGAAAATCAACGCTTGAAATTGCACGAAGATGCTTACCGTTTGCGATGCCGCCGCATCCGATTATACCAATCTTAACTTTATCTGCCATTTTAATTTCTCCTTTTTTGCATAAAAATGCATTCTTACTTTCATTATAGCGATTTAAAACTTTAATGCAACAAAAAATAAAAATTATAGGTGTAAATTTTGAAGGTTGGATTTTGGGCAGATTTAACAAAAATTGCATCAAGTATTCCTTGACGGAAAATACAGCGATTGTTATAATATATAATAAGGAGATGTTATCATGAAGATTTACAAAAACGCCGCCGAACTTGTCGGCGCTACACCTCTTGTGCGTTTTTCTTCTTATGCAAAAGCAGTTAACGCAGAGGGAAATATACTCGCAAAGCTTGAATATCTTAATCCTGCAGGAAGTGCCAAAGACAGAGTAGGCAAAGAGATGCTTTATGCCGCCATGGCAGACGGAAGAATAAACAAAAATTCCGTTATCATTGAACCTACAAGCGGTAACACAGGCATCGGAATTGCATCCGTTGCGGCGCAGATGGGGCTTAAGGTTATAATCACCATGCCCGAAACCATGAGCATTGAGCGCAGAAAGCTTCTTTCCGCTTACGGCGCCGAGCTTATTCTGACCGACGGTGCAAAGGGTATGGCAGGTGCAATCGAAAAAGCAAAGGAACTTGCTGCCGAAATCCCTGACAGCTTCATTCCCTCACAGTTTGAAAATCCCGACAATTGCAATGCTCACTACAAAACAACCGGCCCCGAAATATGGGAGGATACCGACGGCAAGATTGATATTTTTGTTGCGGGTGTCGGCACGGGCGGTACGATTACGGGCACGGGCAGATATCTCAAAGAGAAAAACCCCGATATAAAAATCATTGCCGTTGAGCCGAAGGATTCACCCTTTCTTTCGGAAGGCAAAGCAGGTTCGCACGGTCTTCAAGGCATCGGTGCAGGCTTTGTGCCTTCTATTCTTGACACGGATATATACGATGAAATAATAACCGTTACAACCGAAGAAGCTTATGCCGCTTCAAGAATAACGGTTAAAAACGAAGGAATTCTCATCGGTATTTCATCGGGTGCAGCACTCCACGCTGCAACATTAATTGCATCCCGACCCGAAAACAAAGGCAAAAATATCGTTGTCCTTCTCCCCGACAGCGGTGAGAGATATCTTTCAACTGAATTGTTTGAAAATAACTGAATTGAGGAATAAAAATGTCACACACCTCCAACATCAAAACCAATCCCGATGCGTGTCCCCTTGCAAAAAAATGCGGTGGCTGTCAGCTCCAGAATATGAGCTATGACCGTCAGCTTAAGTGGAAACAGGCTCGCTGCGAAATACTTCTTAAAAAATTCGGCAAAGTTGAAAAAATAATCGGAATGGAAAATCCTTATCACTACAGAAACAAGGTTCAAGCGGCTTTCGGACGCACAAAAAGCGGCAAAATCATTTCGGGAGTTTATCAGTCGGGCAGTCACAGAATCGTTATGGTTGACAGCTGTATGACTGAGGATGAAACTGCAGATAAAATCATCGTCGACATCAGAAATATGCTGCCGAAGTTCAAAATATGGACTTATGACGAAGACAAAGGCACGGGGTTTCTCCGCCATGTGCTTGTCAAAAGAGGATTTTCAAGCGGTGAGGTTATGGTTGTGCTTGTCGGCGCAAGCGGA
The DNA here is from genome assembly GCA_045602905.1 of Acutalibacteraceae bacterium. Taxonomy (GTDB): domain Bacteria; phylum Bacillota; class Clostridia; order Oscillospirales; family Acutalibacteraceae; genus CAG-177. The sequence goes on from JAZSCL010000159.1 coordinate 5,498, forward strand.
TACTTCCCCATGAAGAAAAAATTCACCGCCGCTCTCCTCGAAAAGCACCCCGAAATCACTACGGTTGTGCTCAACATCAACCCAAAGGATACAAATCTCGTTCTCGGTGACAGAGAGGAAGTGCTTTACGGAAACGGATATATCGAAGACACTCTCTGCGGAAGAATTTTCAGAATTTCACCTAAATCCTTTTATCAGATTAATCCCGTGCAGACCGAAAAACTTTATAATAAGGCAATGGAACTTGCTCAGATTGACGAAAACACCAAGGTGCTTGACGCATATTGCGGAATCGGAACAATAGGTCTTGTTGCGGCAAAAACCGCAGGCAATGTTATCGGAGTTGAGCTGAATCCCGATGCCGTAAAAGATGCAATTGCAAACGCAAAACGCAATAATGAAAAAAACGCCCGCTTTTATTGTGCGGACGCAGGTGATTTTATGGAAACCTTGGCTGCCGAGGGAGAAAAATTTGATGTTATATTCATGGACCCTCCCCGTTCGGGCAGCAGCAAAAAATTCATCGATTCGCTTGCAATCGCAGACCCTAAAAGAGTGGTCTATATCTCGTGCAATCCCGAAACCCTTGCAAGAGATTTGCAATATATGGTAAAAAAAGGATACAAAGTTAAAAAAATCTGTCCCGTAGATATGTTCCCTCACACAAATCACATAGAAACTGTAGTCCTTTTGTCCAAACTCAACACAAAGCATCACATCTGAATTGAAATGTATATGGATGAGCTGGATTTGACCGATGCGGAAAAGAAAGCCACCTATCCGGAAATCAAAGATTATGTGCTTGAACACAGCGGTCTGAAAGTCAGCAGCTTGTATATCGCACAGGTAAAACAAAAATACGGTATCATCGAGCGTGATTGTTATAATAAGCCGAAATCTGAGGATGCAAGACAATCCCAATGCCCTCCGAATAAAGAAAAAGCAATCAAGGAAGCATTAAAACACTTCTGATTGAATTATATATAGAAATCTGCTTGCTTGGCAACAGATTTTAATCAAGATGCATTTTAGAAGGGGTAAGATGCAAAAAACGATCGTCAAAGACAATAATTAAGCATATTAGTTGGCTTCGGCCATATTAAAAAGGAGACTTCCATACAGAAGTCTCCTGAATTTAAAGCAGTTTTTCTTTCAGCTTTTTCATTTCTTTTTTCAGTCGGGCATAATTCAAATCTTCCCACAGCGGCATAATTAAACCGCCTTTGAGTCTCATTGCCGCTTCGTGCATTGATGCATAATATGCAACTCTGAAATCCGTATATTCCGATAATTTGCATTTGTGTTTGTATGTTTCATACAGACCGTAAGCGTCGCCCCACATATTGCGAAGCTGGAACAAATCGTATTCTCTGTCTGCCCAAAGGCTGCCGCAAGGGTCAATAAAAGCTGTTAGTTCCAAAGTTTTGGGGTTAGCCATTATGTTCATTATATTGAGGTCGCCGTGTATTAGAACGGGATTTGTTTTTTCTTTGGGAAGTGAGTTGAAAAGTTCCGTTGCATTATAAAGCAGCTTCAGCTTTTTCATTTCTTTTTTTAGACGGTTATTACACAAAACTTCCCAAAGCGGCATAATCAGACCGCCACCCAAACGGCAATGTGCTTCATTCATTGCACCGTAATAAGCAACTCTGAAATCCGCATATTCGGAT
>JAZSCL010000160.1:0-3803 GCA_045602905.1 Acutalibacteraceae bacterium
GGCTTAAAATATGTGTTTTTTCAATGAGAGACTCAAGCATACCCGTTTTCTCAAAAATCCCCGAATACGCCGACGAAAGACAGACTATCGCCGCCGCATTGAGCATCGAAACCAGTCCGCCGCCGTTAATCATACTGCTGAGTTCTTCCGTTTCGGCTTCAAATCCGAAAACAAGAGCCTTTGCAAGTTCAATAATTTCAACACGCTGAACAGCAATTCCGATTATGAGTGCGGATGCAATGCTCGCAAGCATAGCAAATTTCACTTTTACTTTAAGCAGGGACAATGTCAGTATCACAACTGCTGGAATTGCCGCAGTCCAATGAAGATTGAATTCCTTTGAAAACATTGAGTGCAGATCGGGGATTTCTCCGCCCTCACCTGCCGAAAATCCGAGAACGGTGTATACAATGCAGGTCAGGATAAAGGGTATTGCCGCCGTACGGAACATATTTTTGATGTTGTTAAAAATATCGGTTTTTGTCAGCTCCGAAACGAGCAGTGCGCTTGTTGAAACGGGCGAGCATCTGTCGCCGAAAAGAACGCCCGAAAGCATTGCACCGCCTGCAATTACGGGGTTTATATTCATTGAATAAGCCATGGTCATGCAGATAACTCCGATTGTTGCCGCAGAGCCGAAGGATGTTCCCATAAGGAAGGAAACACCGCAGCAGAGCAGGAACGTCATCAGCACGAAAACCGACGGGTTAATGAGCCTGACCGCAGAGCAGATTATGAACGGAATTGTTCCGCTTGCCCGCCACGAAGCGGTGAGCACGCCCACAATGAGAAAAACAATGAGTATATTCTTTGCGGTTTTTATTCCGTCAAAAATCATTCTGATTATCGCCTTGAATGAGTGCTTTTTTATTTTTGCATAACCGCAGAAAATCAGCAGTCCGACGCCCAATGCATACAGCACCGACGCATCAAGAACAATGCATATCATCAGCGCAAGGCAGAAGAGGGATAAAGTTAAAATTTCCATAAAACACAACCGTATATATATTTCCGAAACAAAAAATCGGTGCAGAATTATTCCACACCGATTATATAACATAGTATTTATTTTTTCAAGAGCGATGTTACCAATCGAGGGAGAGGTAATACGGACCGCCTTTTCTGTTTGCATGACCGCAACAGGCAGACGTAATATATCTTACTTTTTGCTCATTATCATTATAAGCGCATATAAGGAAATCGTAATCTGTTCTGTAACCGATATTTCCGACATAACCGTCCCAGTTTTCTATTTCAAATTCATTTTTTGATTCGCTGTATTTCAGTTCATCATCGCATTTTTCGACTTTGTTACTGCCGTTGATGTAATCGAAACGGACTTTTCCGTAGCCTTCGTAATAAATCAAGGTCCAGTCGCCTTTCAGGATAACATTATAACCACTGTTTTCAATTGCCGATTCTGTAAAAAAAGCCGATATATCAATATACTCAAGCTGATATTCGTTTTTTTTCATGTGCTGAATTTCAATCAGCCTGTTTTCAAGAATAAAATCACCCAACAGATTCTTTTTGAATATTTCGTATTGAGCATCAGTCAAAACCCATTCCGCACAGATATCATATGTACCGTAACCGCAGTCCCAATCAGGCGTATATTCATAAAAATATTTTATGGTGTCAGGGTAATATTCCCTTGCACTTTCCGAAATTTTTCTGGGAAAGATTCGGTACATGTAATCAAGAGTACCCCATTTTTCATCATGTTCTGTTAAAGCTTTGTCGAGCTTCAGATAATTTTCGGGGTCTGTTGTCTGAGAATAAAACGGAGTAATCGAACAGAAAATCAGAAAAATAGTAATTAAAAGCATAACGATACTTCCGACAACGGAAAGTATAAACAAAACCCATGATGCGGCTTTTGTTTTTCGGTTAAACCGTTTGCCGATGTTTTTTAAAATAACCGTAATCAGCAATACTGCAATAACAACCCAACCGAGATAAAACAGCGAGCCTGTAATAAGCGACAAATCATCCGTCAGCTTTATATAACGGACATTAAAAACCTCAACACAGCAATTAATGATAAACCATACAGCATGAGCGAGTAAGGTGCACGAAAGAAGTATTTTTACGATTTTTAACACCTTTTCTATCGGTGTCAGCTTTATATCCTCTCTCGGCACTTCTTTTTCTTCAACCGATTCAGAGAGAGAATTGCATATTGTTTTCATCGTCACTTCTTCGTCAAAAGATATGTTTTTCAGCCTTCTGACAATCTCGGTTTCGCTTTCGATATTTTCTTCGGTCTGCCGTATGAGATTTTTAACAATTTCCTTTGCATTTTCGCTGTTATCCGAAATGCTTTTTATATCGGGAATGGAAAATCCCGCTTTCCGCAGAATTGCAACATTTTTAAGCCGTTCTACATCGTTTTCGGAAAAATCAATCTTCTTTCTTCCGCTGTAGGATTCTTCAACACTCGGTGCGGTGAGTCCCTCGTCAATGTAAAGTCGGATTGCTCTGTCCGTCAGTCCCGTTTTTTCGATAACCTCTTTGATTTTCATAAATCCGACCTCCTTTCAGCACTACAATACATTTTCACCCTGGGTAAATGTCAATAAAAAATCGAAAAATTGTTTTTTGATTGAGAAAAAAGGCTTTTACGCTTGCCCTCATTCCGCCGCACAGCTTTTACCAGTCAAGGGAGTAGTAATAGGGAGTATTCCGTCCGCCGTTTCCGCAGCCGTCGGACACAATATATCGCACTCTTCTCGAATTATCATGATATGCGAAAATATAAACGCCCGATTCTGCATATCCCCATTCGTTCACCTCGCCGTCGGGCGGACAATGAACACAAACCCATTCGCCTCTGTGCTCAATTCTGCTGCCCTTTGCAATTGTCTCGTCTCTGACCTTTTCATAGTCATCGAGTGACAGCATCCATTCCGCAACGATGTCAAACACCTGATCAAAGTCATAGGTGAATTTATAGAAATATTTTGTGGTGAAGGGAACTCCGTCATCATAAAGCTTTTCCTCGGATTTCAGAGCATATGACGGAATTTCTTCGGGAAACAGATTGCGAATTTCTTCGCCGTAACCCCGTTCGACCCAGCCGTCGAGTTCAAGATAATTGCCAATATCGGTTGTATAAGAATATGCAGGAGGTGCAATCAGTCCTATTATGCTCAGAAAACCCGAAACACATCCGCCTAAAACCATGCAGACAACAAATACACCTGATATTATTCTCCTGCTTTTTCGGGTTCTTTTAACGGATTTATCACGGTTAAGAACAATAATCAGACAACTCAGAACGGTAATCAGAATCCATCCGCAGTATACCAGTAATATCCATTCAAGCCAGCTGTCTGTCAGCTTCAGATATTTGTATTCACACAGCCAATAAACAGGCGTCAGAACATAAATTGCTCCCGTGAAAATCAGACCTGCAATTCCTGCCGATTTATAAACATTCTGCTCAATTTTATTCCAGAACGAATTGTGCATATCCTCTCTCGGCACTTCTTTTTCTTCAACCGTTTCGGAAAGAGAATTGCATATTGTTTTCATCGTCACTTCTTCGTCAAAAGATATGTTTTTCAGCCTTCTGACAATCTCGGTTTCGTTTTCGATATTCTCTTCGGTCTGCCGTATGAGATTTTCAACAATTTCCTTTGCATTTTCGCTGTTATCCGAAATGCTTTTTATGTCGGGAATGGAAAATCCCGCTTTCCGAAGTATTGCAACATTTTTAAGCCGTTCAACATCAGTTTCGGAAAACTCAATCTTCTTTCTTCCGCTGTAGGATTCCTCTATGCTCGGTGCGGTGAGTCCCT
>JAZSCL010000161.1:0-9475 GCA_045602905.1 Acutalibacteraceae bacterium
GAGCTTTCAAAGAATTTTTCTTTTGAAAAATGGTGTTCTGTCAACGAAAACGAAACCGCAGTCCGTTTCTGCTCAAGCTGGGCAACAACAGACGAAAATCTTGAAAAGCTTGAAAAAGCGGTTGAATCATTATAAAGCAAAGAGAAGGTGTCACAAGGGAGGCACTTCATAAGGAAGTTGCCTCCCTTTGGCTTTTGTAGGCAGTCGGAATGATTGAATTGTAAGGATTATCAATCTATTACGGAGGTTTACAAAACGTCTGGTTTTATTGAAGACTTTTATTATGGCAACATTGAACCGCAGGAATGCTGTTCGGAGTTAAAAAATGAATTAAAGAAGAATTTAAGAATTCTCACCGAAAAGAAAGAAGAACTCAATTCAAAGTTAATCGGCGAAGAAAAAGATTTATTCGTAACCTATACAAGTATATATAATGATTTTCTGACAGTCAGCATGGCCGATAGCTTTATTTCAGGCTTTCGACTTGGGGCAAAGTTTACATTCGACACATTTTTTACTGATTGAAAGGAAGGTTGTTTATGAATAAATCATCATTTGAACAAAACGGCGGAAGTTACAGAACTGTTGGCAATTACAGAATTCCAAACATCGCATTACCTGCCAAAGCAAGCAAACCACTCAGCGTATGGGGACTGAAACGCAAAGATTATCTAATGAAACATAAACGAGTTCAGTTCAACATTATGCTTATGAACGGCACATTGTGGACTCATCTTGCAGAGGTTGATGAACAAGCAGCAGATATGTTCTCTCAGATAGCAGAACAGATGAAGGTCAGTGAGGGCATAACGGAACAACTAAAAGCAGACAACCAAATGGAATGGGTTGCCCGTATGAACAATATAGAAGCGAGGGCAAGGGAGATTGTTAATCACGAATTGATTTTTACAGAATAATTATTTCTAAAAACATAATTCAGGTGCAACGGAATTCGATTCCTGCTGCACCTGATTTTCTTTTTTTGCTTCTGTTTTTTCTGTGGGGTGTCAGGGGTGAAAACCCCTTAATTGCGGATTTGTACACACAAATCCATTGCTCGCTAAGACAAATGCCACAAAATATAATCATACATTAATATTTACAAAACTTAAATTTGGGTGTAAAGTATATTTATAGAAAAGTAATGTAGTAATTTTATATCATAACATAAAGGACGTGTTGAAATGAAAAAATTTTTCTCGCTCTTAATTGCGGTTGTAATGGTGTTTACCGTTATGGCTCCGGCTTTTACTGCATCTGCAGAAGATTTGATGAGTACTTCTGTAACTGACAATGTAAAAGTCGAAACACAAGCCAATAATTCACCCGGCGGTTTCTTTCAGGTCATCATTGATTTTTTCAGAAGTTTATTTTATTCAAGAATAACTTTTGATACAGATGGCGGAAGTGAAATTGATGATTACTACAAGTTGAAACTATCCAAAATTTCACCGCCTGCAGATCCTACAAAAGAAGGATATACTTTTATTGGCTGGGAGCCAGAGATTCCTACTAAAATGCCTTGGGGTAATCTGACTGTTAAAGCTAAATGGCAGGTTAACGAGCATAAAGTTTTTTGGGTAATAGATGGTGTAACAGTTAAGACAGAATCTTATTGTTTTGGTGAAACAATTCAAACATACACTCCAGGTAAAAAAGAAGGATATACTTTGTCAGAATGGAGTGTTATTCCTGAAACAATGCCTGACGAAGATGTTACAATAAGTGCAAACTATGTTGCAAACGGATATCGTGTAACATGGAACGTTGACGGAACAAAGACAACATATGTTATATCATACGGCAATAAGACGACTGTACCGGCAAATCCCCAAAAGGACGGTTATGCTTTTGTTGGTTGGAAACCTGCTGTTTCGGAAATTGTAACTAAAGATGTTACATATACAGCACAATGGGAAAAAGAAACCGAAACGATTGTAGCTGGCAGTGACGAAGAATTTAACAATAAAGTTATGGAGTTGGTTAATCAGAGCCTTAATGATGAAAACTTCGACAAGGAAGAAGCTTTGGAAGACGAATTTTATATGAGCAGAGTTGTTGCAAACTGCAGCGATTTCTCCATGATTGATTTTTCAATGTTTGAAGCAGATACAATTGTTTTGAATGATGACGGAACGGTGGTTCTTCAGTTTGCCAATCGTGACCTTGCAGAAGAATGTTCCGATTATCTTAACAGCCTTTCAAGTGTCAGCTTTGCCGAAGCAGACGCATATGTTGAAGCCCCTGAAGAGGTTGAAGTTGAAAGTATACCCAGTATGAGTAACTCAATATGGGGCGAAAAGTATATCAGCGCTGATAAATATGCTTATTATCTTGAAAACAACAACTTCAATGACCTCATAACAGTTGCAGTTATTGATACGGGCATTGATACAGATCATCCGTATTTCAAAGGCAGACTTACTGGCGGCAGAAACTGTTTCAATGGCAGTAGCTATCCCGAAGATGATACGGGCCACGGAACACATGTTTCCGGTGTTGTAATTAACTGTACTAACAATCTTAATGTTAAGGTTATGCCCATAAAATCATTAAACGCAGAAGGCGGTACACTTAACAGCATTGTTTCAGGTATTAATTATGCCGTATCTCAAAGAGTTCATGTTATTAACCTCAGCCTTGAAAGTCCCTACGGCAGGCATTCAAAATATCTTGAGGAAGCAATTGAAAATGCAGTTTCAAAAGGAATAGTTGTAGTTGTAGCGGCCGGCAACGGTGAAAAGATAACTCATACGCCTGTAGACACAGCCAATGTTTCACCTGCAAATATGGATAATGCAATCGTAGTTGGTGCATTAGATGAAACCGGAACTAAAGGCAGTTTCTCAAACTACGGTGATTCCGTTGATGTTATTGCTCCCGGCATTGATGTTCCCAGCACATATCTTGAAGGCAAATATGCTTTGATGAGCGGTACATCACAGGCGGCGCCTCATATTGCCGCGGTTGCCGCAATGTTTAAACTGGCTTATCCCAGCTATACACCAGCACAGATAGAGGCATTAATTAAACAGTATTGCGTTGATAAGGGACCTTCGGGCAGAGATGATTTCTATGGCGAAGGCTGCCCCGATATGTATGATGCAATTCCCGACTGTACGGTTTCGTTTGATTCAAACGGCGGTTCATCTGTCGGCTCGGCAACAACCAAAAACAGCTCTTCTGTTGTTTTGCCGACACCTTCAAAGTCCTATAAAATAACCTTTAATACAAATGGCGGCTCCTTGAGCACCTCTTATATAACCAGCGAGTGTTCTTTTGAAGGTTGGTATACGACAGCTTCACTTACAGGCCAGAAATACTCCGGCGGAGAATCATACATGCTTCTCGACGATCAGACTATGTATGCAAAGTGGAAAAACAACGCATCCACCGTCGCAAACTACAAACCTACAAGAAGCGGATATAAATTTGTCGAATGGCGTACAGCGAACGGAACAAAATACACCAACGCAACAACAATAACGGAAAATATTACTGTATATGCTAATTGGACGCAATACACTTTGAACTACAATGCCAACGGAGGTTCAGGTGCTCCGTCTGTCCAAAAATGGTATGGACAAACAACCGTGTCTTCAACCAAACCGACAAGATCAGGCTATCAATTCCTTGGTTGGGATGATAATTATACAGCAACTTCTGTGAAGTATAGTCCTGGAAGTTCAATAAACATCTCAGAAAACATAACGCTCTATGCTGTGTGGGGTAAGATTACTGTTTCAATTACAGGAAATCCTGCAACAAGCGGTGAGCAAAATATGACTTGCACCAACGCTTATAAAGTTACAAAGTATACCACATATCCCGGCAAAGTAACATCCGGTACATTCTATGGCTACAGAATTAAGCTTCCTTCAGTTTCTTATCAGTATATACCGAGCGGTTCTGTTTGCGGTTGGGAAATTGTGAGCGGAAACGCTGTTGTAAACGGCGACTATATGTATATTTCACAGCCCGGAACTGTTAAGTACAGATACCGTTGCGGAGATTATTACAGCGAAACTCTCTCTTATACGCTTAAGCTTTATAAAAACACAAAGGACCGGAACCATATTCGTAAAACTGCAAGTGATACAGCTACATCGTTGGGGATGATAGCCAAAGATCAAAAGGTTTATTTGAATGAAATGACATATTCCGGAACATATGATGGAAATACATCAGCGTTTGGCAAAGTTAATGTAAATGGTATTGTTGGCTGGATAATATGTTATGGCTTGTACGAAATACCAAATACCAATACAGTTTCTGCAACGCCAACATTTAAAACAATATCTTAAACTAAATAACAACTTTAAGGAGGTTTTGTTTTGAAAAATACATTTAGAAAACTTTTGTCTTTTGCACTTGTATTATTAATGGTTGTTTCAGTATTGGCACCAGCATGGTCGCCACTTACTATGAAAGCATCGGCAGCAGATAATACGGATTGGCTTTGGCCTGTGCCATCCAAAAAAACAATAACTAAAAACAGATATTATAAACTAAGCCACAAAGGAATTGATATTCCTGGAAATGGTTTGGAGGTATGTGCATCTAAAGCAGGAAAAGTTGAAACCGTATATAATGGTTGTAATAATTTCAGTGGTAGAACTACTGGCAATACTTGTGTGAAAAATGGTAAATGTAGTCCTACCATTAACGGAAAACCTAATAAATACCATGAGGGTTATTGTAATGATGGCTTTGGAAGAGGTGTCGTTATAAATCATTTTGATGGTACGAAATCGTGTTATGCTCATATGACGAATGTTTATGTTAAGCCGGGTCAAGATGTACCTCAAGGTTATGTTATTGGAACTACAGGTGCTTATGGTAATGCAGATGGAGCACATTTACATTTCACATTAAAACACTATGATTCAAAATCAAAAAAATATATAAAATACAACAATACTCCTATAAATTCCGGATATGGATATACTCATCCGAATGGTGTCAGATATACAGATGAAGTTGTAAAAACAGATTTTTTGGTTGAAAAAAATTTGGTTAAAACATTTCAAGCAACTCAAAAAACAACACTAAGAGATGTTCCGTATGAGGTTGGCGCAGACAAAGGTAAGGTTTATACTGACCAAAAAATCAATGTAGTTGCTTCGTATGTGAATATTTGGAATAATACGTGGTATAAAACCGATAAAGGTGCTTGGGCATACAGCGGACATTTTTCGGAAGTACCTAATGTCACTGTGACATACAAAACTACCAAAAGTGTTAATCAGAAAAAAACAAGCACAACTATATCTGTTCCAAAACCGGTTGTAGTGGCAGTTGATCAAGATTATGTTGTTCAGGGACCAGTTCCGGAACGAGCCGGATATACATTCCTTGGATGGGCTAAAACTGAAAATGCCGAAACAGCAGAATATCAAATTGGTGACAAAATTAAAAACGAGGATAAAAACAAAGATATAACCCTTTATCCTGTTTGGGCTCCAGCCACAACGAATTTGGTTTTATCTCCTTATGATGTTTCGCTTAATGTAACTGTAAACACTTGTGCTTCTACTGATATAACAGCTCTTTGTGAAGGCAAACTTAATAAAGGTGATATTAATATATCATTTATTCCTGAAGATGCAAGCATAGTTTCTGCTACAGCAAGCAAAACATCTTATGTTCCGGGCTTGTGGGAACGACAGTTCTACAAAATAAACATTATGGCAAAAAAACCGGGCAACACAAACATTGTAGTTACCATATGTGATAAAAATGACAACATGTTGATTTCTAAATCAATATTTGTCAATGTTGATGCATCATACAACATCAGTTACTATGATGATACTGACGGTAAAATCACAAATAAGCAGACCAAGAAATATAATAAGGATATTACTCTTCTCGATTACGCACCTGAAAAAGAAGGATACTATTTCCTCGGTTGGACAACAACAAAGGGTTCATCTGCAGTTGAATACGGCCCCGGAGATAAGTATGAAGGCAACAAAGATCTTGTTCTTTATCCTGTATGGAAAGAAAAATATGAAATCAAGTCTGAAATAAATAACGGCGTTTTAAGAATTTATGGTCTCGGCGATATGGCTTCATATCCGACCGGTAAAACACCTTGGGCGAGTTATGCTTCTCAGATTACAGAAATTAAAATTGAATCCGGCGTAACTTCGATTGGTGCAAGAGCTTTTGACGGCTTTACAAACCTCACAAAAGTTACAATGCCTTACGGTATAACAAAAATCGGTGCAAAAGCATTCAACGGATGCAAAAAGTTGGAGTCAATCAATATTCCTCCATCTGCTTCGGTCGGCAACCGAGCTTTCGCAAACTGCACTAAACTTCAAGAGGTTACTATGCCTGCTGCGGTAGCACGCTCGGCAACAGAGGTTTCAATCGGCGCATTTGCTTTTGAAAATTGCGTAAGCCTCGCTTCGGTTGATATTCCCGATACTGTTACTGATATCGGTGCAGGTGCATTTACAGGATGTTCTGCAATGGAAAATTTTGAAATCCCTGCAGGCGTTGAAATTATCAGTGACTCAACATTCTTTGGATGCAGCAGTCTTGGAGAAATTGACGTTCCTTCAGGTGTTAAAGAAATCGGCGACGGTGCATTCGGTGGTTGCTCCGCAGCAGAAACAATTGTAATTCCCGACACAGTTGATTCTATTGGTGACCAGGCATTCAGCGGTTGTTACGTTGTAACAGAGGTTGATATTCCTGAAAGTGTTGACAACATCGGTGCAGGTGCATTCACAAACTGTTCTGCATTAACGACAGTTGATCTTCCTGATGATATGGAATATATCGGAGAAGGTATGTTCAGCGGTTGTTCTGCACTTGAAACAGTTGAAATTCCCGATACCGTTTCGTATATTGGCGACGGTGCATTCGGTTACTGTTCAAGTCTTACCGGTGTTGATATTCCTGAAAATGTTAGCGAAATCAATAACAGTACATTCTGTGGTTGCTCTTCACTTCAGAGTTTTGAAGTTCCTGCAACCGTTGTTTCAATAGAAGATTATGCATTTAGTGATTGCGATAATCTTAAAAATGTTACCATTTCCGAAGGAACCGCTTCGATTGGCATAGGGGCATTTGCGTTCTGTGACGCTCTTGAGACTGTTTCTGTTCCTGCAAGTCTCACTCTTATTGATGACGGTGCATTTATGGATTGTGCATCGCTGACCAACATCGAACTTCTTGAGTCCGAACTTGTTATCGGCGAAGATGCTTTCTACGGTTGTAGTTCGCTTACCGATATCCAACTTCCTGAAACTATTGTTTCAATCGGCGAAGGTGCGTTCGATGATTGCTCTGCAGATTTCAACATTTCTTGTTTCTCAACATCATCTGTATATGAACAGGTTGTTGACACATATGACAATGTTAATGTTATCTATCCTGTTTCAGGTGTAACTCTTGATAAAGCGGAAGTTGACCTTCTTGTGGGTCAGACATTAAATTTCAATGCAACGGTTGCTCCTGTAAATGCTACTTGCAAAGATATTATTTGGAGCAGCAACAATCCCGATTATGTTTCTGTTGATGAAAACGGTAAGGTTGCAGCTCTCAACGGTGGCAGAGCAACAATTACTGCAACAACAAAGGACAATGCCTTCGTTGCATCATGCGTGATTAATTCAATTGTTCCCGTTAAAGGAATTTCACTCGGTTACAATGAAGTTGAGGCCTATGTTGACGAAGAGTTTACAATGTATTATACCTTTGCACCTGAAAATCCAACAGATATTGAAGTTGAATGGTCATCATCAAATGAGAATGTTGCAACAGTATCTGAAGATGGAACGGTAAAGATTCTTTCCGAAGGCGAAGCAACTATTACAGTTACAACAAATGACGGCGGCTTCAAAGACAGTTGCGTAATAAACGCAACAGAGTATATTGAAGCAACTGGAATAACAATTAACGAAACCCTGGAACTTGCTGTAGGAGAATCAAAACAGCTTCAAGCACAGATAACACCTTCAAACGCAACATCAAAAGATATATTCTGGCTTGTTGAAGATATGGAAATTGCAGAAATATCCGATGAAGGAACAGTAACAGCAATCAAAGAGGGTACAACAAAAATCTACGCTTATGCAGGTTCCGAAGAAGGTCCCGAAGCAATTTGCACAGTTACCGTAAAGCCTGCAAGTTATACCGAGCCTGATATACCGTCGACTGAAGAAACCCCCACCCTTACAATTTCCAAGCCTTCAACTACAACTATAAATTATGGTGATGGTATATACCTTCGTGCAACAGTTGAAAATCTTCCCGAAGGTGCTGTTGCTGAGTGGTCCGCAAACAACGGATGCTTCAATTGGAGTGTTGATGCAGAAGGCAACTGTACTGCTATCTCAAACGCAAGCGGCACTACAACCTTCACCGCTAAAATTAAGCTCTCTGATGAAACCTATGCCATTGATGAAAATGGAGAGGAACTCATAGCCGAAGTTACAATCAACTCTAAAGCCAGCTTCTTCCAGAAACTCATTGGTTTCTTCAAAGGTCTCTTCGGTCTTCACAAAATTCACGATAAATAACCAAGCCTACACATAAATAGCAAAAAAGACGGCAGTTCACATCTGCCGTCTTTTGCATTGTTGTTTACTTTTTGGATACATAATGTTAGAATTTAAATGATGAACAATATAATTTTGAGGTGTTTTGCTAATGAAGACAAACGATGGATATGATTTATTATCAGAAGAAGGAAAACAACTTGTTGAAATGTATTTAGTCGGAAGACAATTTAAGAATGCGATATTGGAAGAAGAAATGATTGTTTTACCAAATGGAACAAATAACGGTACACCCTTCTCTTGGGGTTCAACAAAAATAACATTTTGTGGCAATCAGCATCTAGTTCGAGTATTTCCGTTTATTGTGAACAAAGCTTTTGCATGTGAAGTTTATCTTAAATTATTACTTACTCATCAAGGATTTGACTTTAAAATGTTGAAGCCAACAGAACGACACAACCTCTTTTTGCTATATAAAAACACCGACACGTATTTTAAGCAAAACTTTTATTCATACTTTGCTTCCACTTTTGGCGAAAAAGCGACTGTGGATTTCTTGGAAAGTGAGATTGAACAAATATCTAATGTGTTTGTGAAGTGGCGATACATTTACGAAAATATCACAGAAGCTCAATCAGTAAACTCTGGTTTTCTAAATGCCTTTTGTGATTATTTAAATGAATTATGTCAGAACTTAATACTCGAAGAATATAATTATGATGTTAGTAAAAATATGAGATAACAGTATGGCAGGAATCTCTGCCGTTTTGTTTTACTTTTGCCTTCCCGATTTTCGGGAGGGCATTTTTGTTGTCTGAAAATATTTTGCGACGTCATATCTGCCATCAACTCACCGAGAGCTCAGAATTTTTTTGAAATGATGACGTCACTTCTGCCGTCAAATATGATTTAAAAAATTTTTTAAAGACTCTTGACAAACAAATGTTCTATATGGTATA
>JAZSCL010000162.1:0-10669 GCA_045602905.1 Acutalibacteraceae bacterium
TGCAGGAACAGAAGACGAAAGCGAAACTGTAAAAGTTGCTGTTATCGGAAAACCAAACGCAGGCAAATCTTCACTTATCAACAAAATTGCGGGTGAAGAACGAGTAATCGTTTCAAATATTGCAGGCACAACAAGAGACGCAACCGATACTTATATCGATAATAAATTCGGCTCATTTATGTTTATTGATACTGCAGGACTTCGTCGCAAGAGCAAGGTTGAAGACCAGATTGAAAAGTATTCTGTAATCCGTGCACAAATGGCAGTTGAAAGAGCAGATGTCTGCGTTATTATGATTGATGCCGTTGAAGGTTTCACAGAACAGGATTCAAAGGTAGCAGGTATCGCTCACGAATTGGGCAAGGCTTGTATTATCGCAGTTAATAAGTGGGACTTAGTCGAAAAAGACGGTCAGACAATGGATAAATATCGCAAAAAACTTATGAATGATTTCTCATTTATGAGCTATGCACCGATTATCTTTATCTCCGCAAAGGAAAAAATCAGACTTGACCGTCTGTTTGAACTCATAAAATTCGTTGATACCCAGAATGCAATGCGTATTTCAACGGGTAAACTCAACGATGTTCTTGCGGATGCAACCGCAAGAGTTCAGCCTCCTTCGGATAAGGGCAAGCGTCTTAAGATTTACTACATGACTCAGCCTTCAACAAGACCGCCGACATTCGTATGTTTTGTAAATAATGCAGAGCTGTTCCATTACAGCTATCAGCGTTATCTCGACAATCAGATAAGAGAAATTTTCGGCCTTGAAGGAACACCCACAAGAATGATAGTCCGTGAAAGAGAGACAAACAAGAAATGATAGTTCTGGGAATTGACCCCGGTTATGCCATAGTCGGCTACGGTGTGGTTGAGTATCACAACAACAAATTCAGAATGCTTGATTTCGGTGCTATAACAACCGAAGCACATACTCCGTTCAACGAAAGACTGGAGAGAATTTATAATTGCTGCTGTATGCTCATTGACCGTTATCATCCCGAAGCAATGGCGATAGAAAAGCTGTTTTTCAACACCAATCAGAAAACGGCAATCGACGTTGCTCAGGCAAGGGGAGTGCTTGTGCTTGCGGCACAGCAGGCGAAGATGCCCATATTTGAATACACACCGCTTCAGGTGAAGCAGAGCGTTGTCGGCTACGGCAGAGCAGAGAAGAAACAGGTTCAGGAAATGACGAGAATCATGCTTAATCTCGAAAAAATCCCCCGACCCGACGATGCTGCCGATGCCCTTGCAATGGCAATCTGCCATTGCCACAGTGCAGGGTCGCTGATCGGCTCACTTCGTTCACGATTATAATTATGCAGGGGTTGATGTCCACATCGACCCTATCCTGAAAAAGGAGTTCAGCTATGTTTTACAGCTTGACAGGTAAAATAGTTTATGTTGACGAGAGCAGTGTTGCTCTTGACTGCGGCGGAGTTGCATTCCGTCTTTTCACAACACTCAATACTTTAAGAAAATGCGCCGATATCGGTCAGACCCAGACTCTTTTTACTCATCTCAATGTGCGTGAAGATGCTCTTGACCTTTTCGGCTTTGCAGATAAAAACGAGCTTGACTGCTTCAAGATGCTGACGGGTGTTTCGGGCGTAGGTCCCAAAGCGGGACTTGCCATTCTTTCACAGCTTACCCCCGATATGCTTGCGGTCAGCGTTGCAGGCGGAGATGTCAAGGCGATTACTGCCGCACAGGGAGTAGGTCCGAAGATTGCGCAGAGAATCGTACTTGAACTTAAAGGAAAGCTTGATGTTTTTGCGACAACTTCCGAGCAGATGGGCAATATTGCCGCCGCTCAGAAAGCAACAGTCAGTTATGCGGGCGAAGATGCGGTCAATGCTCTTGTTATGCTCGGCTACAGCAAATCCGAGGCAAGCATTGCAGTCGGCAGACTTGACGGCAATCTTACAACAGAAGAAATGATTAAGCAGGCACTCAAACAGCTTGCAAAGAATTTTTAAAGGAGGATTATCATGGATTTCGATTTTGAAAACAGAATTATGACTCCCGAATTTTCCTCCGAAGCAGATAATGATATAGAATTTTCCCTCAGACCAAAAACTCTCGGTGAATACATCGGCCAGGATAAGGTCAAGGAAAATCTTTCGATTTATATTGAAGCCGCCCGTCAGAGAGGTGAGCCTCTTGACCATGTTTTGCTCTACGGACCTCCGGGTCTCGGAAAAACAACTCTTGCAGGCATCATCGCAAACGAAATGGGAGTTAATTTCCGCGTAACAAGCGGACCTGCAATCGAAAAACCCGGCGACCTTGCGGCACTGCTGACGAATCTCAATGACGGCGATGTGCTTTTTATCGATGAAATCCACCGCCTTTCAAGAGCGGTTGAAGAAGTGCTTTATCCCGCAATGGAGGATAATGTTCTTGATATCATAATCGGTAAAGGTCCTTCGGCACGCTCAATCCGTCTTGACCTTCACCGTTTCACTCTCGTCGGGGCAACAACAAGAGCAGGTCAGCTGAGTGCACCTCTGCGTGACCGCTTCGGAGTTATTCTCCGCCTTGAACTCTATACTCCCGAACAGCTTTCGGAGATAGTCAACCGCAGTGCGGGCATACTTAATATGGATATCGACCCTCAGGGTTCAATGGAGATTGCTTCCCGTTCAAGAGGTACACCCCGAATTGCAAACCGTCTGCTCAAGCGTGCAAGAGACTTTGCTCAGGTTGTCTGTGACGGCTCAATCAGCAAAGAGGCAGCATCGCTCGCTCTTGACAGAATGGAAATTGATTCTCTCGGTCTTGATTCCATAGACAGACTTATACTCAGAACAATGATTAAGAATTATAACGGCGGTCCCGTGGGACTTGAAACCATTGCGGCGGCAATCGGTGAAGAAGCCGTGACCATAGAAGATGTTTACGAGCCTTATCTGATGCAGGTCGGATTTCTGAGCCGTACCCCCAGAGGCAGAATGGTAACTCCCGCAGGCTATGCCCATCTCGGAATAGCCATGCCGGGACAACAAAGAATGGATGTGTAAATTATGAGAACAGCTGACAGTTGGCTTGATTATGAGCTTATAGACTGCTCTGACGGAGAAAGGCTTGAGCGTTGGGGAGATATTATCCTTGTGCGCCCCGACCCTCAGGTTATCTGGAAAACTCCCAAGGAAAATCCCCTCTGGTATAATCCCCATGCGATATATAACCGTTCAAATACGGGCGGCGGAAGCTGGAGAGTGTGCAAAAAAATGCCTGATGTGTGGCAGATCGGATTTGAAAACCTGAAGTTCAACATCAAAACAATGGGCTTCAAGCATACGGGTCTTTTCCCTGAGCAGGCGGTTAACTGGAAAATGACTGCAGATATAATCAGGAATGCTGGCAGACCCGTCAAGGTGCTCAATCTTTTTGCTTATACGGGCGGTGCAACCGTTGCCGCACTCAATGCAGGCGCAAGCGTTGCTCATGTTGACGCATCAAAGGGCATGACTTTGTGGGCAAAGGAAAATGCAGCGGCAAGCAAGCTGACCGATGCACCCGTACGCTGGCTTGTTGATGACTGCATAAAATTTGTTCAGCGTGAAATCCGCAGAGGAAACAAATACGATGTCATCATCATGGACCCTCCCTCATACGGCAGAGGCCCCGGCGGAGAGGTATGGAAGCTTGAAAACGAGGTTTATGGCTTTGTGGAGCTTTGCTCCGAGCTTCTTTACGAAGATTCTCTCATGGTGCTTATTAATTCCTACACAACGGGACTTTCACCCAGCGTAATGGAATATATTCTCGGCGAAACCGTTCAGAAGAAATTCGGCGGCTCAACCGAAAGCGACGAAATCGGAATTCCCGTTTCATCCAAACCCGGCAGGGTGCTTCCCTGCGGTGCCAGCGCAATATGGCTGGGAAAGGGTGTAAAATAATTCGCAATGCGCAATTCGTAATGTGTAATTGAATCAGCGGCAGAATCACAGTAACGGCATTTAATCTTCTGTAATCAGTTTTGCGGAGCAAAGCGACCCTTAACTTTGCGCTCTGCAGACCTGCCGTAAAATAAATTTTTAGGAACAGATTATGAGCGAAAAAATTATCGAATTTAAAAATGTGACGATGTATTATTATGATGCCGAAACCGAGCAGATTGATTATAATGATGCAGCTCTCACAGATGTAAATCTTACAATAAACAAAGGCGAATTTGTTGCCGTGCTTGGTCATAACGGTTCGGGCAAGAGTACCCTTGCGAAGCTCTGCAACGCTATTTATGAACCCACCGAAGGCACGGTTGAGGTCAAGGGCATTGTTGCCGATACCGACGAGAAGGCAGATGAAATCCGCAGAATTGTGGGCATGGTTTTCCAGAATCCCGATAATCAGATTGTTGCCACAATCGTTGAGGATGATGTTGCATTCGGTCCCGAAAATCTCGGAATCGAGCCTGCCGAAATCCGCAGAAGGGTTGATGATGCTCTCAAATCGGTCAATATGTATGAATTCCGCCACAGAGAGCCTCATAAGCTTTCGGGCGGTCAGAAGCAGAGGGTTGCAATTGCCGGCGTTATCGCAATGCAGACCGAATGCATCGTGCTTGACGAGCCTACTGCCATGCTCGATCCCATGGGCAGAGATGAAGTTATGCAGACCGTCAAGCGTCTTAACGAAGAAATGGGCATAACCGTTGTGCTTATCACTCATTTCATGGATGAAGCCGTGCAGGCAGACAGAGTTATTGTTATGGATGACGGCAGAATCGTTATGGAAGGAAAACCCCGAGAGGTTTTTTCGCAGGTTGAAAAACTGCGTGACTGCGGTCTTGATGTGCCTCAGTCAACGGAACTTTGCCATACGCTCGGATTAAAAGAAGGAATTCTCAATGTTGACGAATGTGTTGACGAGATTTCCAGGGTGCTCGGAGGTGCGGTATGAGTTATGCAATCGAAGCCGTCAATCTGACCCATTATTATTCCAAGGGAACAATTCAGCAGGTAGCGGCAATTGAAAATATCAATCTTCAGATAAACAAAGGCGAGCTTGTGGGTATTATCGGTCACACAGGCTCGGGTAAGAGCACCCTTATTTCGCATTTCAACGGGCTTTTAAAGCCTGACAGCGGAAAAATTCTTGTTGACGGAATAGATATCCATAAGGATAAAGAAACTCTGCGTCAGTCAAGATTCAAGGTGGGACTTTGCTTCCAGTATCCCGAATATCAACTTTTTGAGGAAACCGTTTATAAAGATATAGCTTTCGGACCGAAAAACATGAAACTTTCGGAATCTGAAATCAAGGAAAGGGTTTTCCGTGCGGCGGCATTTGTGGGAGTTAAACCCGAGCATATGGAAAAATCTCCATTTGACCTTTCGGGCGGTGAAAAAAGAAGAGTTGCCATCGCAGGCGTTATGTCAATGGAGCCTGAGGTGCTGATTTTTGACGAGCCTGCTGCAGGTCTTGACCCCAAAGGAAGAAAAACGCTCATAAATCTTATCAAAGAATACAGAAAACAGACGGGCAGTACCGTTATCATCGTTTCCCACAGCATGGAGGATATCGCCGAAACGGCTGACAAAGTTATTGTTATGAATAAGTCCTCCGTTGCAATGCAGGGCACGGTTGACGAGGTATATTCAAGAGGTGATGAGCTTCGGTCAATGGGACTCAATGTGCCTGAAATCACCGAAATTTTCGCAAAGCTCCGCTTGAAGGGAATCGATGTGCCTGCAAATGTCTATACGGTTGAGCAAGGTGCTGAGATACTTCGCAACCTTATGGGAAAGGAGGCTGCGAAATGATAAGAGATATAACCATCGGCCAGTATTATCCGGGGAAATCCGTACTCCACAGACTTGACCCCCGTATGAAGCTTGTGCTGACTTTTGCACTCATAGTTGTTATTTTTCTTTGCAAAAGCTTCTTTTCGCTCGGTCTTATAGCTCTTGCAACGGTTGGTGCGGCGGCTCTTTCAAGAGTTCCCGCAAAAATGATACTCAAGAGCCTTAAACCCATTGTAATTATTCTGATTTTTACTGCAATTCTCAATGTTTTCTACACACAGGGCGGCGAAACATATTTTGAATGGTGGGAAATCTCCGTAACGGAAAAAGGTGTCAACACAGCGATTTTCACCATGATAAGGATTGTGTGCCTTGTTGTAATCAGCTCGCTCCTGACCTACACAACGACCCCCACAATGCTTACCGATGCAATAGAAAGACTTCTTTCACCGCTCAAGGTGTTCAAAATCAAGGTTCATACCCTTGCTATGATGATGACCCTTGCTCTGCGATTTATTCCCACTCTGATTGAAGAAATCGACAGAATCATGAACGCACAGAAAGCAAGAGGTGCAGACCTCGAAACAGGCGGAATTATTCAGCGTGCAAAAGCACTTGTTCCGATTTTTATTCCCCTTATGGTTTCGTCGTTCAGGCGTGCATATGAGCTTGCATTCGCAATGACCTGCCGTTGCTATACGGGCGGAGAGGGCAGAACAAGAATGAAGCAGATGAAGCTTTCAGGTCGTGATTTTGTTGCGCTTTTCGTTTGTGTTGCTCTTGCAGCAGGGGTGATAGTTCTCAATATTTTCTTCGAAGCGGTGATATGATGCGAAATCTTCTTCTCACAATTTCATTTGACGGCACAAATTACCATGGCTGGCAGGTTCAGGATAATGCCGTAACCGTCCAGCAGACCTTGCAGGATGCCCTCGAAAAAATCTGTTCAAGCCGTGATAATATAGTCGGTTGCTCAAGAACCGATGCAGGTGTTCACGCAAATATGTATTGCTGTAACATGAGAACGGAAAATCCCATTGAATGCAAACGGCTTGTTGGTGCACTCAATGCGATTCTTCCCCGTGACATAGCGGCACTCGACTGCAAAGAGGTTGACTACGGTTTTCACGCAAGGTATGATTGCAAGTCAAAGGAATATATTTATAAAATATGGAATTCTCCCAATAAGAATCCGTTCGTTTTCAATCACACACTGCATTATAAATATCCCCTCGATGAAAAATTCCTTTCGGAGCAGGCAAAGGCATATATCGGAACTCATCATTTTGATTCTTTCTGTGCCGCAGGCAGCAGCGTTGAGGATACGGAAAGAACGGTTATGAATGCAGCCGTTGAGCGTGAGGGAGACACGGTCATTTTCCGCGTTGAAGCAGATGGATTCCTTTATAACATGGTAAGAATAATGGCAGGAACTCTTATTGATATCTCAAGAGGCAGAATTCCTGCAGATTCAATAGAACAAATCATTGAGGCAAGAAACCGTTTTGCCGCAGGCTACACTGCACCCGCAAGAGGCTTGTTCCTTAATAAGATACATTATTAATATAGGAGGGTGTTGAATGGCAGAAAAAAACATAGTCAGTTTATCAAAAATCAGAAACAAGATAACCCTCAAAAAGGTTTTCAGAATAATCAGGATTCCCGTTGTTGTGCTTGCTGTTGTTGCAGCACTGTTTCTTAGTGCAAGACTTCTCGGAAATGTTGCGGTTTCAAACATAACAGACGGCATCCGTGAAATTAAAACGGTTTTTTCAAGAGGTGAAGGATATCCTTATCATCTTGATACATTCAACTACAGAAAATCCTTTGCAATCGGCAACAGACCTCTTATTATTCACAACGATTCAAGCAAGGTGCTCAGTTCATCGGCAGGCGAATTGTTTTATATGCAGCTTGATTATGCGGATTCAAAAGTGATTTCAAGAAAATCGAGAGCACTGATTTACAGCAACTCCGCAAACAAAATCATTCTTCAGAGCAAAACCGAAAAACTCGGTGAATTTACTGAAGAAGGAACGGTGGTTGCTGCAGCTCTTGCAAAAAACGGAAGCTTTGCAACATCTTATTCAAACGAGGATTATCAGAGTGTTCTGAGTGTATATAACAGCCGTTTCAAAAAGATTTTTCAGTGGAATTGCTCTCAGGAAAGAATTGCGGATATTTCTCTTTCGGGTAACGGCAAGAAGGCTGCCGTTGTTGCGGTGGGTACGGAAAACGCCGAGATTTACACAAGACTTCTTATTTTTAACACAGGTTCATCCGAACCCGAGGCAGACATCCGATATGACGGCACTCTGTTCTTAAGAGTTGCCTATACAACATCGGGCAGGGTTATTGCAGCAGGCGATAACAGAACCGTTGTTCTCAACAAAAAAGGGGAGCTTATTGATGAGCTCGTTTATTCCGAGGACAGCCTGACTGCAATCTGTATTGACGATAACGGAAATACGGTTGTAGCCTTCAAGGAATTCGGCGGATCGAAAACCGGAATTGTCAGATTTTCCGCAAGCGGAAGAAAATCCTGTGCTTTCTCCGTTGACGGAGTTCCTGACTGTATTGTTGCCGACGGCGGCAGAATTGCTGTTGCAACCGGAACCGATATTGTTGTTTATTCTTCGGGCGGAAAACAGACCAAGGAGATTCAGACCGATAATCCCGTTTCCGAAATGTTCATTTGCTCGGGTACGGTATATTCCGTTCAGGGTACATCGGTAGTTAAGCACTAAGGAGGTATTCAAATGGATATTTTACCATTTATAATTGATATAATTCTTATTGTTATTTTAGTATCGTGTGTTATTGACGGACGCAGAAAAGGCTTTATAAAAATGATTCTTTCCGTTGCGGCAACGGTTATAGCTCTTATTATTGCCAAAACATACGCAGAGCCTGTTGCGGCGTGGATAAATGACAGCTTCGTTCATCAGGCGGTTGTTGACTCCATTGCCCGTGCAATTTCCGACAGCGTGGGTAACGGTGCGGCGGCAATCGCAAACGCACTCCCCGATTACATAGTCAGAGCTGCAGAGGCAATCGGACTCACTGCACAGGGAATCACCGCAGACCTCGGCTCAAACGTAACCGCTGTTCAGGCATCCGAGCAGATATGCAATGCGGTTGAGGGAGCGTTCATAATTCCCGCAATTCAGATTGTTTCGTTTTTTGTGATTTTTGCAATCGGCAGTGCTGTGCTCAAATTTGTTGCTTCGCTGATTAACGGAATTTTCAAGCTTCCGCTTATCAAGACGGCAAACAAGCTTCTGGGTGCTGTTCTCGGCGGAGTCAAGGGCATAATCGCTGTTACGGTTATCGGGTTCGTTTTGTATCTTATTTCTTCAATTGCTCCCGAAACACCCTTTGCGGCGGCAGTTGAGGATTCGGCAATAATCAAAACAGCATGGGAAATCTTAAATTCATTTGCACAGACATAAGGAGGAAAAAACCATGAAAGCATTATTAAAAGAATATTTTACAGGATGTCTCACAATCCCCAATCTTCTCTCTTTGATAAGAATAGCTCTCATTCCCGTTTTTGCGGTTCTTTTCAATGACGGAAACTATCTCTGGGCTGTTATCGTTCTTGCAATTTCTGGTCTTACCGATTTCTTTGACGGAAAAATCGCAAGAGCATTCAACCAGATAAGTGCTCTCGGCAAGCTTCTTGACCCCATCGCAGATAAGCTTACACAGATAACGATTGCAATCGTGTTTTATCTTACTTTCAAGGCAAGCAGCGACGAAACCGTCAGAACCTTCAGCTGGATTTTCCTTGTTTTCCTTATCAAGGAAGCCGTTATGGTTGTAGGCGGTGCAATAATGATTATGCTTGGTCTTAAGCCCGTTGCGGCTGAAATGCCAGGAAAGATAGCAACCTTTGCTTTCTATGCAATCATGTGCCTTATCATGGTTTTCGGACCGGATATCGGCATTCTCGGAAATGTATTTACCCTTCCCGCATCGGTTATGATTATTCTTGTGGGCATCAGCGTTGTTCTTACAATCGTTGCGTTCTGCAGCTATCTTCCCGGTGTTTTCAAGCAGCTTAAAGAAAGAAAAGCAAAATAATTAATCAAAGGATAATTTCAAATGAAACAGGTTTTATGTGCAAGGTGCAAAAAGCGCCCCGCAATGTTTTTTGTGACAAAGGTTGAGGGCGAAAAAACAACACAGGAAGGTCTGTGTATCAAATGCGCCATGGAAATGAATATCGGACCCGTCAAGCAGATTATGCAGAGTATGGGTATTTCAGAGGATGAGCTCGAGGATGTAAGCGAGCAGTTTGAAGCAATGTTCGGTGAAGACGGCGGATTTGAGCCCGGCGGTGCGGGAACAATGCCGTTCCTTCAGAATTTCGGAGCAATCAACCGTTCATCCGATAATGCCGAAAGCGGCACAAAGAGCGAGGGTAAGGAGTCAGCCGACGATAAAAAGAAAAAATGGGGCGGCAGAAAAAATGCCGAAAAGGATGAGAAAAAACGCAAATTCCTTTCGGCTTATTGCACCGACCTTACAGCAAAAGCCCGTGACGGCAGAATTGACCGTATAATCGGCAGAGAGAATGAAATCTACAGAGCCGTGCAGATTCTTTGCAGAAGAACAAAGAATAATCCCTGCCTTATCGGTGAACCCGGTGTTGGTAAAACCGCAATAGCAGAGGGACTTGCCCTTAAAATAGCTTCGGGTGATGTTCCCGCAAAGCTCAAGGATAAAGAAATCCATCTTCTTGACCTCACCGCACTTGTGGCGGGCACCCAGTTCAGAGGTCAGTTTGAAAGCCGTATAAAGGGTCTTGTTGAAGAGGTAAAGAGTGAGGGCAATATAATTCTGTTCATCGATGAAGTGCATTCACTTGTGGGCACGGGCGATGCCGAAGGCTCAATGAATGCCGC
>JAZSCL010000163.1:0-19072 GCA_045602905.1 Acutalibacteraceae bacterium
AACAGTAATCACTCAGGATTACAACACAGATATTCCTGCAGTAGCAGTTCCCGAAAGAGAAGGCTACACATGGGCAGGCTGGGATGCACAGATCCCCGCTAAGATGCCTGCAGAGGATATGACCATCACAGGTCAGTGGACTGTTAACCAGTACACCATCACCTTCGGTGACACAGGTGATACTGTAATCGATCCCATCACTCAGGATTACGGCACAGATATCGAGAAGCCTGCAGATCCCGTTAAGGAAGGTCACACCTTCACCGGTTGGGATGCAGAAGTTCCCGCTAAGATGCCGGCTGATAATGTAACAGTTAATGCTACATGGCAGGTTAACCAGTACACAATCAGCTTCAAGGAAACAGGCGATACAACAATCGCTGACATCACTCTTGATTACGGCGCAGTTGTTCCCTCAGTGGCAACTCCCACAAGAGAGGGCTACACATGGAATGGTTGGGATAAGGAAATTCCCGATAATATGCCCGCTGAAAACACCGTTATCACAGGTCAGTGGACTGTTAATCAGTACACCATCACCTTCGGTAACACCGGTGATTCAACAATCGATCCCATCACTCAGGACTTCGGCACAGCAGTTGAAGCTCCCGCTGATCCCACCAGATTCGGCTATACCTTCGACGGTTGGTCAGAAGAAATTCCCGCAACAATGCCTGCAGATAACAAGAGAATCAATGCTAAGTGGAAGGCAAACTCCTACGCAGCAGAATTCTTTGCAGAGCTTGATGACACCGATTCCTTCGCAGCTCCTGAGGTAGCATTCAATGCTCCCATTGATGCTCCCATTGATGCTCCTGCCAAGGACGGCTATGAATTCCTCGGCTGGTCAACAGACGGCGAAAATGTAATCTATGACCTCGGCGTAATGGATACAGAAGGCAAGAAGTTCTATGCAGTCTGGGATGCAAACCGCAACACTGAGTACCTTGTTGAGCATTATTACATGACAACAGACCTCACATATGCTGCTACCGCTGACAAGACAGAAAAGCTTACAGCTGAAACAGCAACAACAGTAACAGCAACTCCCGAAACAACTGAAAACTTCACAGTTGATGAAGCTAAGTCAGTTCTCGAGGCTGTAGTTGCAGGCGACGGTTCAACAGTTCTTAAGGTATACTACATCCGCGAGGTTAACACTCTCAGAGTAAACATCGACGGCGAAGTAACCGATAAGGAATATCCCTTTGAAGCTCCCGTTGACGCTATCACCGAGCCCACCAAGACAGGTTATACCTTCGCAGGATGGGTAGATGAAGACGGCAACAAGGTTGCTTATCCCGCAACAATGCCCGGTGAAGATGTATCACTTAAGGCAACATGGGATGCAATTGCATTTGAAGTAACCTACATTGTAGACGGCAACGTTTACTACGGACCCAAGTCAGTTGATTTCGGAACACCCATCGGTGAACCTTCAGTTCCCACAAAGCTTGGCCATACCTTCGCAGGTTGGCTTGATGCTGACGGCAAGAAGCCCGGCGATTACGGTGTAATGCCCGCTAAGGATCTTGAATTCACAGCTCAGTGGAACGCAAATACCGATATCGGTTATGTAATCGAAATCTACGAAATGGATACAGAGGGCAATTATCCTGAAACAGCAACAGATAAGTACACACTGAATGACGGTATCGTAGGCGAATCAAGAACAGTTACTCCCGAAGTTCGTGACGGATTTGTTCTTGACACTGAAAAGAGCGTACTTACAGGTGTAATTCCTGAAACAGGTACTCTTGTTCTCAAGGCTTACTACATCAGAAACAGCCATAAGCTTATCGTTGATGTTGACGGTACGGTAACCGAAACATCTTATGCATTCGGCGCAGAAATCGCTCCCGTTGCAGATCCCGTCAAGACAGGTTATACCTTCACAGGCTGGATTGATGAAAACGGTGCAGAGGTTGAAATTCCCGTTGTTATGCCTGATAACGATGTTAAGATTATCGCAACTTGGGAAGTTGTTAAGTATGATGCAGTATTCAACGCAGGCGAAGGTAAGTTCTCAGACGGTAAGAATGTGAACACCGTTCCCGTTGAATATGATTCGGATATCACAGCTCCCGCAGAACAGCCCACACTCAAGGGTTATGAGTTTGGCGGTTGGGCAACCAAGGATGCTCCCGAAACACCCGTAACAGATTTCGGCAAGATGACTGAAAATGGTGCAGAGTTTGTTGCAATCTGGAACAAGGTTGATTACAAGCTTACATTCATCGGCTATGATGTACCTGCAACCAATCCCAAGGTTCCCACAGTTGAAGGCAGAAAGACTCTTGACAGCGTAACAAAGACTTACGGTGATGCAATCGAGCTTCCCGAAGCTCCCGAATTTGCACATCATGTATTCCTTGGCTGGACAACAGTTGAATTCGATAAGAACTTCATCGTTGAAGACGGTCTCACAATGCCTTCAAGCGACCTCACTCTTTACGCATATTACGAAAGAGTTCAGGTAATGCTCATTCCCAAGAACGAAACATGCACAACAGTTATCGACAGAGACGGTCTCACAGTTGATGATTATGTTGACGGCGAAAGCAAGTGGTATGTATACGGTCTTGTTCAGATGATCACCACCGAAGAACTTCTTGATGAGTATATTGATGTTTCCGGTGACGGTAAGATCGTTCTTGAGTTCGAAGAAACACAGAACGCAGGTTATCCCGGTACAGGTACAATCATTAAGGTTTACGATAACGTAACCGGCGAAATGGTTGAATCATTCAGAATCATCATCTTCGGCGACCTTAACGGTGACGCTTACATCAACGCAGTTGACGTTGCAATGGCATCAGACGAGTCACTCTACATTACATCATGGAGCTATGAAGGCTCAAAGGATTACCTTGAGTATCGCTTCTTAGCAGCTGATGTTAACGAAGACGGACAGATCAGAGCTACCGACGTTGCGATCATCTCTGACCACTCACTTCTTATCTCCATAATTGATCAGAGACTTCTCGCAGACTAAAACTTAAACCAAGGCCCCTCGGCGAAAGCCGGGGGGCTTTTTCTGTAAATTAGGATAAAAAAACCGACTGAAAACCGTGTTACAAATTTTCAGTCGGTATCTGGGTTATAGTTTAATTAATCCTCAAGAATAGCTCTGCGGTATTTTTCAAGGAGCTTTCTTGCAATTTCAACGGTGTTGCCGTCTGTAGGCGGCTCGGGGTTGGCGGTTGAAAGCCATTTTCTTTCAAATTCCGCATAATTCTTATAGAATTGATTGCCTCTGTATATGTTTCTTTCGCAGTGCTGTTTCCTTGTTGTGGTTGAAAAACGCTTGCCTCTTTTCGGGAACTCATAAGCAAGTCTTTCAAAGAAACTCTGCCAACGTTTGACATAATATGTGCCGATAAGTCCGCCCCATTCCTTCCATGCGTAATCATAGTTAACTGTGTTTGAAACAGGACCCCATATGGTTATCTGCATAAGAAGATTCAGCTCAAAATTCTGCTCATCTTTTTCGGTGAATGCAAGCTCACGGGCTTGTTTAAGATGCTGATGGAGCGTTAATTCGGGGCGTGTCTGCAAAAGCTCATCGATTTCTTCGGCAATCTTTAAAAATGCATTCGACGCACGCTCAAAAATATTGACATCCTTATAATTGAATCCGTACATCGCTTTGTCGTAAAGATTTGAAATATAGTTACTCAGAACCTGACGCACAAGGTCGCAGGCATCGTACGCAAAGCCGTCTTTTACCGAGTTTTCGGAATCAAGGAGCATTTCTGCTGCACGGAAAAGGGTTTTGTTATCGTAACGGAGCTCACGGAAATCATTGGGAGCAGTGTGTCTGAGGTCGGTGGCAGGTCTTGCACAAAGAACAGAACCTGTTTCTCTGCCCGTGCAGTTTTCGCTGTAGCAGCTTTCACGGAGCAGTTTAACCGCATCAACGAGGCATTTTTCCTTGCTTCCGTAGCGACGGTAAGCATAGTCTTTGAGCCAGTCATCAAGGTCAACCGGTTTTTCTTCGGTAAGCATCTGAAAAGCGAGGTCATAGTAAAGAGGATTCTGGAAGATGCCTTCCATGAAAAGCCCTGTGCCGACACAGTTATCGCATTCAAGTGCAGAATACGGATTATCTGCAAGAGCTTTTATGCTTCCGTGAAGAGTGTTTCTGTCTCCGAAATTATGAAGGTTTCCGAGAACAAAATCATATCCCCAGAATTCTTCGGTCTGAGCGTGTTTGCTGCCGTCAATATCAAGAATAAGAAGTCTTTCCTTAGGCACGGATTTAACAATCTGCTCTCGGAGTGACCAGCTCTGCATAACCCATACGGAATCCTTATCAAAATCCTTATACATGTTATCGATGGCTCTGCCAACCTTCCAGAGATAATTGCTTGTTTTGATTGAAGGCTCGTTTTCATGGAACGGGTCGCAGGCATAATAGTGATGAACTCCAAAGAGCTGACGCTGTTTTTCAAGAAGAGCCATACCGAATTTTCTGAATGCGGGGTCGGTAGGGTCAAGTTGATAAGTAACGGGGAAATTGCACCATGAAGGAATCATTCGGAGTCTGACCTTGTTGAAAATCTTTGTAACCGTGGAAGGTACAGAGCCTGCAAAACCCTGCTGAATGGGAGTCATGCCGAGTTCAACCTCACGGTCAATGATTTTTTTGCCGAGTTCAAGTCTGCTTTCGATATATTTAACATCCGTAAGGCTGAAATAGCCGCAGATGTTTGTCATAAGCTGCCACGGCCAGAAGCCGGGACCCGAAAGATATGAGAGAGCACCGGTTTCACTGTATTTGAAATCGCGCATTGTGTAATACCACACAGCCTCACTGCCAACAACCGAAAGCGGCATATTGATGCCGTTCATTGCCATGAAATCGATTTCTTTTTCCCAGTCTTCCCATTTCCAAAATGCAAATGAATAGCCGAGAGTACAGTAATTCATATATGCACGGTGTTTCTGTTTGATTACCTTTGTTATTTTTTCGTCGAAAAGAGGGGCGGAATCAACAAAAAACTCTCTGTTTCCGCAGTGTGAAATATTAACTCCGCAGTATTTTTTCAGATAAGCATAGTAAGCCATAGCCTGACTGATTTTGCAGTCACCGCAGAGTATGATTTTACCGTTTTCGCAAAACAGTTCATATTTGTTGAGTCCTTCAACGCTTTCAATGTTGCGAAGCTCAAACATATCAGCGATTTCCGGTGTGTTTCTTAAAATAAGATTCTTCATGATTTTCTCCTAAAAAAGTCGATATCTTATTCATTATACATTAAAACAATAATATAGGCAAGTTTTTTTATCAATTTAACAATTTGTTTAACCATTTCATACGGCAGTATGATAAAATATTTCAAAACAGCGGTATTTTATGGGTTTTAAGCGTTAAAAATTTCCATAAAATATAAAATAATGCTTTACACATTGCCATAAATAAAGTAGAATATAACTAATAGCGATTATTTATTATATAAAGGCGGTGTTTTTTATGAAACCGGTTTATAAGCGTATCCTTCTCAAGCTCAGCGGCGAAGTGCTTTCGGGCGGGAAGGGACACGGTTTTGATTTTGACACAATAAACTCAATCTGTTCAGCGATAAGGGATATTGCAAATCTTGGCGTTGAAGTTGGTCTCGTTGTGGGAGGCGGCAACTTCTGGAGAGGCCGTTCAGGCGGCACTATGGACAGAACAAGAGCCGACCATATCGGTATGCTTGCAACTGTTATGAATTCTCTTGCTCTTGCTGATTCTCTTGAGCAGATGGATGTTCCGGTAAGAGTTCAGAGCGCAATTGAAATGCATCAGATTGCCGAAACCTACATCAGAAACAGAGCTGTCCGCCATCTTGAAAAGGGCAGAGTTGTTATCTTCGGAAGCGGAACGGGCAACCCCTTCTTCTCAACCGATACCTGTGCAGCATTAAGAGCTGCGGAAATCAAGGCAGACATTATCTTCAAAGCAACGAATGTTGACGGTGTATACGATAAAGACCCCAACAAATTTGAGGATGCGGTTAAATATGATGTTGTAACACACAGCGAGGTTCTTGAAAAAGACCTTAAGGTTATGGATTCAACGGCAGCTTCACTTTGCCGTGATAATAATATTCCCATTCTTGTTTTCAATCTTCAGGACCCCGAAAATATTGTAAGGGCAGTGCTTGGTGAAAACATAGGAACAATAGTCAAGGAGGGCTAATTTATGCAGACAGTTTTTGCAATGGCAGAAGAAAAAATGGGTAAAACACTCAACGCACTTAATAACGAATATTCCTCGATGAGAGCAGGCAGAGCAAATGCCGCTGTTCTTGATAAGATAAGAGTTGACTACTACGGAACTCCCACTCCCATCAATCAGATGGCGGCTGTTTCTGTTGCAGAGGCAAGAATTCTTACCATTCAGCCTTGGGATACATCAACTCTTCATGCAATCGAAAAGGCAATTCAGGCATCCGAAATCGGCATCAATCCTCAGAACGACGGCAGAATTATCCGCCTTGTTTTCCCTCAGATTACAGAGGAAAGACGTAAGGATCTCTGCAAGGATGCAAAGAAGATGGCAGAAGAATCAAGAGTTTCCGTTCGTTCCGTAAGACGTGACTGCATGGATAAGCTCAAGAAGATGGAAAAGGCATCGGAAATCACTGAAGATGATCTCAAAAACGGTGAAAAGAAAATTCAGGATATCACCGATAAGTATGTCAAGGAAATCGACAAGGCTTGCGAAGCAAAAGAAAAGGATATCATGGAAATCTGACAAATCACTGTATAAGGCGGCTTTAACGCCGCCTTATAATTCCATTTAAACAGCTTTCGGGAGAAATTGAAATGACTGAAGAAATACGTAAAAATATAATAATGCCCCGCCATATCGGAATAATTATGGACGGTAACGGCAGATGGGCAAAGCAGAGGGGACTCGGCAGAAGTGAGGGACACAAAGCGGGCGCAAACACCTTCAGAGCAATCTGCGATTATGCCGCAGAGCTCGGTATAGAGAGCCTGACCTTCTACGCATTCTCAACCGAAAACTGGAAGCGTCCCGCAGATGAAGTTGCGGCGATAATGAATTTATTCAGAGATTATTTGTTTGAGGCTCAGGAAAGAGAAGCGGAAAATGAAGCCAAGGGAATGAAGCTGCGTTATATCGGCGACAGAACAGCTCTTCCCGAGGATATAATTGCTCTTGTTGATACGCTTGAATCCCGTTCAAGCGAAAAGAGCAGAATAACTGTTAATCTTGCCGTGAATTACGGAGGCAGAGATGAAATTCTTCATGCGGTAAAAGCCATTGCCAAAAAGGTTGAGGCAGGAGAATTGAAAGCCGATGATATAAGTTTGAACGATATAGACGGAAATCTTTATACCGCAGGTCAGCCCGATCCCGATCTGATTATAAGACCCAGCGGAGAATACCGTCTTTCCAATTTCCTTATCTGGCAGGCGGCATATTCGGAATTCTGGTTTTCGGATATACTTTGGCCTGATTTCACAACCGACGATCTGGATAAGGCGATTATAGATTACAGCAAAAGAAACAGACGCTTCGGCGGTGTTTGATTTTGCTGATATGTCGGAGGAAAGGGGAGATTATCAAAAAACATTAAATTAAAAACCAATTTTATCAGATAGCGAGTGAATAAATAATGAAAGTAAGAATAATAACAGGCTTGATTAGTGCAGCTATTGTCATAATGCTGCTTGTATTTACGGGTCTCGGCTACCTCGGAGTCATGAGCATTCCCATGGGTGCTATTGCGGCGATAGCGGCATATGAAATCATGCGTGTTTCAAAATGTGAAAACAAAGTTCTGACATATGTTTCCATGGCTGTTGCGGCAATCGGTCCCGCATATGTTGATTTTGGTATTCAAAAGTACCTTCCCGTGTCCCTGAGCGTGATTATAATCATCTATATCATGACACTTCTGATAATTATGCTTAAGTGGTATGATAAAACACGCTTTGAGCATGTTGCTCTGGCTATTATCGGCTCTTTGGTTATTCCCGGCTCATTGGGAACATTCTTCAAGGTAAGAGACCTTTGTGTTGATTTCCCCGAGATTTTCCAGCGTTCACACTGTGTTTTGTTAATCCTTAGTGCGATGTACTGCGCATGGATGACGGATACCTGTGCGTACTTCGTGGGAAGCCGTTTCGGAAAACATAAGCTTTCACCCAAAATCAGCCCCAAGAAGAGTATTGAAGGAGCAATCGGCGGAGTAATCGGAAATGCGTTCTTCTGCGTAGTATCCTATCTTATCTGCGACCGTTTTTGCTTTACCCTTGATACGCTGAATATATGGATGGTGCTTCTGGGTTCAATCGTTCTTTCAATTCTCGGTATGTGCGGAGACCTTTCCGCATCCGTAATAAAGAGAAACTTCGGCGAAAAGGATTTCGGAAATCTTTTCCCCGGTCACGGCGGAGTGCTTGATAGAATTGACAGCTTTCTTTTCACGATGCCCGGTATGTATGCACTTATTGAAATAGGTCTTGCAGTCGCAGGAAAATAAAAGGAGAATTCCAATGATAAAAACCCTTGCCGTACTCGGCTCAACAGGTTCAATAGGGGTTCAGGCACTTGAAGTTGCGGAGCTTATGGAGTTTAAAATCGATGCTCTCACCGCAAATTCAAGAACCGATATTTTAGAGGAGCAGATAAGAAAATTCCGTCCCCGTCTTGCGGCGGTTGCAGATGAAAAGGCTGCGGCGGATTTGAAAGTCAGAGTTGCGGATACTTCAACAACTGTGCTTTCGGGCGCAAAGGGTGTTGAGGAATGCGCACGCTGCGGTGCAGACAGCATACTCAACAGCATAGTCGGCATTGCGGGTCTTGCTCCCACTATTGCGGCAATTGAAAGCGGCAGCAGTATTGCTCTTGCAAACAAAGAAACTCTTGTTGCAGGCGGAAAAATCGTTATGGATTCCGCAGCGGCAAAGGGTGTTTCAATTCTGCCTGTTGACAGTGAGCATTCGGCAATTTTCCAGTCTCTTCAGGGCTACAGAGGGAAAAATCAGATTAAAAGGCTGATTTTAACCGCGTCGGGCGGGCCGTTTTTCGGCAAAACCCGTCAGGAGCTTGAGAATGTTACTCTTGCTCAGGCCTTGAAGCATCCCAACTGGAGCATGGGTGCAAAAATAACCATCGATTCTGCTACTATGATGAACAAGGGTCTGGAGCTTATAGAAGCTGCGTGGCTTTTCGGAATAAAAGCCGAAAACATTGATATTCTT
Source organism: Acutalibacteraceae bacterium (assembly GCA_045602905.1). Lineage (GTDB taxonomy): Bacteria > Bacillota > Clostridia > Oscillospirales > Acutalibacteraceae > CAG-177. The sequence goes on from JAZSCL010000163.1 coordinate 9,226, forward strand.
GTTCACCGTCAGAGCATAGTTCATTCGTTGGTTGAATATGTTGATAATTCAGTCATTGCACAGCTCGGTGTTCCCGATATGAGAATACCTATTCAGTATGCACTGACTTATCCTGACAGATATCAAAGCCCCGTAAAACAGCTTGACCTCGCCGAGGCAGCAACGCTGACTTTTGAAAGACCCGACTACGAAACCTTTTCCTGCATAAACTTATGCAGAAAGGCGTTTGAAAAAGGAGGTCTTTATCCTGCGGCGGTGAATGCCGCAAACGAAAAAGCAAATGAGCTTTTCAGAGAAGGCAGAATCGGCTTTCTCGATATTCCCAAAGCTGTTGAATCAGCTTTTGATTTGGTGGCACCCGTTTATGATTACACCCTTGAAGAGGTTTTTGAAACCGATAAGGCAGTAAGGCTTGCCACGGAAAGGTTGTTCTTATGAAAATAATTCCGCTTTTTTCAGTCGCAGCAGTCTGGGGAAAGGTTTGGCCTATACTCATTGCCATTCTTTTCTTTGGCCTGATAATCTTTTTCCATGAACTCGGTCATTTCCTTTTTGCAAAGCTTTTCGGAGTTCAGGTAAATGAGTTTGCAATGGGCATGGGTCCCACTCTTTTCAAGTTCAAAAAGGGAGAAACCAAATATGCCCTTCGTCTTTTGCCTATCGGCGGATTTGTCAGCATGGAAGGTGAGGACGAGGAAAGCGAAAATGAGCGTGCATTCTGCAACAAACCCACATGGCAGAGATTTATTATCGTTGCCGCAGGCGGAACAATCAACCTTATTATGGGTGTTATCATCGTTGCTGTAATGCTTTGCCAGAGTGACCTTATAGGACTTCCCGAAATCCATTCGTTTGAGGAAAATTCTGTCAGCAGCGTACAACTGCAGGCAGGCGACAAAATCAAGAAAATCAACGATAAAAGGGTTTATTCCGAATATGACCTCGGATTCCTTATGGCAAGAGACTGCGACGGCACAATGGACTTTGTTGTTGAAAGAAACGGCGAAGATGTTGAGCTTAACGGTGTTGAGTTTCAGACCTACGATAAAGACGGCACGGTGATGATTGTTTACGATTTCATCATTAAAGGTGTCAAGCCCGGATTCCTGAGCGTTACAAAGAATTCTGTGCTCCAGTCTGTTTCAATCGGACGGATAGTATGGATAAGTCTTCTCGACCTTGTAACGGGCAGATACGGTCTGAGCGAGCTTTCGGGCCCCATCGGTACAGTTGACATTATTGCCGATGCAGCACAGACAGCAACACAGGAGACAGATTATACTTTCCTTCTCAATATGATGGCAATGATAACCATAAACATCGGTCTTTTCAATCTTCTTCCGCTTCCCGCACTCGACGGCGGACGACTTTTCTTTATGGTTATCGAAATGGTTGCAAGAAAGCCTGTTCCCAGAAAATACGAGGGATGGGTTCATGCAGTCGGACTTGTTCTTTTATTGCTTTTGATGCTGGTGATTTCATTCAGCGATATTATGAGGTTAATAAGAGGTTCTTGATATGGAAAAACGCAGAGGCAGACGGATAAAGGCAGGCAATATTTATATCGGCGGCGGAGAAAAGATAACCGTTCAGTCGATGCTGAATACTCCTGCATCGGATATTGAAGGCAGCGTGAAGCAAGCTGTTGAGCTTGAAAAGGCAGGCTGTGAAATAATCAGAGCTGCAGTGCCCGATATGGCAGCTGTGAAGCTCATAGAAAAGCTTAAGGAAAACCTTTCGGTGCCTGTTGTTGCGGATATTCATTTTGACTATCGTCTTGCCCTTGCAAGCCTTGAGGCAGGAGTTGACAAAATCAGAATCAATCCCGGTAACATTGGCTCAATGGAAAGGGTTATGGCAGTTGCGAATGCCTGCAAAGCAAAGCAGGTACCCATCCGCATAGGAGTTAATTCGGGCTCGCTTGAAAAAGAGCTTCTGCAAAAATATGGTTCACCCTGCGCAGAGGCACTTGCGGAAAGTGCCATGAAACATATCTCAATGCTTGAACAGTGCGATTTTAACGATATCATAATCTCAATCAAGTCATCATCTGTTACCACCATGATTGATGCCTACAGACTCGTTGCCGCAAAGTGCGATTATCCCTTGCATCTCGGCGTAACCGAAGCAGGCACACACAACATGGCTCTCATCAAATCCTCAATCGGAATAGGCTCACTTTTGCTTGATGGTATCGGTGACACTATCAGAGTGTCCATGACCGATGACCCGATTAACGAAGTTTCCGCCGCAAACGGAATACTCAAAGCGATCGGACTCAAAACAGATTGTCCCGATATAGTTTCGTGTCCCACCTGCGGCAGAACAAAAATCAACCTCATCGCCCTTGCAAATGAGGTTGAGTCCCGTCTTTCGGGATGTAAAAAGAATATCAAGGTTGCAGTTATGGGTTGTGCTGTAAACGGTCCGGGAGAAGCCCGTGAAGCGGATATCGGTATCGCAGGCGGTGACGGCTGTGCATTGATTTTCAAAAAGGGCGAAATAATCTGCAAAGTGCCTGAAAGCGAGGCTCTTGACAGATTACTCGAAGAAATTGAAAAACTATAATCCAAGGGCAGGCATTTCTGCCCTTTATTTAAAATGAAATTCTGACGAGGGTAAAATGCAAGAAAACAGTATTCTAAATTTTATAGGTGAATATATAAGTGCAGGTTTGCGTGATACATTCTCGGGCGGTCAGGTTGAGCGTATTTTTCTTGATGAAGAAACGCTGAAGCTTGAAATTGTTGCAAAATTTGACCGTTATGTTGAGGATAACTTCATCATTTCTGCTCAGAACGAAATAAAAAATGCTTTGGGAATAAACAAGGTTGTTATAATCCCGAAGTTCAATTCTGCTGATTTCGGCGAAAGATGTATTCCTCAGCTCAAAAGAGCGCTTAAGGAAAACATAGCTGCCGCAAACGGATTTCTGGATAATGCAAAATTCACATTCGATGACAATAAATTCGTAATGACGGTATTTTACGGTGCGGATATTCTCATAGAATCGGGTGCATCGGATTTTCTTTCAAAATATATAAGCGATTGTTTCGGAATCCGCAGGATAGTTGAAATAAAAAGTGAGGGTGCAGAGGCAAAGCTTGATTCACCCGAATATGTTCAGATGCAGGCAGACGGAATCAAAATCGAAATGCCCGTAATCGAAGATGTAAAGAAACCCAAAGCGCCTGTTCAGGAGTATGAAGATCTGCCGATTTCTCTTACGAATGCAAAGGCGATTTACGGCAACAAAATCAAAACAAAGCCCGTTCCCATCAACGGAATACATATCGATGACGGTACTGTTACGGTATGGGGCAGGGTTTTCGGCTTCGACTCCCGTGAAACACGAGACGGTAAGCGTAAAATAATAACATTCAATATAACCGATAAAACCAATTCTCACGCAGTAAAGATTTTTGAAGAAAATCAGAATTGCGAGCAGCTTCTTGCCAATATCAAAGACGGAAAAACCGTTATGGTAAGGGGTCTTGTCAAGTATGATGATTATATGAAAACTCCCGTTATCGATGCAAGGGCGGTTATGCTTATTGATGAAATAACCGTTACGGATACTGCGGAAGAAAAACGCGTTGAGCTTCATATGCACACGAATATGTCGTCAATGGACGGTCTTACAAGTGCATCAAAGCTTGTTGCAAGAGCCGCAAAGTGGGGGCACAAGGCTGTTGCAATCACTGACCACGGAATTGTTCAGGCATTCCCCGAAGCCGCTGCCGCTGCCAAGGAAAACGGAATCAAGGTTATCTACGGCATGGAAGCATATTATGTTGACGATTCGGTGAAGATAGTAACGGGCGAAAAGGAGATGCCTCTTAACGGTACATTCATAGTTTTTGACGTTGAAACAACGGGACTCCGTACAGACAAGGTTCGTCTTACGGAAATCGGCGCCGTAAAGTATGTTGACGGTGCTGAAAGAGCAAGATTCCAGACCTTTGTTGACCCCGAATGTTCTATTCCCGCAAATATCGTTGAGCTTACGGGCATCAACAACCGTATGGTTGAGGGAGCACCAAAAGAAGCAGAGGCGGTCAAAAAATTCTTTGAATTCTGCGGCGACGGGGTTCTTGTTGCTCATAACGCAACATTTGATACCGATGTTTTGAAGCATACCTGCCGAAGAAACGGTATTGAATATAATTTTACTCATATTGATACTCTTGTGCTCGCTCAGAGTCTTATCGAGGGCATAAAGAACTATAAGCTTGATGCACTTCAGAAGTATTTCAAGCTTCCTTCCTTTGACCATCACAGAGCAGACGAGGATGCAGGCGCACTTGCAGGGATTTTTGAAAAGCTCATTGAACTTTGCAAGGAAAAAGGTGTTGAGAATATCTCGGAGATTAACGAAAAAATCCCCGTGAATATCAAGCGTCTGCCGACTTATCATATGATTATTCTTGCAAAGAATAAGATAGGTCTCAAGCATCTTTATCAGCTTATTTCAAAATCAAATCTCGAATATTATTACCGTCATCCCAGAATCCCGAAGAGTGAGCTTCTTGCTCACAGAGAGGGTCTTATTGTGGGCAGTGCATGCGAGGCAGGTCAGCTCTATCAAGGTATATTTATGGGCAGACAGCACGAAATGCTTCTTGATATGGCAGGTGTTTACGATTATCTTGAAATCCAGCCCAACGGCAACAATGCGTTCATGATTCGTGAAGGTATGGTTGCAAACGAAGAGGAGCTTAATGAAATCAACCGCAGAATAATCCATCTCGCGGATGAAATCGGAATTCCCGTTGTTGCAACGGGTGACGTTCACTTTATGGATGAAAGCGATAAGATTTTCAGAGAAATTCTTATGGCAGGTCAGGGCTTCAAGGATGCTGCAGAGCAGGCACCTCTTTATCTTAGAACAACTCAGAATATGCTCGAGGAATTTGCATATCTCGGCGAAGAGACGGCATATGAGGTTGTTGTTAAAAATCCCAATCTCATTGCGGATATGTGTGAGGAAATAAAGCCTATTCCCGACGGCACTTATCCTCCCAAAATTGAAGGTTCTGATGAAGAACTCCGCAAAATTTGTTATGACAGAATGCAGGAATATTACGGTAATCCGTTGCCCGAATATATTCGTGAAAGACTTGAAAAAGAGCTTGAATCCATTATCAAAAACGGATTTGCGGTTCTCTATATCATTGCCCAGAAGCTTGTATGGAACTCCATGGATCACGGCTATTATGTTGGCTCGAGAGGTTCGGTAGGTTCGTCATTCGTTGCTTTTGCGGCGGGTATTTCGGAGGTTAACCCTCTTGTTCCTCACTATATCTGCGAGGAATGCAAACACAGCGAATTTTTCTATAAAGGCGAATACGGCTCGGGTTATGATATGCCTCCCAAGGATTGTCCCGTTTGCGGGAATCCCATGCACCGTGACGGTCATGACATTCCGTTTGAAACGTTCCTTGGATTCTATGGCGACAAACAGCCTGATATCGACCTTAACTTTTCGGGTGAATATCAGTTCTATGCCCATCGTTATACCGAAGAGCTTTTCGGAAAGAGCCATGTTTTCAAGGCGGGGACAATAGGCACTCTTGCCGATAAAACCGCATTCGGATTTGTAAAAAAATGGGCGGAGGAAAAGGGTGTTCATCTTTCAAGAGCAGAGGAAGAGCGTCTTGTTCAGGGCTGCGTAGGTGTCAAAAGAACAACGGGTCAGCATCCCGGCGGGATGGTTGTTGTGCCTGCGGATATGGATGCCGAGGATTTCACTCCCATTCAGCATCCCGCAGATGATGCGGACTCTGTTCACAGAACAACTCATTTCGATTTCCACTCGCTTCACGATACAATTCTTAAGCTTGATAACCTTGGTCATGATGTTCCCACACTTTATAAACATCTTGAGGATATGACGGGCACAAATGTTATGAAAATCGATATCTGTGACCCCAAGCTTTATGAGCTTCTTACTTCTCCGGAACCCCTCGGAGTAACTGCGGAAGATATTGACTGCGAAACGGGAACTCTTTCTCTTCCCGAACTCGGCACGCCGTTTGTTCGTCAGATGCTTATCGAAGCTCAGCCGAAGAACTTTTCGGACATGCTTCAGATATCGGGACTTTCACACGGTACCGACGTTTGGATAGGCAATGCACAGGACCTTATCAAAGACGGAATCTGCACGATTTCCGAGGTTATCGGAACACGAGATAACATCATGGTTTACCTTATCAACAAAGGTGTTGAAAAGGGTATGGCTTTCAAAATCATGGAAATTGTCAGAAAGGGTAAGGCAACAAAGCTCCTTACCGATGAACACAAGCAGGCTATGATTGATAACGGTGTTCCCCAGTGGTATCTTGATTCCTGCATGAAGATTAAATATATGTTCCCCAAGGCTCATGCGGCAGCATATGTAAGCGCGGCGATGCGTCTTGCGTGGTATAAGCTTTACCGACCCGTTGAGTATTACGCAACTTATATGACGGTGCGCGGTGAAGATGTTGACACCGCAACGGTTCTTAAGGGCAGGGATGCGGTGCGCAAAAAGATGGACGAAATCAGCGCGAAAATGAAGGTGAAAGAGGCAACGGCAAAGGAAGAAGGCACATTCACCTCACTTCAGGTTATCAACGAAATGATGGCAAGAGGCGTAGAAATTCTGCCTATCGATATCTATAAATCAACTGCGAACAGATATGTTGTTGAAGACGGAAAAATACGTTTGCCGTTTTCTGCAATCAGCGGCTGCGGCGGTGCGGCAGCGCAGAATCTTGAAGATGCCCGTAATGACGGCGGCGGAGAATTCATCTCAATCGAGGATTTCCAGCTTCGTTCAGGTGCATCAAAAACGATTATCGCAACGCTTGAAGAAAGCGGAGCATTCAGTTCTCTTCCAAAATCAACGCAATTAAGCTTCTTTTAAAAGGAGGCAAAACATGAAGAAAAAAATCCCGTTGCGTCAACGTGAATGGTACAGGCTTGATAATGCGGCAACCGTTTTTCCGGGACAGGATACCTCGTCATGGTCAAATGTTTTCAGACTTACGGTAAAGCTGAAAGAGCCGATTGACCCGGAAATTCTCAGAAAAGCCGTTGAAATGATATTACCGCGTTTTCCGAGCTTTGATGTGCGTATGCGCACAGGTTTTTTCTGGCATTATCTTGAGAAAAACCCTTACGGTTCACCTCCTGTTATGCCTGATATAGCAAATTTGTGTCAGCGTTTCAGATTCAAGGAAAATAACGGATATCTTTTCAAGGTCTATTATTACGAAAACAGTTTTTCCGTTGAATTTTATCATGCGATGACCGACGGCTACGGTGCGTCAAGGTTTTTCATGACTTTGATTGCGGAATATCTTCGTCTTACGGGCAAAGATATTCCGAGCGGTGAAGCGGTTTTTGATATAAACGAAAAGCCGAAGCCCGAAGAGCTTGAGGATTCATATTCAAAAAACTGCTATTCAAAATCCAAAGCAAAAAGAGTTCAGAAATTCACTTATCATTTCACGGGCAAAAGACTTCCGAAACATTTTCTTAATGTTACAACGGGGTATATGTCCGTTGATGATGTCAAGAAAAAAGCCGCAGAATACGGAGTAACGGTAACGGAATATCTTGCGGCGGTTTTGCTGTGGGTTATGTATAATATGCAGAAATCCGAGCCTAATAACAAAGAAAAACCCGTAGGTGTGCAGATTCCCGTTAACGCAAGACCGTTTTTCGGCAGTGAAACGCTCCGAAACTTCATGCTTTGCTATTCATTTCAGATTGACCCCAAAATGGGTGAATACACATTGCCCGAACTTATAAAACAGCTTTCGCTTTATCTTCGCTTCGTGAACAATGAAAAAGAGCTCAGAGCAATGATGAAAGGCAATATAGGGTTGGAAAGAAATCCGCTGATGAGAATTCTGCCGATGGTTGTCAAGGATTTCGGTATAAGCATGGTTTATAAATTTACGGGTGAAAGAGCAACAAGCTGTCTTGTTACCAATGTTGGAGTGATAAAAACGCCCAAGGAAATGGAGCAGTATATTGAAAAGCTTGTTCTTATAACAGGACCTGCAATGATAAACGGTGCAAGATGCGGAGTTTTGTCCTATAACGGTACTCTTGCATTTACGGTTTCAAATATTTATGTAAGCACGGAAATTCAGAGAGCTTTTTTCTCAACTCTTGTCAAGCTCGGAATTCCCGTTAAAATTGAAAGCAATAAAAGTCAGATCATGGGAGGTGACCGCTGATGTCATATTGTGTTAACTGCGGCGTTGAACTCGAGCAGGGATGCAGCGAATGTCCCCTTTGCGATACGCCCGTTATAAATCCCCGTGAATTTCATAACAAACCCGAAAAGCCTGCATATCCCGAGATAATAAAAATTCCGAAATCCACTCATAAAAGATTTTTGGTTTTTGTTGTTTCCATGGTTTTGCTGATTCCCAATATCGTTCTTGCTTTTCTTGATATGTTTTTATGGGGAAGCGGCATATCGGCGTTCATTTTCGGCGGTACGGTGCTTATATGGTTCTGGTTTTTGTTCCCCATGCTGTGGAAGAAGCCGATTCCGATTATACTTCTGCAAATAGATGCGGTGGTATTGCTCTGTTATTTGTATCTTTTTAAACGCATAAGCAACGAAAGCCGATGGTTTGAAGGATTGGCAATACCGATTGTTATAGCATTCTGGGCGGTTGCGGCAATTTTTATTTTCTGGAGCAGAAAGCCGAAAAAGAAGAGCTATACGGGAATTGCGGCAACTGTTGCGGTTATTGCTTTAAGCTATATAATTGAAATATGTATTGATATGTTTGTTTTCGGCAAACTTCATCTCGGAGTTTCCCTTGCGGTAACGGTTTGCTGTGTACCGATTATAATATTTTTCATAGTCCTTGCCAAAAGCAGAAAACTTAATGCATGGGTAAGCAGAAAGTTCTTTATGTAAATAATTGTTCCGAAGAAAGGAAGATTTAATATGTGGAAAAAATATATAGTTCCTGGCGCAATAGGTGTTGCGGCTGCGGCAACTGCTGTTAAGGCTGCGCTTTATGTTCCCGAAAAAACGGATTACGGCACAGCAACGGAAGAAAAGGTTGACGCGAAAAGAGCTCAGGAGCATCTTTCAAAGGCAATCTCGATTCCTACCATAAGCTATCCCGATAAGGCTGATGTGGATTTTACACAGTTTGAAAAATTCCATGCTTTTCTTGAAGAAGCATTCCCTCTTATTCACAAGAATCTCACAAAAGAGGTTATCAATGAAGCAAGCCTTATCTATCATTGGAAGGGAACAAGAGATGACCTTGAACCCATCGCATTGCTTGCTCATCAGGATGTTGTTCCCATTTCAGCAGGCACAGAGAAGGATTGGACTCATGACCCGTTCAGCGGACACAATGACGGCGAATTCATCTGGGGCAGAGGTGCTCTTGATATGAAAAACCATCTTATGGGTGTTATGGATGCCGTTGAAACACTTCTTGAAGAAGGTTTTCAGCCCGAAAGAGATGTCTACCTTCTCTTCGGTCAGGATGAAGAAGTTGTTGCATCCGAAAACGGCGGTGCAAAAACCATTATGAATACTCTCAAAGACAGAGGAATTCATCTTGACAGCGTTCTTGATGAAGGCGGCGCAATTATTCCCGTTGATGTCAAGGGTATTCTCAACGACAAAGAGCTTATCGGCATCGGCATTGCAGAAAAGGGATATACCGATATAGAAATCACCGTCAACTCAAAGGGCGGTCATTCGTCACAGCCTCCCGTTCATTCGGGTCTCGGCGAGCTTGCGAATGTAATCCGTGACCTCGAAAACAATCAGTTCAAGGCAGAGCTTATGCCTTTTGTTAAAAATCTTTTCTCA
>JAZSCL010000164.1:0-3033 GCA_045602905.1 Acutalibacteraceae bacterium
TTCAAACTCAGCATTCTGATAAGAAACCATAATATCATAAACGGGCGAATTGTCCCCGTTTCCTATTAGATTTAATATCTCGCTGAAAGGATATTTCTGGTGTCTAAAAAGTTGAAAATGTTCTGTTGAAATATCACGACATAACTCAAGAAAACTTTTGTCGCCAATAACATTAACTGTTAATGGCAGAATATTATTAAACATTCCGACTGTATTTTTCTCTTCATATCCGTTACGGTTTACAACCATAGAACAAAGAGTTACATCATCTACATTGTTAATTCTTGTGGCATATAAAGAAACAATAGCTTCAAACAAAACAGCCAAAGATAAGCCATTTGATTCACAATAATTAAGAATTTTTGTTGAAACGTCTGTTGAAATGTCAAAAGACTTTCTGAAAGCAGAAACATCAAAATCCGACGATTTTCCGGGTGACATTGTAACAAGCTTTGGTTTTGACTCGTATTTGGAAACCCAATATTCCTTGTCTTTTTCATATTTCTTACTGTTCTTATATTCCTCTTCGCTCTCTATAAAATTTAGATATGACAAACTTTCATCGCATTCAACTGCATCATTAAAACAGTATTCAGAAAGTTTTGAGGCAATTAATGCAGTACTCCACGCATCGGAAATGATGTGGTGAAGTTTCATATACACACCGATTTTATCTTCAACACAAATAATTTTGAAGCAATACAGCTTGTCATTCAAATCAAACGGAATGCTCATGTTCTTTTCGAGCTCAATTTTATAATCATTTTGAGAAAAATATAATATATCAATTTTCTCAGCTACATAGTCAGAGATAACCTGATATACATTGCCTTCCTCTTGTATAAGACGAATTCTCATGCCATCAGAAGTTTCAAGCAGTTTGTTTATAGCATTTATTATTATTTCAACATCAACTTCTTCTTTAAAGAAAACGCATCCGCCAACATTACTGATTGCAGTATTCTCAAAGAAGTTATGTGTATCATACATACTTTTCTGTGGTGCAGTTAAAAAGTTTTTCATAAATCCAACCTTCTCTCTTTGCAGTAAAACAAAGCTTAAAAAGTACCGCAACAAACGATGCAAAACATACTTTTTTCAAAAAGCACACATTTTGAAACCCATTTTCACAAATTGAATTATACCAATAACCCTTTATAATTTCAATACTTTTTGCTTTGTTAAACCAAAAATGATTGTTTTTCGCAAAACTTCACGTTGCAAAGGGCTTTTATCAAAATGTGTACTTTTGAAGCTCATTTCTGTTTTGTGAGGTTATGTTCTCTCAAACGTCTATAAAACGTCGCCTTGCTCATATTGCTTTTTTGGAGTGCTTCATCAAGGCTGATTTGCTGTTTTTCATATTCTTTCACGATTTGAGGAAAGTCGGAAGGCAGTTGAATTATCGGTCTGCCGAATTTTACTCCACGAAGTTTTGCGGCGGCAAATCCTTCTGCCTGCCGTTTGCGTATATTTTCACGCTCACTCTGCGCAACGAAGCTCAGAATCTGAAGCACCAAATCAGCAATAAATGTTCCCATCAAATCCTTGCCGTTGCGGGTGTCAAGCAACGGCATATCAATAACACAGATATCAATTCCGATTTCTTTTGTCAGAATCCGCCACTGCTTTTGTATTTCTTCATAATTGCCCCCAAGCCGGTCGATGCTCAGAATATGGAGCAAATCGCCGGCTTTCAATTTTTTTACAAGCTTTTTATACTGCGGTCTGTCAAAATCCTTGATCGATTGCTTGTCAATAAAGATGTTTTTCTGTGGTATCTGTTTATCCTGCATTGCGAGTAACTGCCTGTCTTCGTTCTGGTCTGTGCTTGATACACGAATGTATCCGTATGTATTGCTCAATGTTTTGTCACCCCGTTTTGATTTCACTTCCTTTTCTGCCAAACAATATCATATCCCATAACATCAGCCATTTCGACGGCTTCGGAATATCGCAGAGAGCCTCGGCTGAGTTTACCCGAGAAGTTCGGTACACTGTCGCTCCAACCGTATTCAAATGAAAGCATATCAACGAGTTCACGCATTGTCATTCCTTCTTTGACTATGTAAGACTTGAGTTCGTTTCGTATATCCATTAAATCACCCCTTTCGGTTTTAATTTATGATGCACCGTTCAATATAGGCGCTGTTCATATTCATTGTTTCGTGTGTTTGTTTGCGATTTGATGAATTGTCACGCAAATCCGTTAACCGTGTTCGCTCTTGGGCGTATCGCTGTTCCGTATGGATTTACATACAAAACCGTTAATTAATTCGCTGATTTCACATCCTTTCATAAATTAATCGCCGTTCTACCCGAAGTTCGAGTTCCGACAGGCATTCCTCATATCTCTATGGGCGCTGTGCCGTCAGCCTTTCGGCTGCGCTCGCTCTCTTTTTTTGAGAGGTCATGGCGGTTTGTTCTCGTCGGACGGTCATTCAATTGTATTTTTCTGTTACCCGTTGACTACATTTTAGCGAAAACATTAACTGTTTTCCGTATTTCCAAGAGGATGGAAATTTCATAAAAGCGGACAAAATCACATTAATGTACTGTAAAACGGACAGATAAGAGTGTAAAATAGGGTTGAAGGAGTGATAATATGTATTTAAAACTAACAATACAAGAACGATTGAAGGATTTGAGAACAGAACAAAAACTGACTCTCGAACAGCTTGCCGAGAGAACGGGTATCTCTAAATCTGCGCTTGGCAAATACGAAACCGAAGAATACAAGGATATGAGTCCGTTCAACCTTGTCACACTTGCAAATTTCTACGGTGTTTCAACCGATTATCTGCTCGGTCTGACTGAACAAAAAAATCACCCGAATGCAGACATCAATAATCTGCATTTGAGTGATGATATGATTGATTTACTTGAAAGCGAAAAGATTAACACGAGATTGCTTTGTGAAATTGCAACCCACGAGGATTTCAGAAGATTTTTGACCGATATTGAAATCTATGTTGACCGCATTGCTGATATGAGAATCAACGATTTGAACGCTGTACTTGGTGTTGTGAGGAA
>JAZSCL010000165.1:0-2347 GCA_045602905.1 Acutalibacteraceae bacterium
AAGCAGGTTTATAACGACCTGAAGGCTGCAAATAAAAAAGATGTTACTCTTAAGCTTTATGCGGGAATGCGCCACGAAATTCTTAACGAAGTTGAAAATAGGACTGTCTACGAAGATATTGCCGCATGGATATTATCAAAAATCAAATAATTCCGATAAAATGACAACAACCCGATGCCAGCACATAGCATCGGGTTGTTTGTCGGTAAATTATTATTTCATCATGCAGCCTTCACATTTTGAAGAATCACAGCCGCCCTGGCAAGCGTCTGCATTCTCCTTTGCTACGGCAAGCATAAGACGAATTCTGTTTTCCTGATTAACTTTTGTTGCACCGGGGTCATAGTCAATGGGAACGATATTTGACTGAGGATACATTTCCTTGAGCTTTCTTATCATACCCTTACCTACGATATGGTTGGGAAGACATCCGAAGGGCTGAGCACAGACAATGTTGCCGTACCCGCTTTCAATAAGCTCCATCATTTCAGCGGTAAGAAGCCAGCCTTCACCCATTTTGCAGCCGGGTCCGATAATCTTGGTGCACATTTCCTTGATGTGTGCATAAGGAGCAGGCGCATTGAAATCACCGTATGCCTTTGCAGCGGAAATAAGATTCTTTTCAACCTTGGAAAGATACCACATTGCAATTCTCATTGCAATCTTCTTGAAGGGATTTCCGCCGTAAAGCTTGATATCCTCAAGTCTGTTATCAACCTTGAAATTGATGAATCCGAGAAGTCCGGGCACCATAACCTCGCAATCCTGACCGAAAAGAAATTCTTCAAGGTGGTTGTTTGCAAGGGGTGAATATTTAACATAGATTTCACCTACAACGCCAACCTTTGTTTTCTCAACCTTCTTAACAGGAATTTCAGCAAAGGTCTTTGTTATTTCGGGAAGTCTCTTATTAACAGCAAAGAAAGAATATCCTCTGCCCTTCTGCATTTCTGCGCTGAGGCTGTCAACCCATTTCTGAACAAGCTTTGCTGCATCGCCCTTGTTAACCTCATAAGGCTCTACCTGATTTTTCAGAAGAGTGATAAGGTCACCGTAGATGACGGCGGAAAGCATTTTGAGAGCCATCGAAAGACGGATTTTAAAGCCGCTGTTCTTTTCAAGTCCTGAAAGATTGAGCGAAATAACGGGCACCTGAGGATAGCCTGCCTTTTTAAGAGCTTTTCTTAAAAGGTGGATATAGTTTGATGCTCTGCATCCGCCGCCCGACTGAGTAATAAACAATGCGGTTTTATCGGGATTATATTTACCTGAATTGAGAGCATCTATAAGCTGACCGATAACAAGAAGTGCCGGATAGCAGGTATCGTTATGAACATACTTGAGACCTTCGTCAATAACAGCTCTGCCTTCATTCTGAAGAAGCTCGGTTTTATATCCGTACTGACCGAAAATATTGATGAGCAGTCTGAAAGTGATGTCAAGCATATTGGGAGCAAGGATGGTATAATCCATCATGTCCTTGGTAAATTCAACTCTGTCTTCTATGATTTTTTTAGCCATTCCGTTTGCCCCCCTTTATCTTCCGGTTGCGGCAAACAGACTTCTTAATCTTATTTTAACCGCACCGGGGTTTGAAATTTCGTCGATTTTTATCTGTGTATAAATTTTTCCGTCACGCTCAAGAATCGTTCTCATTTCGTCGGTTGTAATAGCGTCAACACCGCATCCGAATGAAACGAGCTGAACAATGTTGAGGTCTTTATCATTCTGCTTTGCAACATATTTTGCAGCCGCATAAAGTCTTGAATGATATGTCCACTGGTTGAGAACGGTTGTGGGGAATTTCTTGACGAGAGGACTAACGCTGTCTTCTGTTATAACCGTTGCACCGCACTCGCAGATAAGCTTGTCGATACCGTGATTGATTTCTTCGTCAAGATGGTAGGGTCTGCCGCAAAGAACGATAACAGGCTTATCCTGCTTCTTTGCTTCTTTGAGATATTCCATACCCTTCTTATGGATTTTTTCCATAAACGAGTAATACTCTTTATATGCCTTATCCGAAGCGGATTTGACCTCTTTAAGAGTAATTCCGTCAAATTTCGCGCTTAAGATTCCGTGAATCTTTTTAACAAAATCCTTGGGTCTGTGGAGGCCGACATAATCGCACATAAAGTTAAGCTTTTTTAACTCGCCCACATTGGAGCGGATAACCTCGGGATAATATGCAACAACGGGGCAATTATAATGGTTGTCGCCCAAATCCTCGTCAAGGTTATAGGTCATGCAGGGATAGAAAATATTCTCAACACCCTGATTAAGAAGCGATTCGATATGACCGTGAAGCAGTTTTGCGGGGTAGCATACTGTATCCGACGGGATTGTG
>JAZSCL010000166.1:0-1650 GCA_045602905.1 Acutalibacteraceae bacterium
AACTATTAAAAGGAGTTTTTTATTTATGATTAATAACATTATTTCTTGTGAATTTAATATTGATACCGCCTGCGTTGAAGTAAAACTTATTGACGGATCTATGGTGTCAATCGACTGTGATACAGTCGAAAACGAATATGCAAACAATATGTACGAAACATCAGAACTTGATTATCTCATCTATAACGAGCCGATGAGTTATGTCAGATTATTGCTCAGCGACAAAATGGAAAAATATCTGCGAAACAACACAGATTACACACCGTTATCTGATATGAGATAAATACATAAAAATAAAGCCCTGTAAGCTGATTTGATGTCAATGAACTGCCCCAAAATGTGCGGACAGCACAAAAAGCCCCCTATGGCAGAAATATTTAATTAAGCAACGAACTGACTTCGTTTTTCAAGCGGGGTCAGTTTTGTTTTTAGTTGAATGCGTTGGTTGTTGTAGAAATAGATATATTGGTCTATTAGTAAACGAGCTTCGTTAAATGTTTTGAGTTTAACCCTATTAATACATTCAGCTTTGATTATTGAAAAGAAGTTTTCAGCTAAAGAGTTATCATATGGGTTCCCACGTCTTGACATTGAAGGCGTTATACCGTAAGATTGAGTTAGCTTAAAATACCCGTTGGAAGTGTATTGAAAGCCTTGGTCACTGTGGAGTTGCAGCTCTGCGGTGACCTTCTCTTTTTCCTTGGCAGCTCTTATCGTATTTAAAACAAGAGCAACATTTTGTGTTGTACTTGTTTTGTGTGCAACAATACTGTTATCATACAAATCTCTGATAAGCAAAGTGTTCATAAGAAATGTAACGGCTATTTGAGTATTATTTCTGAGTTGCCTTACGCACCGAAGTGCAATCAATATTAAATTGTATTTTTGATTGTGACTACATTATACAGAACAAATGTTCTTTTGTCAAGTAGTGTTTTGAAAAATTTTTGATACAAATAGAAATTTTCCCACCTCTGATTTGAGGTAGGGATTAATGGTTAGCCTAAGAAATCAAGCTGTACTCCTATCCAATACGGAAGCTTGTCTTTGCTTCGAATAAGTATTTCTCTAAGTTCTTCTTCAATTTCTGTATCGCTCTTGTCTTTGACAACATAATCTTTCAAAAACTCGTTGTTTAGATATAAGGCGCATTCCCTTGGAACACCAATTTCAATTAAGGTTCTTGAAACCTTATTATACGCACCTGACTGCATACAAGATAAAAATATACTATCAGGGTTCTTTATATCAAAAATCGGCTTTAATAATAAAGGAACTTTATACGAAACTGTATTTTGCAAAATTTCAATTGTATCTTCAATTTCATCTGCTATTTTATCATCGGTATATTTTCTTTTCGAAAGAATATCTGATAGTTGATTCTCCTGAGCCCATAGCATACATAATTTGCATAAGAATCCGCGACCACTTTTCTCTTGAAGAGGTTCTGGTATACTCTTTTTGTACATGGTGCTAGTTTCGGGGTATCTCGTAGGAATTTTACTCTGCATTTTACCGATGGCTTCACTTCCTTTCTGTGAGCAAGAGAAAATCCTGCATCAATTTAATCTCCATTTCTAATTTCTTGATATATCTATCCTTGTTTGCCATTACATATCTCATCTGAGCAAGCTTATCTAATTTTGGGAT
>JAZSCL010000167.1:0-2623 GCA_045602905.1 Acutalibacteraceae bacterium
GACGGGTGACGAAGTAACCCCGAATTCCGTTAAAGCCTGCGAGAGATTCGGCGTTGACATTTCTGCTCACAGGGCAAGAAGAATCAATGAATATATTCTTGACGAAACCGACAAGTTCGTTTGCATGACAAATCAGCACGCCTCAAGTCTTTCGCTGTATGTACCGCAAGAAAGAATAACCGTTCTCGGAAACGGAATCCCCGACCCCTTTGGCGGTGACATCGAAACTTATATGATTTGTGCAAATTCTATAAGGGAAGCTCTTGTTTCTCAGTTTGACGAAATCGTTTCGGAGGTTTCCGAATGAATTTTGAAATTGTTGAAATGAAAGCGGAACACATTCCCGATATAGCACGATTGGAAATCGTGTGCTTTTCCTCACCGTGGAGCGAAAAATCTCTGTCCGAAGAACTTGAAAACGAAAACTCTCATTTTCTTGTTGCAGTTTCGGACAAAGTGCTCGGATATATCGGCGTTCAGGAAATCTGCGGCGAGGCATACATTACAAACATTGCGGTTTTCCGTGAATACCGAGCTTGCGGCATCGGCAGAGCTCTTCTGAAATCGGCTTGCAGCGGTGCAAAGGAAAGAAACTGCGAATTCATTACCCTCGAAGTGCGTGAAAGCAATGTTGCTGCAATCTCACTTTATGAATCAGAGGGTTTTGAAAAAGCAGGAATAAGAAAAAATTTCTATTCCGACCCCACGGAAAACGGAATAATATATACAAAGTATTTTTAAGGTGATTATTATGAAAATCCTTGCTATTGAATCCTCATGCGATGAAACGGCTGCAGCCGTTGTTGAGGACGGAAGAAAAGTTTTATCAAGCGTTATAGCTTCGCAGGTAAGCGAGCATATAATATACGGCGGAGTTGTGCCCGAAATCGCATCAAGAATGCACGCTCAGGCAATCAGCAGCGTTGTCTCAAAAGCTATGAGCGATGCAGATGTAACATATTCCGACCTCGATGCAATTGCAGTAACATACGCACCCGGTCTTATCGGTGCATTGCTGGTGGGTGTCAACTTCGCAAAGGGACTCTCCTACTCAACAGGTCTTCCCCTTGTTCCCGTTCATCATCTGCGTTCACACATAGCAGCAAACTACATAACTACTCCCGACCTTGAACCGCCGTTCCTCTGCCTCGTTGTTTCGGGCGGCCACAGCCACATCGTTGCAGTTAACGATTACACCGATTTTTCAATCATCGGCAGAACCCGTGACGATGCCGCAGGTGAGTGCATGGATAAAGCCGCAAGAGCCATGGGTCTCCCCTATCCCGGCGGCGTTAACCTTGATAAAATCAGCGTTAACGGCGATCCATCGGTCTATAAGCTTCCGCATCCCCGTGTTGACGGCAATGAATACGATTTCAGCTTTTCGGGACTCAAAACCGCAGTTGTGAATATCATTCATAACTCAAAGCAAAAAGGAATTGATATCAGCATTCCCGACCTCGGTGCAAGCTGTATTGAAACCGTTGCGGACTGCCTTGTTAATAACACGGTAAAAGCTGCCGAAGACTACGGATTCACCAAGATTGCGCTTGCAGGCGGCGTTTCCGCAAACTCACGCTTAAGAGCAAGAATGAACAAGGTCTGTGCGGAAAAAGGATGGCAACTTTATATGCCTGATTTGTCACTATGCGGAGACAATGCGGCAATGGTTGGTGCACAAGGATATTTTGAATTCTCAAAAGGAAATATTGCAAGTCTGAACCTCAACGCCTTCGCCACAATGCCGATTGATGAGCAGAATCAGTAATTTTTATCGATATAATGAATTTTCTGTAACACTTTTATGCAAAATCTTCCATTTATATTGACTTTACAAAAAAGCATGATATAATTATAATGGGTTAGGTTAGAAAAGAGATAAATGTTGATTGTCAACAGTCACAAATAAGGCTTTTTTATCCCCGCAATTTTGTTAAATTTTGTTGGTTTTCTGTAGAAAGGAGAAACTAATATGGAAAATATGACTTCCAATAAGAGTGTTCTTTCATGGATTAACGAAAAAGTTGAACTCGTTAAGCCTGAAAAGATCGTTTGGATTGACGGCAGCGAAGAGCAGATTGAAGCTCTCCGTGCAGAAGCTTGCTCAACAGGCGAAATGATTAAGCTTAATCAGGAGCTTCTTCCCGACTGCTATCTTCACAGAACAGCAGTCAACGACGTTGCCCGTGTTGAAGGCAGAACCTTTATCTGTGCTCCCACAAAGGAAGAAGCAGGCCCCACAAACAACTGGATGGATCCTGCTGAAGCTTATGAAATGCTTTATGCAATCGCTAAGGACAGCTACAAGGGCAGAACAATGTACGTTATTCCCTATTCAATGGGTCCCGTCGGTTCAAAGTTCTCCAAAATCGGTATTGAACTCACAGACTCAATATATGTTGTTCTCAACATGGTTATCATGACAAGAGTCGGCAAGGATGTTCTTGAAGCTCTCGGTGACAGCGAAGATTGGGTTCGCGGACTTCACTGCAAGTGCGATATCGACGAAGAAAAGAGATATATCTGCCAGTTCCCCCAGGACAACACAATCATCTCCGTTAACTCAGGTTACGGCGGAAACGTTCTTCTCGGCAAGAAATGCTTTGCTCTCCGTATCGCTTCA
>JAZSCL010000168.1:0-14242 GCA_045602905.1 Acutalibacteraceae bacterium
GAAACATCGTAATTTTTGAGCATGGCATCGATCAGCTCGTCAAAGGTTTTCTCTGTTTTGAGTTCATCCCAGAGGAATTTGCTTACGGGGTTGAGAACCACGATATGGGCTCCGCATGAGGAATCAACGGGAACGGCTATATACTCTCCTGCGATTTCTCTTGCAACGTAACCCTGCTTTATACTGAATTTTTTATTTTCCATAATTTAACCTCACATGTAAAATTCTTTGTACCATTCTGCAAATTTGCGGAGTCCGTCACGCAGAGATGTTGACGGCTTGAAACCGAAATCACGCTCAAGTGCAGATGTGTCTGCATATGTAACGGGCACGTCGCCTGCCTGCATGGGTACAAGCTGTTTATGTGCCTCAAAGTCATAATCTTCAGGCAATACCTCAGCACGGATAAGCTCCTGCTGAAGGATATCAACAAAATCGAGCAGATTCTCGGGACTGTTATTGCCAATGTTGTAAACTCTGTAAGGCGGAATGGGAAGTCCGTCTTCGCCGTTTTCCTTTTCGGGTGCACACTGCATCACACGCTTCACCCCTTCAACAATATCGTCAACAAATGTGAAGTCTCTCTTGCAGTTTCCGAAATTGAAAATCTGAATATTCTCCCCTGCTCTGAGCTTGTTTGTAAAGCCGAAATATGCCATATCGGGTCTGCCTGCAGGTCCGTAAACGGTAAAGAAACGCAATCCGGTTGATGGGATGTTATAAAGCTTTGAATAGGAATGAGCCATAAGCTCGTTGCTCTTTTTGGTTGCCGCATAAAGGCTTACGGGATTATCAACCTTATCGTCGGTGCTGTAGGGAATCTTTTTGTTTGAGCCATAAACACTTGATGAGCTTGCATAAACAAGATGCTCAACGGGATGATTTCGGCAAGCTTCAAGAATGTTATAGAAACCGATAATGTTACTCTCGATATAAACATCGGGGTTTGTAATTGAATATCTTACTCCTGCCTGGGCCGCAAGGTTTACAACAACATCAAAGCCATATTTTTTAAAGCTTTCATCAATGAGTGCTCTGTCAGCAATGTTTCCCTTTACGAAAATCCATTCGCACGAGCTTTTTTCTGCGGCAAGTTTTTCGATTTCTTTGAGTCTGTATTCTTTGATGGAAACATCGTAGTAATCGTTCATGTTATCGATTCCCACGATTTTTATTTCGTCAACAGTACGCAAAAGCTCTGTTACAAGATTTGAGCCGATAAATCCTGCCGCACCGGTTATGAGAACTGTTTTACCGTTGAGATTTACATTCTGATCAAGCATAATTTTCCTCGCTTATCCGTAAATGAATTCGTGTATTCTTCTTGCAGCATCGTCAATATCAAATGAGATGATTGCCATGCCGTTATAACGCTTATAAGAATATGCACCTGCATAGGGCACGTGTTGTGAATCAATATTAAGACCGTTTTCAAGAGCACCCGTAACAACATCGGTTATAACGGATGTAAGCTCCGTAACGCTTATATTCGTCTTGACAAGACCAAACGCGAAATTTGTTAAATCATATATTTCGGAAATGCTCTTTTCTTTGAGAATCTTTTTTGCGAGAGTTTCAATAACGTTTCTCTGCCTTGCGGTTCTGCCGAAGTCGCTGTCAATCTTACGGATTCTCATATAAACCAACGCTCTGTCGCCGTTAAGGTCATTGGGACCAACGTTATATTTAACACTACCGTTGCTGTACTTTGTCATATAATCAACCTCGGCCTGGGTAAGGTTGATTGTAACTCCGCCTGCTTTATCAATGAAATCGGTTACACCATTGAAATCAACAACAACAAATCGCTGAATATCAAGGTTGAAAAGCTGATTAACCGTGTTTACCGCAAGTCCTACACCGTCATATGAATAAGCGGCATTGATTCTGTTCCATTTGTGACCTTCAATAGGCACAAGGGAGTCACGAAGAATGGAAACCATTTTAATTGCACCCGTTGTTTTGTTGTATGACATAACAATCATCGCATCGCTTCTGCCTCTTTCACGGGTAACATCTCGTGAATCCGTTCCGAGAACAAGGATGTTTTCAATGTTGGGATCTTTCTTTTCAACTTTATATATGGGAGTTTTTCCGTAAACGCTGATTGCATTTGAGTTTCTGCCGAAGGATGCGTGTCGGTCGAACTGACTTTTGGTTGTTCCCTTGTTTCCTTTATTGCCGCCTGAATTAATGTTGTTTGCAAGAGTTTCACGAACGGTTGTCGGCTGCGTTTCGGATGTAAAATCCCTGCCGAGTTCCGCTTCGGGAATGGTTACATCCGCCCATTCTTCGGGCTGAGGGTCTGTTTCAGGCATAACATATTCATCTGTTCTTTCAACAATCTCTGCTTTTTCATAGGCATTGTTGTTATAGCTGATAACAAGCGGTAACGCAACACCTGCAACTGTGCCGACTATGAGAACAAAAGGAATAAGCAAGCACAGTAACAATATCGTCTTTTTCTTTGATTTTTTATTATTTTCTTTCATAAAAACACCTGCTGACCTAATAACATTCTTCTATATTATATCATCGGAATATTGAAAAAACAATATTTTAGCAAAAATATGTTATATACAGTAATCTCCCCTGCGAATGCAGAGGAGACCAACCATTGTTTTATTCTTCAATATGTCCTGTAAGCAATTTATTCCATGAATCCGAATATCTTCTTTTTTCTTCTTCCCAATTTATCTTGTCTGTTTTTCCCTTTTCTGATTCAACAGCACTTTTATCAGTCATTAATCTGTTGATTACAGTTGCAATTTCTTCAGGTGATTCATTGACAAGAATGCCGCATCCATATTTTTCAAAGTAATATCTTCCGCTTGCATTTTTTGTTGTAATTACCGGTTTGCCAAGAATAAATGCTTCCATGATAGACAAACAACAACACTCTGCTCTTGACGGCTGTACATATATATCACAAGCATTCATATATGTATATGGGTTTTTCTGAAATCCCGTTATAATGATTTTGTCTTCCAAATTTAAATCTTTGATTCTTTGCTCCAATTCTTTTCTTGACGGACCGTCGCCTATCCAGTACCAGACAAAGTCCTTGTTATTGTCTGAAAGCAATTTTGCTGTATCTGCAACATAATCAAAGCCCTTGGTAAGGCAAAGCCTGCCACAGGTTGCAATAACGGTTTTGTCGCATGAAACAGGCGAATCTTGTGTTGCCAAAAGCCTTATCTTCTCAAAATCAACATAATTCTCGATTGCATAGACATTTTTTGAAGATTTCATAAAAGAGCTTACCCATGGTACAAGCAAAGGATTAACGGAAATTATACCGTCATATTTTTTCATTGCTTTTATGTTCCTCTTCGCTATTCTTGTGCTTTGATGAACAAAAACATATTTTTTCTTTGCATTAACACATTCTTTTACAAATATCGGATCATCGCCGTCGGTTGAGTATGAAATCGCGACATCCCACATATGGTCTTTCAGCCTTTGTTGCTCTTTTTTTCTTTGAATGGGATATTTGTAAAAAAGAAACAATTGCTTTGCAAGATGTTTATGACCTTTTTTTAATAAGTTGTATGCGAATTTTACTATTTTCCCCAAAATATTGTTTTCAAAAACAACATTCTTAACCTCATTTTTAATAATAACAGTTTTAACCTGAGGAGGAACTTTTTCAATCAAATCCAGAACATCGTCTCTGCGGATATAGAGCGTTACATCATATCGGGAATAATCAAGCAAACGTAAAACATCTATAAGAGCCTTGGATATACCGCCTATTCCGAAATTATTGTAAACAAATAAAACCTTGATTTTCTCCATGCTCTTTCCTCCTGAATATAATCACAAAGCTACAAACAGTGTTCTCATCTATATGATAAGCATATTTTCTATCATTGTCAAGAAGGTCAAATGTGTAAAAACAATGTGTTCTATAAAATACAATTACAGGAATATTGACATACCTTATATTCATTTGGTATACTAAAACAGATATTTTAGGAGGCTAATTAAATGTTTTTAAGTATTATAATTCCCGTATACAATACAGAAAAATATTTGCATGAATGCATTCAATCATGTGTTGATCAAGATATCGATTCAAATGATTATGAGATTATTTGCGTGAATGATGGCTCTAAAGACAAAAGTCTTTCTATTTTAAAAGAGTATGAGCTAAACTATAAAAACATTACTGTTATAGAACAACAAAACAGCGGCGTTTCTATAGCAAGAAACAAAGGTATTTCAGTTGCCAAAGGAGACTATATATGGTTTGTCGATTCTGATGACTTTATAGAAACAAATTGTTTGGGTAAATTAAAAGAAATAGCAAGTAATAATTATGATTTAATCACTTTTGGAGCATACTCGTTTGCCGAAACGATTTCAAAAGAGAAACGTGAACTGCTAAAAACAAAAGATTTAAAAAATGATCCTGATTTCTACTATGGTGCGAATTTCTCTCAACTATATAAATTAAGTTTAGTCAACAGTTATAATGTTCGATACCGTAAAGATATAGCCTATGGTGAAGACACATTGTTTTCTCATGAATTAAACACAGTTGTAAAAAACAGAAAAAATCTGACAGACATATTTTATTTTTACAGAAAAAATCCTGAATCTGCAATGAACAGTTTGCAACAGACAAAAAAACGTTTGATTTATATGAATTCGACAATATCAATCATAGAAATATTAAAAAGCGGATTAGAAGACGGTAGATTTACAAAGGAATCCTCAGAAGGATTTATACAATTCAATTATAAAAATTTTTTGATGATGCTGGTTCGACTCAGTGTTAAAGATGCAAATAAATTTTTTAACACCATGTGTTCTAAAGGATTACTTGAAAAGAATTTTCTTAAAAAATATAGTTTGCCTAAAAAAAACAAAATAATATTTGCATACATAACTAAGCATTTTAAAATTTGGATAAGAAGTTTTTTGCGAAGAAAACTACCAAAAAGAATTGTGTTATTATTCCAAAAACCATAAAGCAATATATTTAGAATGCGATTATTTGTACCGTCTTTTAAGTCATATTTCCAGCAGAAAGGGTGCATAAAATGAAAAAGGTTATCAGCATTTTATTGATAATGGCAATGTTGTTTATGATTCCGTTTGAAGTTTCGGCAGATGAAACTTCCGCAGACACGGGATTTGTTCCTCTTGGTGAAAAAATAAACCGGACAACAGAAATCAGAACCCGTAAAAAGGTTGACGGACTCCGCATGTACGTTGACGAAGAAAACCCTCTCTTTATGATAAGGAATTGCCCGATATGGGGCGGACCGCAGACGGGTGAAGCTTTTGCGGAATATGCAATCAAAACATACAATGCTCTTCCCGAGGATATCAGAAACTTTGCAGTTATCTATATCGACGAAGGCACAACGGACATGACCCCCGCAAGACAGCTTGAATTCTGGGATGAGCTTCTTACCGTTACCGACGAAGCAAACGTTCCCATTGTTTGTCAGTCAGAGTGTTTCTGCACCAACAAAACCCGTGACCCCTTCACTCAGGAGGAGCTTTCCGCAGTATTCAAAGAGCATCCTTCACTCATCGGCTTTGTTCAGGTTGAGCTTTCAACCAACGGCGTTACTGATGAAAAGCTCGCCTATGACGAGGTTACCGAGGACAACGGCGTTAATAACAACATTCTTGCAAGACTGAAATCCTGCATCAAAGCATGTGCCGAAAACGGCGGACTTTTCATCTGGCAGGATATGGAATATATTTACCGCAAAAAGCTCAACTATGTTAACCACATACTCAAAGACCGTGAGCTTTATGACCTTCTCAAAAGCAACACCGAAAACATAATCATTATGGACAAGCACAACGGCCACGGCAGACATTTTGCTTCCCAGGCAAATATTCTCGGCTGCTGGCTTGACGATGTATGCGGTAACTGGGGCGTAAATCTTGAAAATTTCCTTTGGTATGAAGAAGGCTTTATTGAGTATGACAACATCGGTGTCAAACCCAACGAGCCCGACCCTATCACTACCGTAAAATATCCTCCCGCACTTTTCGGCATAGATATGATAGCAGATATGGTTGGCGGTGCAACGGTCTATGCGATTGAGGGAACATTCAGCAGGGGCGGGCTTTACCATTTCATTAATGGCGAAGTTGTGCTTACTCCCACATTCTGGGATGTGCTTTATCCGATTTATCAGATGATACTTAACGGTTCTGTTCCGAGCAAAGAACAGGTTAAGGAAAAAATCAAAGTTGCATATAAAATGACATCGCCCACATCCTGGGCGCTCAGCGGCAACGATGCACACCTTCTCCAGGGGCTTTATTGCGACACTTTCTCATTCATTGAAGAAAAGATTGATATAACTCCTTATTTTGACTGCACAAAAGACTGGGTACCCTCAACGGGAAGATACTTCATCGTTCCGATTCTTCCGATTTATTCAAATCCTGAAGAAGTTCTCCCCGACAGCTATATTCTCAATGATTTCAAGTATTTCACAAATCTTCTTTTCATTAATCCGATAAAAGAGAAGTTTTTCAACAAATACTACGAAGAAACATATTCGGGCAACGGCGTGCTGTTTGACATGAACGATTATATTTATATTTTCAACAGCAACGAGAATAAAACAATCGGCAGCGAACAGACTGTAAGCTATACTCTGCCCGAAAACAACCTGAAACTCAACACAAAATTTGTTGCGCACACCTATGCGGTTATAAAAGAAAACGACGACAGCATTGACATTGATTTGTGCAATCTCCGACTTAATGCGGATGCGGTTTGCGCAGGTCTTGAGGATGAAAACACCTTTATGATTGATTATGCCAACGGCGGAAAAATCAGCGACCCCAAGGATTTCAGAGAATCTGTTATTGAGCTTTCGGGATTTGAATCACAGCCGCAAACACTTATCGGTATCGGTTCAAACGGAGCAACGGGCAGAGCAGAATGGGATGAAGAAACAAAAAAATTGACTCTCACCGTTATTTCAAACGGCGAAGTCAGAATAACAATAGAACGGTAAACAAATAAGCTGCCTCACATCTGTGAAGCAGCTTGTTTTTTTAATCGAATATTACATAAATCTCATGTTTAATGGTTTCGATTATATCAAGAATTGTGCGGATGATTTTTTCAATCAGGAACTCGCGCTCATATTTTGCATCCGTGCCCGTTCCGCCGTAGCATCCGATATTGTTGCTCTGAACGGGATTGCCGTAGAAATCCTTTTCGATGCCCTCAATTGCCGAGCCTGCACCGATAAGCGGAGATTTCTTTGAAAGCATAAAGCTTTCGGGGTCTGAATAATCGCTGCCTGAAAAACCGGGTACGGTATTTTTGGCACACAAATCAACAATCGGAGTCATTACTCCGTAATAACAGTTGTTTTCAAACACATTTCCTCTTTCGGAATCAACATCATAGGCAAAAGTTGCTCCGTCAACGGGAATGATTATGTTGTTTGCGATGTAGGAATTATAAAGATTCTTAAAATGAAATTCACCGCAGTTTACAATTGTGTTGTTATAGAAACTGAAGTTATGCTCACCGCAGGTGCCGACGGCTGTTGTTGAGCGTGCTTTATTATCGTTTACGGAAAGGCAGTAGCGCACCGTGTTGCCTTTTTGTCCGCTGTAGTTGGGATTATTGCACATGAATCTCATGTTATCATGGGAATATATATACTGATAAGTGCAGTTGTTGGAATGGGAGTCGAAGTCAACCGACATACCGTCACCCACATTCTTCTGACCTGCGATTTCACAATACTGAATGGTGCTGTTTTCGCTGCCCCAGAACCACATCGCCGCCGTAAAATATTCGATTTCACCGTTTTCGTCAACGCCCTCACCCTGACAGCAGTTGATTGCACGGCAATTGGTTACGAGTGCGCCGTCGCACATGCCGACGATAACCGCCTCTGCATCCATCTCATGGAAATAACAGCCTTCAATCAGCAAGCCTTTGTTGTAAACGGGGTCTATCTCTTCTTCTGTTTCGCACCAAGGAGTCTGCTTATCATTCCACGAACCCCAGATCATAAATCCGTTTGCGCAGTTATATACTTCGCAGTTTCTTATTGTGAGATTGTTTACGGCATATCTTGACTTTGCCGGCAGACCCTTGACCATAACCGCTGCTCTTGCAGATGCGGCACCGTTTGAATTATCGTCACGGCTGTGGACCTTATAATTCTGCATATCGGTGAAATAAACATTTTCAATGATTATTCCTTCGGAGGTCTGAGTATGGGTGTCAATCCAGATACCGCCGCCATTGGGAGCTTTGATATGAAGATTTGAAACAGTCACATACGAACAGTCAAAAAGACGAAGAACCTCTGTTCTTTCGTTTGTATAAAGAACAGCCTTTTCTCCCTCGCCGTATGACGAAACGACAACGGGATTATCCTTTGTTCCTTCGCAGGTAAGAATTGCTGCACACTCATACTCGCCGCCGTTTTTGAAAAGGAAATGCGTACCTGCCCCGATATCAAAAATTTTCAGTCCTGCAAGTGTTTTTACGGGACTGTCAATATCCGTACCGCTGTTTGAATCGTCGCCGGAGACGGAATCAATATAGTAATAATTCTTTCCGTTTTCTGCCGCAAATCCGAAAATGCCGACGCTTATTGTGATAACGGAAAGTGCAAGAACAAAACATAATATTCTGTATGCTTTTTTCATTTTACAGCTTCTTCCTTTTCTCTTTTTAAGGCAGGATGTTTCCTGCTGCTCTGTAGATTTCATACCATTCTTCACGGGTCAGTTTAACCTCTGATGCTTTGAGGCAATCCGTAAGTCTTTCAAGGTTCGTTGTGCCCGTTACGGGTTGCATTTTTGCAGGATGGCGGAGAATCCACGCAAATGCGATTGTTGTTTTTGAAACACCGTATTTTTCTGCGATTTCTGCCATCTTTGAGTTTACATCGGGGAATTTTTCGTTATCGATGAAGCATCCATCAAAGAATCCGTACTGCATGGGTGACCATGGCTGAATTGTGATTTTATTGAGTCTGCAGAAATCAAGCACTCCGCCGTCACGGTTAACCGCAGATTCGTTATACATATTTACATTTATGCCCGACTGAATCATAGGCGCATGCATAACTCCGAATTGAAGCTGATTTGCACAAAGCGACATATCCATGCATGATTGGAGCAGCTGCATCTGATAAGGATTCTGGTTGGAAACACCGAAATGACGCACCTTTCCCGATGCTTTCAGCTCATCAAATGCCCTTGCAACCTCCTCGGGCTCCATAAGAGCATCGGGTCTGTGGAGCAGAAGAACATCGATATAATCCGTACCCAGTCTTTCAAGACTTCCGTTGACGGATTCCGTGATATGTTCATAGGAAAAATCGAATCTGCCCTGACGGATACCGCATTTGGTCTGGATTATAACCTTATCACGCATTGAGCCTGCGATTGCTTTTCCGAAAACGCTTTCGCTTTTTCCTCCGCCGTAAATATCGGCATGGTCAAAGAAATTTGCACCGTTTTCAAGTGCAGTATTCACAAAAGCGGAAACTTCCTTTTCGCTTTTATCGCTGATACGCATACAGCCTACCGCTACCGTCGGCACCTGAAGACCGCTTTTGCCCAGTTCGATTCTATACATCATACTTCCCCTTTCTCTGATGCAAGGGCATAATATCTTTCTTTGATTTCCTCATAATGAGTATAGTTTTCAGCCTGTTCAATAAGATTTGCTGCATTTGTATAAGGCTTCACAGCTCTTTCGTAAACCGAAACCGCTTTAAGATAAGCCTTAAGCTCGCGTCTTACCTTCATGCTCTCTGCAAAACTGCTTGTTTCTCTGTTCTGAAGTTCTTCTTTTACGGATTCATCGGGTTTAACGATGTTTTCAATTCCGTATTTTTTTATGAGCGATGCAGCTTCCTTCTTTGTTCGTGCGTTTCTGATTGCATCGGAACGGATTTCTTTTTCGGTTTTCGTTGATTTCGGCAGACTTCTTGCTGTTCTCATTTCTTCGTGAGCGTTTTCATATAAACAAAGATTTCCGTTTGCATAATCAGCTCTTGCCTGCGTTAATCTTGCGATTCCCGCTTCACCCGAGAATTTATTGAGATCCTGCATAATTATAGCGGCTCTCTCAATGGCAAGATTGGTTTCTTTTATCTGTTTCTTTTCTTCTTTTGAAGCATTTTTATCCGCTTTTACTTTTTCTTTGCCGAAATTTTCTTTCGCCTCACGGATAATCTCCATAGCCTCTTCAAGCTCGCCGTCTTCAAGAGCACCGAGAGAATAGTTTTCGAACATTGCTCGGATTTTCAGCACTCCGACATAAGCTTTATGCTTGTTTTCCGTAAGGTCATAGAAGCAGAACGGAATAAGATTGAGCAACGCACCGAATGCAGAGCATATAATGAGCACCTCAAAAAGATTATTGCGGATTGTGTCATCATAAAGCACGCTGTAGTCTTCAAGAAGACCCATTTTTTCATAAATTGCGGGATATACCATGCCCGTAAAGAAGCCGATAACAGTTCCTATCATACCAAGAGGTCCGAAAAGTCCGTCAACTCTGACCCCCGTTTTCCACTGGTGATAGTCCCTCATATCCGCACTTATCTGGTGCTGAACGATATTCCAGAATGTGCTTATAAATGTATTGAAATACCAAAGAACGCAAATCAATATAAGATTGCGGTAGGTAAAATAAAGAATAATGAGAACGATTATATTAATTGTGTTTGATGCTATGAGCAGATTTCTTTTGCCCATAAGCTTGATTGCAAGCGGTGCAAGAAGCATCGACCATAAAGCCGCATTGCCGATAATCGTGTTGGCAAGACCGAGATACGAATCATATTGACCGTTGTAGGCATAAACAAACGACCAGTTAAGAATAATGCCGTAGCCCGATTCAAGGAAAACAACCCATGCCGCCGAATGAATAATCCAGTAGTACTTATTCTTTGCAACCTCACGGATAGCATCAAGCATTCTGACGGGTTCAAGCTTCTTTTTGGGAAGAATAAGTCTTTCCTTTACCCTGCGGAAGAAAATTGTAGTAATAATAAAGCCGATTATAGTGAAAACAGGATAAATAACACGGTAGGTCCATATGTTGTCAAGACCCCAAGTCCAGCCTGCAACCATCGGAATAACCAAATTTGAAATCGTCGGTGCAAGGGAATAGATAACCTGCGAAATGCTCATTACCGTGGCTCTTTCCTGTGCATCGGGCGATATTATCTGCTGAAAATAGGTGTAGCTTTCATTATAGAAGCAATGGAACTGACTGAGCAGAAAATACATCAGCCAGACAACAACCGCTTTTGTTGTATAGTTAAAATATTCATACGGAAGCCATACAAATATCATTGATATCAAAACAATAGGAAGACCTGTTCTTTTGATAAACGGCAGAAATTTTCCGCCCGCAATATGATGATTGTCATAATACCAGCTTCGGAAAATACCGATGGGAATGCCGATAAGATTGGCAACGGTAAGCATTATCTGCAAATCCATCGGGCGGAGTCCGATGCTTGCACCTACAAGGAAATTACCCGCACTCAGACCGATTTGTCCTGCAAGGAGCATTGCCCAGTTTACGCCGAAGCCCGCACCGCTTAAAGCGGCAACCTCTTTATAAGGAATATTCTTTCCCTTGGGCGGAACAGACCAGTATTCTCTGACATTGTTGATGGCATTTCCTGCCCTTTGTACCAGGTTCGGCTTGTTTGCTTCGGAATTCATTAATCATCTCTCCTTTTCTTCATTTTCACACGATTTCATTCTATCACATATCAGCACAGATAACAACAAAAAATTTACCCTCTGAATCAACAGAGGGTGAAAAATCAGATATCAGTTCTTTTCGGGCTGAAAGGGTTTTGTGTAATTCAGCATAAAAATGATTATGTAGGCAACCCACATGGGAATGCTCTCGATTCCTCCGCTCTTGCCGAAGATGAGAAGAAGAACAATCATCAGCACAAGTGTCAGCGCAAGAACGATAAGCATTATGAGATGCTTTGTGCTTTTCTGCATGGATTTATAAAGCAGGAATGCTATGATTGCAGCCGCAAAGAATGCCGCAAAAAGAAGTGCCGTTGACCAGTGCGCCGCCATCTGGAGAGGTTTGCCGTCTTCAGGCTCAACTGACGGAATATTTACACAAGCAAAAATACAGATGAAGCCGAGATAGGTGCATACATTACCGATTTTTGCGAGCTTTTCTGTTTTGAAATTATTCAGCTTGTAAAGATACTGAAGGTTGAGATAAAGGGATACTCCCGAAAAAACTGCCCACCAGACAAAGAGTCTGGGATGGGTTTTGCCGATAACGCTTGCTGTTTTTGCAAGGTCCGGATTATCAATAAATCCGTAAACCGTGAAGAAAATAAATCCTGCAATCAGCCATGCCATACAGAAATTCTTGTTATCGGTCAGAACATCGACAAAGTTAAGAAATCCCTGCTTGATGGTCGGCTTCTGCGCAAGCTCTGCCTGTTTTCTGAGCTTTGATGCCTTTGACATAAAAACACTCCTTTTTCATTTTTATAATTCCATTTTACAATTTTCTCCATTTATTTTCAAGAGCGTTTTATGTAAATTTCCTCACAAAGCTCATATTGTCTGTAATGAATGCCCGACACAGCCTGCACATTAACCTCCTTTTTCAGATTTTTGTATGATAACCGTGCCGCCGTATTTTGTCGGGCATTGGTTCGTTTCACGGAGATGAAGAAGCCGTTTTCCTCTCATGTGAAACAACCATGGTGTTAGTTTAACATCAACGGGTGCCATTGCCGCCCCCATATTGTTGGCATCTTTTATGCCGTAATCCTTGATTCTTCCGATAATGATTTTTTCTATTCTCGCCTTTGTTTCCTTTTTAGATATAACCGCTGCACCTGCTGCGGTTGCTGTCCATTGGGCGGTCGGAGTACGCTGACCGCCGTATTCAAGAGGCATTCTGAATTGCTTTTCCGCAGAACAGAAATGTGACGATGTTGAGGCTACGGCTGAGCGTGCAAGCAGACTGTCAACGCTTGCCGCAGCAGCAGCCATGGAAAGAGCCATTGTTGAGCACGCACCGTAAACACCCATAAACGGAATACCCATTTCTCTTATTCCGAATGTTGTACCCGTGCACTGATTAAGAAGATCGCCCGCAAAAATAACATCAACATCGGCAGCAGAAATTCCTGCCTTGGAAACAGCCCTTGTTACAGCATCACGATGAATAACGCTTTCTGCTTTTTCCCATGACTTTTCGCCCGCAGTGCCGTCCTCATAAATATAATCGAATTCTTCTGCAAGAGGTCCTTCACCCTCTTTTTTGCCGACTACCGCCGCATATCCCGCAATACCCGGTGCAGACGGCAGCATCAAAGTATATCTTCCCTGTCTTACAGGCATAAAATCACCTCAAAAATATATAATATATAATCCCGTAAATCACCGCCGCAAGAACGCCGTAAACAATAACGGGGCCTGCGATTTTGAACATATTCGCACCCGTGCCGAGAATTTTGCCTTCACTCTGGAACTCCATTGCAGGCGAAACAACCGCATTCGCAAATCCCGTTATCGGCACAATCGTGCCTGCACCTGCGTAATATGCGATTTTATCAAAAACACCTAACGCTGTCAGTACAGCAGAAATCACAATCAGCGTTACGGGAATCATCATTTTCACTTCATCCTGAGTAAAACCGATTCTTTCGTATATCATTCCGAAGCCTTCACCGAGTGCACATATAAATCCGCCGATAACAAACGCAAAGCATCCGTTTTTTACAAAACTGCTTGACGGAGATGCTTTTTTTGTCATTTTTCCGTATTCGCCGTTTGTAATTCCCATAAAATCATTCCTTTCTTCCCTATTATTTTCGTTGTGCGGCTGAATTATGCAGGTTTTGATTTTTATCGTATTGACATAAATCCCAAAAAGTAATAAAATATTTTGGTAGAAAATTTGAATGGAGTGTCTGAAATGTCAGTTAAGAAATTAAAGTATTTCGCAGGCGGCAAGTGGCTTGATTCTTCCTGCGAAAAATACATGGATGTTTATAATCCCAGCACAGGTGAAGTTATCGCACAGACTCCCTGCTGCACAAAAGACGAGGTTAACGAAGCTATTGCTTGCGCTAAAGAAGCTTTCAAATCATGGTCAAATGTGCCCGTAATGAAAAGAGTTCAGATTGTTTTCAAATTCCGCGAACTCCTTGAACAGCACATGGACGAGCTTACCGAAAT
The DNA here is from genome assembly GCA_045602905.1 of Acutalibacteraceae bacterium. Lineage (GTDB taxonomy): Bacteria > Bacillota > Clostridia > Oscillospirales > Acutalibacteraceae > CAG-177. Next base: position 14,218 of record JAZSCL010000168.1, read on the forward strand.
CTGCGCAAGAGAACACGGTAAGGTA